>JAICQQ010000079.1 GCA_025937785.1 Polyangiaceae bacterium
AGATTGCGCGACAGACTGCGTGCCGTAGGGGCGATGTTCAGCCCTGCGAAGCGCAGGAACACTGGGTCATCCTGGACGAAGGCGAGGTGCCGAAGACGCCGCCCGCCAACCAGCAGCAGCAGCACCACGGCTCGGAACCCCAGTTTTTGCGCTCAGATCGTCAGCGCGAATGTCACATCAGGGTTAGCCCTCGGCGTGCTCTGCGAACTCTGCGGTGAGTCTCCATCAGCGGCGTCTCGTGCCAGCCGTCCACCGGCGGTCGACCAGGCGTGGAGCGAGCGGGTTAGAGCAGGAAGCGCGGGTCGGCGAGGTTGCCGGTGGCGAGCTCGGTGCGCCCCATCAGGTACTCGTCGACAGCGCACGCCGTCTTGCGGCCGTCGGCGATGGCCCAAACGACCAGAGATTGCCCGCGCTGGCAATCACCGGCGGCGAAGACACCGGGCACGCTCGACATGAAGTTGCCCGCCACGCGTACGTTGCCGCGGTCGTCGAGATCGACGCCGAGATCCGTGACGAGGCCGTTCTTTTCGGGATGCACGAAGCCCATCGCCAAGAGCACCAGGTCGCCCGCCACCTCGAACTCGCTGCCCGGGACCGCGGAGAAACGCCCGTTGACCAGCTCGACGCGGTTGCAATGCAGCCGCTCGACGCGCCCGTTACCGCTGAACTTCACGGTGGATACGGCGAAGTCACGATCCCCGCCCTCCTCGTGAGAGCTCGAGGTACGGAACATCAGGGGCCAGCGCGGCCAAGGCGTTTCCTCCGCACGGTCCTCCGGCGGACGCGGCATGATCTCGAAGCTCGTGACCGACTTGGCTCCCTGTCGGTGCGACGTGCCGATGCAGTCGCTGCCCGTGTCCCCGCCGCCCAGCACGATCACGTGCTTGCCGTGCGCGCTGATGGACAGCGACGGATCGATGACGTCGCCTGCGACTCGCCGGTTCTGCTGCGTCAGGAAATCCATGGCGAAGTGGACGCCTGGTAGGTCGCGGCCTTCGACTGGGAGATCACGAGGCACGCGCGAGCCTAGGGCGAGGACGATAGCGTTGAACTCGCTCTTGAGCTGGCTCGCCGTGATGTCTTTGCCCACGTCGATGCCCGTTCGAAACTCGACGCCTTCAGCCGACATCTGTTCCATGCGGCGCGCAATCAGCCACTTCTCCATCTTGAAGTCCGGGATGCCGTACTGCAGCAGTCCACCGACGCGGTCGTCCTTCTCGAACACGACGACGTCGTGACCGGCTCGCGCCAGCTGCTGCGCCGCTGCCAGTCCGGCCGGACCGGAGCCTACGACGGCGACGCGCTTCGACGTGCGCTTCTTGCTTTTCTGCGGGGCGAGCAGTTTGTGTTCGAGCGCGTAGTCCGCGATCGAGTGCTCGATCAACTTGATGCTGACCGGCTCGTCGTTGATCCCGAGCACGCACGCGGCCTCGCAAGGGGCAGGACACACGCGGCCCGTCACCTCCGGGAAGTTGTTGGTGGCATGCAACGCCTCGACGGCATCGAGCATGCGACCTTCGTACACGTGATCGTTCCAGTCGGGGATCAGGTTGCCGAGTGGGCAACCCGTATTGCAGAAAGGAACCCCGCAATCCATGCAGCGCGCGCCTTGCTGACTGAGCTCTTCGCGCAGCACCGGTAGCTCGAATTCCTTGTAGTTCTTCGTCCGTTCCTCGGTTGGAGCCTTGCGCGGCTCGAGGCGCGGAAATTCCAGAAAGCCTGTGACCTTGCCCACTGTTCTTACTCTGCTTCCGCGGGAGCTGCTTCTACCGCTGATTGGGCCTCGCCCGACAAAGGATCTTCGCTCGCGAGCACGCGCAGACTGTCGCGCGTCGCTCTCGCGGCGGGGTATTGCTTCATCTGTTCGAGCACCTTGCGGTATTCGATCGGTACCACCTTGACGAAACGCGACAGGGTCTCCTCCCAAGCGTTCAGCAGGCGGCGCGCTTTGGCGCTGCCCGTGCGCTTCAGGTGCTCGTCGAGCAACTCGGCGAGTTTGATCACGTCTTCGGTGCTCAGCGCCTCCAGCTCGACCATGCCGAGGTTACAGCGCTTTTCGAAGTCGCCCGTCTCGTCGAGGACGTAAGCGAAGCCGCCGCTCATACCGGCGGCAAAGTTGCGTCCGGTTCGACCCAGCACGACCACGGTTCCCCCGGTCATGTATTCGCAACCGTGGTCACCCACGCCTTCGACGACGGCGGTGGCGCCGCTGTTGCGCACGCAGAAGCGTTCGCCGGCGACCCCGCAGAAGAACGCCTTGCCGCCGGTGGCTCCGTACAGCGAGGTGTTCCCGACGATGATGTTCTCGTCGGCCGCGAAGGTGGCGCCGTCACCCGGTCGCACCGCGAGCAGGCCGCCCGACATGCCCTTGCCCACGTAGTCGTTGGCGTCGCCGCGGAGCGAGAACTCGATGCCGTTCGTCAGGAAGGCGCCGAAACTTTGGCCTGCAGTGCCGCGGAAGTTCAGCTTGATGCGCCCATCGGGCAGCCCGAACTCGCCAAAACGCCGCGCCACTTCGCCGGAGAGCATCGCCCCCGCCGTGCGGTGGACGTTGCGGATCTCGAGGTTAGCCTCCACCGGCGCCTGTCCGTCGAGCGCGGGTTGGCAGAGACGCACCAGCTCCTGATCCAGCGCCTCGTCGAGGCCGTGGTCTTGCGCTTGCGTTCGATGCACGTCGACGCCTGGCGCTGGCCTGGCGTGAAACAACACGTCCGAGAAATCGAGCCGCTTTGCCTTCCAGTGTTGGCGTGCGTCCGAGCGGATCCGCAATCGATCCGCGCGGCCCACCATCTCTTCGATGCTGCGGAACCCGAGCTCGGCCATCAGCGCCCGCGCCTCTTCCGCCACGTAGAACATGAAGCGAATCACGTGCTCGGGCTTGCCCGCGAATTTCTTGCGCAACACCGGATCTTGAGTGGCGATGCCGACGGGGCACGTGTTCAGATGGCATTTGCGCATCATGATGCAGCCCGAGGCTACCAGCGGGGCCGTCGCGAAGCCGTACTCTTCCGCCCCGAGCAGCGTGGCGACGACGACGTCGCGGCCGGTGCGCATCTGGCCGTCGGTTTGGAGATAGACGCGGCTTCGGAGGTTGTTCTTGACGAGAACCTGATGGGTTTCCGCCAAGCCTATCTCCCAGGGGATGCCGGCGTGTTTGATGGAGGTCTGCGGCGACGCGCCGGTGCCACCGTCGTGGCCCGAGATGAGGATCACGTCCGCGTGGGCCTTGGCAACGCCGGCTGCGACCGTGCCCACACCTGCCTCAGCGACCAGCTTCACGCTGATGCGAGCCTTGGGGTTCGTCATCTTCAGATCGAAGATTAGCTGTGCCAGGTCTTCGATCGAGTAGATGTCGTGGTGGGGTGGGGGACTGATCAAGGTGACGCCGGGGGTCGAATGGCGGGTCTTGGCGATGATGGCATCCACCTTGTGCCCAGGCAGCTGACCGCCTTCGCCCGGCTTCGCGCCTTGTGAGATCTTGATCTGGAGCTCGTCGGCGTTGACGAGGTAGTAGGTGGTGACACCGAAGCGTGCCGACGCCACCTGCTTGATCGCGCTGCGGCGGTCGTCGAGGAAGCGCTCTTCGCGCTCGCCACCTTCGCCGGTGTTGCTCTTGCCACCGATTCGGTTCATGGCGATCGCGAGGTTTTCGTGAGCCTCCGCGCTGATGGAACCGAAGCTCATGGCACCCGTCGCGAAACGCTTCACGATCGAGGTGGTGGGCTCGACTTCGTCGATGGGGACCGGGTCACCTGGCACGAACTCGAACATGCTGCGCAAGGTGATCGGTCCATCGAGCTGCTGATTGATGCGCTTGGCGTAGGCTTCGTAAGCGGTTTCGTCCGACTGGCGCACCGCTTTCTGCAGGTTTGCGATCACGCTCGGATGCCACAGGTGGCGCTCGCCCTGCGCGCGGAAATGGAACCAGCCGCCCACGTCGAGAGCGCGGTCGCCCTGCGTGGAGATCGAATAAGCCCGTTCGTGGCGCATCTGGCATTCGGTGGCGATGACGTCCAGGTCGACCCCCGAAATGCGCGAGACGGTGCCGGAGAAGTAGCGCTCGATCACGTTGCGCGAGATGCCGATGGCTTCGAAGATCTGCGCGCCGTGGTAGCTCTGCACGGTGCTGATGCCCATCTTGCTCATGACCTTCAAGAGTCCGTGCGTGATGGCCTTGATGTAGTTCTTCTGCGCTTGGCGCGCATCCGTCAGCCCCGGGAAGCTGCCGTTCTGGACCATGTCCTGGATGGTCTCGAAGGCCAGGTACGGCGCCACGGCCCCGGCGCCGTAACCAATCAAGAGCGCGAAGTGTTGCACGACCCGCGCCTCACCGGTCTCGACGATGATGCCCACGCGCATGCGCGTGCCGTTGCGCATCAAGTGGTGATGCACGGCGGCGGTGGCGAGCAGGCTCGGCACCGGTGACAGCTCTTCGTTCGAGCCGCGGTCGCTCAGGATCAGCAGGCTGTGTCCGTTGAGCACGGCGTGCGACGCCTGGCGGCAAAGCTCATCGAGCGCGGATTTCAGGCCCACTTCGCCGTCGCGGACCCGGAACAACATGGGCAGCGTCGGCGGCATACGCAGACGCTGCAGGTGTGCGTGCCGCAGCTTCGACAAGTCATTTTCAGTCAGGATCGGGTGTTCGAACTCGAGCATGTGCGCCTGATCGGGCAGCTCGTAGAGCACGTTGCCTTCACCACCGACGTAGTTCTTCAAGCTCATCACGAGCTTCTCGCGGATCGGATCGACGGCGGGGTTGGTCACCTGAGCGAATTGCTGCTTGAAGTAGTCGAAGAGCAACGGCGCGCGATCGCTCAAGACGGCGAGCGGCGTGTCCGTGCCCATCGAGCCCACCGGGTCGTCGCCGCCGTGAGCCATGGGACCGATCATCACGCGCAGGTCTTCCTGCGTGAAGCCGAAGACCTTCTGACGCTGGCGCAACGGCTTGATGTCGCGGGTCGAAACGACCGGTGGCGCTTCGAGATCTTTGAGTGAGATTTTGTTCTCGCGGAGCCATTTGCCGTACGGACGCTGGGTGCAGATGCGCTGCTTGATCTCGTCGTCTTCGATGAGGCGCCCCTCTTCGGTGTCGATCAAGAACATCTTGCCTGGCTCGAGGCGACCGTTACGCTCGATTTCCTCGGGGGGCACCTCGAGCACGCCGGTTTCGGAGCCCAGCACCACGAGCCCGCTCTTCGTGATGGTGAAGCGGGCCGGCCTCAGGCCGTTGCGATCGAGGATGCCGCCGATCTGACGACCGTTGGTGAAAGCGAGCGCCGCGGGGCCGTCCCAGGGTTCCATCAAACAAGCGTGATATTCGTAGAACTCACGCTTGTGGGTGGGCATCTGAGCGTCGTTTTGCCACGCCTCGGGCACCAGCATCATCATCACGTGCGGTAGCGAACGCCCGGCGTGCACCAGGAGCTCTGCCACGTTGTCGAGGGTCGCCGAGTCGCTGCCCCCCGGCGCAATCGTCGGCAGCATGTGTTTGATGTCTTCTCCGAAGACGCTGCCGTCGAACAGCTGCTCGCGCGCGGTCATCCACGCGTGATTGCCGCGGACCGTGTTGATTTCACCGTTGTGGCACAGCACCCGGAAGGGTTGCGCGAGTTCCCACGTGGGGAACGTGTTGGTGCTGAAGCGCTGGTGCACCATGGCTAGCGCGCTGATGAAGTCCGGATCTTCCAGGTCCGGGTAGAACTTCGTGAGCTGCTGCGCGAGCAACAGGCCCTTGTACACCATGGTGTTGGCGGACAGACTCGGGATGTAGAAAAAGCCCCTGTCGTTCAGGTCGCTCTGGCGCACCGTGCGCTCCGCCCACTTGCGGATCACGAACAGCTTTTTCTCGAATTCGGTATTGCTGGTGCAGGTCGAGCCGACCATCACCTGCATCACTCGCGGCGCGGTGCTGCGCGATTGCGGGCCGAGCGAAGACTCGTCCACGGGGACTTCGCGCCAGCCGAGCAAACGCTGACCCGTACCGAAGATCTTGTCTTCGAGGATTTGTTTGCAGCGTTCCGCCTGAATCTCGTCCTTGGGCAGGAACACCAGGCCGGCGCCGTACTGCCCGGGCTCCGGCAAGCGGATGCCGAGCTTGTCACATTCGCGCCGGAGGAAGCGATGCGGAAGCTGCGTCAGGATGCCGGCGCCGTCCCCCGTGAGCGGATCGGAACCCGCCGCGCCGCGATGCACCAAATTCAAGAGGATGCCGACGCCCTTCTTTACGATGTCGTGCGAGGCTTCGCCCTTGATGTTCGCCACCAAGCCGATGCCGCAGGCGTCGTGCTCGAATTGGGGATCGTACAGTCCTTCTTTAGGAGGGAGGGGCATGGGCTACTTCGTCCTTGGGGCGAAAAGATAACACGCAGGGGTGCGCGGGTCCGGGGCGGGCCTCATCCGCCCCGTGCGAATCGCAGAAAAAGCACTGCGACCGTAGAAAAAAAGAAGCGGTGACTAGCGCGGGCGGACGGGGGTTTCACCCCGTGAAAACGGCTTTACTGAGCGCTTTTGGGTGACAGCTTGGGTCACGGAACCCCGTTCGGTGCAGGCTAGGGGGCCCCCGCCGACGGCGCATGGCCTTTTCGAGCGGGGCAGGGGCTGATAAGAGACGAGAATCATGGGGTTATCGTGAAGCTAGCACGGCCAATCACTGCTGCCGGGTGGCTCATCGTGGTCGCAACCCAGTCATCTTGCAAGGACAAAGAGGGGTCGGCGGCCCCGGTTGGACCGGCGACGAGCTCGGCACCAGCGCCCCCATGCCCCGCTGGGCGCAGCGTCGATCCACCGAAGAGCGAGTTCAGGCCAGCCATCACGGCGTTCCACGACCAACGCTACGCGGTAGCGCAAAAGCTCCTCGGAAACCTCGCAGAAAAATACCCAGACAGCGCGACGACTCGTGTCTGGCTAGGAGATGCCGTGCTCTATGACGAAGGCAAGGAGTACGTGGCTGCAGCGGACGAAGCGATCCGACACTACCAACGCGCCGACGAGCTCGTCCGAGCTGGCTGCAAGCTTCGCGATGCGATGGCCTACTATCTCAGGATGGGCCTGGCCTACGCCTATCTGCGCAAAGACTTGCCGGACGCGGCCGGCACACACCTCGAGGTCGCGGTGGCCCAATGGCCCGAGAGCGCCGAAGTCCACTATCATTCGGCGCGGGTGGCGTGCCTGCGGAAGGATCACGATGCTTGTTTGACGCACCTCGAGCACACGTTCGACCTGGCCCAGCGCCGGGTGCGGCCGCTGTTCTTGCGCGTCCACCGTTCGCTGGACGACTGGTTCGTGCGCACGGACTCTCAGAGTGAGTTCGTCGAGCTGCGCGCATCGAAAGCCGCCGAGCTTCAGCGGCTGAAGGACCGCTACCGAGCGCTGCCGGTCGCACCGTGAGCCCGCACCGTCACCCGGAGCCCGAGGCAGGCCGTCACTCGGCTTGCCACACCTGGAGGGCGACCTCACCGCGCCCGCGCAGGGCTCGTGCGATCGCCCGGTAGTTGCCGGCGACGGACGCACACACGGGACCGTCCGCGTTCGCCAGCGCGATGGCACCGGGCAACTGATCGACACTCAGGACACGGTCATCCTCGGAGCGCAGCTCGAGCGCCAGCTCTTCGACGCCCGCGGCGCCGGCGGCGGCGGCTCGGAGACAGCGGCTCGCGTCGGTGACGGTGAAGGGCAGCGCCAGCGCCGCCCCGGCCTCGAGCGTGCCGACGAGCGGCGTGGCGGCGAGGGGTTGCATGCCGCGAGCGCAGGCGCGAGCGATGGCTTCCAGCCGCGGTAGTGGAGCAAGACCGTGCGGCACGGCAGTCACACAACCGTCGGGCAAGGGTTCCGGCGGCACGGGGCGGACGGGCACGGCCCGTGTCGCGCGCGTCGCCGGGGCAGCACTCGGCGCGGCGGCAGCGCTGGCACTTGGCAAGGGGGGGGAAGGCGGGCGAGGGGTCGAGCAAGCGACGCCGGTCAGCGCGAGCGCGAGGGCACCGAGCTTCCGGGAGCCGAAGACGTGCCGGGCGTCAGGGCTGAGGCGGGTCACCGGCCTTGGGAATGCTGGGACCGGAATCGACCGGGGCCATGGTGCACGTCCCCGAGAACTGCACGCCCTTGTCCATGAAGACTTCTGGAGAATGCAACGTTCCGGAGACATGCGCCGGCACGTAGAGCTCGATCGAGTTCCTGGCGCGGATGTTGGCGTTGACGTGTCCGCCCTTGATGATCACCGTCGCCACGTCGATCTCGCCCGTGACGTCGGCGCCTTCACCGATGATCAGCACGTCATCGCTCAGAATATCGCCGCGAAAACCGCCGTCGATCCGCACGCGTCCCGAAAAATGAAGTTTGCCTTCGAAGCTCGTTCCGCGGCCCAACAGCGCGGTGATCTCGGTGGCGGGAAGGGTCGATGTCATGCGGTTCCGAGCTTTGCGTGGTGGAGTGGGAAGTCGTGGAGCAGCGTGCGGCGGACAGGCGAGCGTAGCAGACACGCGATGGCGGGCGCGATGCCGCCGCACCTGGCCTTTTACGAAACTGTAATCGGTCAGGTCTACCGGAAAACCGTGGCGCGCGCCGCCGAGCGTGTCGCCAGCAGGCGCGACCGCCCGGTCCATCCGCCAGGCCAGTACGTTTCTCGCCTCGGCGCCGGATTTTGAGTAGCGTCGCCCCACCGTGTGCCTGGGCTTTCGACCATGACGCTCCGCGCGTTTTCGCTTCAGGCGTCCGTGATCGTGCTGGCCGCCGTGTCGGGGCTCGCTGCGCGACCCAGCGCGGCTCAAGAGGTGCGACCCACCCAGCGCCAAGCCGCGCCGAGCGTCCCGAACCAAGGCAGCATGCCCGCTGACGACGCCGGCGAGTACCGCGTCGACTTCAGCGCCGGGCGCGTGGAAGTGGACGTGCGCTTGAACGAGCTGGAGCTCGCGGACGACGTGTTGGTGGTCGTGGACCGCTACCGCCTCACCGCTGACGAACTCAAGCTCAGTCGCAGCGATCGCGGCATCGTCGTCGATGGCTATGGACGGGTGGCATTCTGTCGTTGTGAGGACCCACCCGTCACCGTGAGCTTCAGTGGCGCGACGGTGGCGCCGCCCACGGACCTCTTGATCGAGGACCCTGCGCTGCGGGTTTGGGGGGTTCCGGTATTCTGGTTGCCGTACTTGTGGCTCCGCTCGCCGAGTCGCATGGGGCTCTTGCCGCCGCGGATAGCCTACAGCACCCAAGACGGTTTCCTCGCGGGCGCGGGTGTTCATGTCCCGTTCTCGCAGAAGTCGTTCGTCGACCTGGAAGCTGCGGGCTACTTCGAGGGAGGTGTCGACCTGCGTGCCCGCATCGCGACTCCGTCGAACGCCGTGCGGTTGCGCTGGGACCACTTGCACGAAAGCATGATCGGTGTGGACGCCCGGGGCGTCGTCCACACGCCGGGTTTCACCAGCGCCAGCTACCGGGTCGACGCGCTGCGCGGCGAACGCGCCCTCGCGGCCACCCCGATTCTGCTCGACGCCGCTCAGCGCTACGACCGCGCACGTGGAGAAGTGGGCCGCCATCATGGACGAGTCTACTACGGAGCAGGCGCTTTCATGACTGCCGCACGCGGCGGCGCGATCGACGAGCTGGGCGCCTGGGGACCGACGCTGACGCTAGGCGTCGGCGAAGCGCTCGGCGGTCTGGGCGAGTTCGATCTAGCCACGAAACTTTGGACCGTGGACGACGTCACCGAAGAATCTCGCACACGCCTCGAGCAGCGCGCGTTGGCGCGCTGGCACGCACGTCCGGGACCGCTCTCGCTCGAGGTCGAAGGCGCGGGCGCGGGCGGTGTGAACACCTCCCCACGCGACGCGCAGCCGTTCGCAAGCGTGGGGGCAGCGCTGGAGCTCGGGTTGCCGCTGCGACGTCGCTTCGGGCGGACGGACCCGCTCTTGCACTACGTGACCCCGCTTTTCAGTGCTTCGGGCCTCTACGAGATCGAGCGCGACCTGGTCGAGGCGGAGGTCGGTTCCAGCGAGACCGGCCCTGGCGAGCGCAACGACGGCGAGGCTCGGCTCGGTCAAATCAGCGGTGGTGTCAGAACCTCCGTGGGCAGGTGGGGTGAGCGGAGTTCGCTGCAACTCGAAGGTCGCGCGGGCTGGGTGAAGGACGACGCGCGGGTCGCCAGGCTCGTGATGGGCCGCGCGCTCGCGGCGAGCGATTTCTTGGGCGCATCGCTGCATGGGGTGACCGACATCGACGCCATCGGGCACTGGGAAGCCACGGCTCGTACCAGGTTTGGTCCCGAGTCCAGTCACCACCTCGCGCTGTACGTCGAAGGTCAACAAGACCTCGATTCGCGGTCGGGACGGGTGATTTCCGGTGACGTGCTGAGCACCGAACCTCTCTTCGCGTGGTACGATGCCGACGGCTTGAGTTCGGGCGCCGAGATGATGTTGAAATGGTCACGGGCGTTGTCCACCGCGGTAGGAGCGGATATGGATGTGAAGGAATCGACACTGCTTGGCGTGCGAGGCTCGCTTGCTTACCGACACCCCTGCGGATGTCTGGCCACCGTCGCCTGGGCCGGACATCGACTTGCACGCCGGGGGGTGGACGCCTGGTTGACGCTCGATCTGATCCCGTAGCCGTCCAGAAAGCACACTTTGTGCTCTCGGCGGTCGCAGACACGCGCAGCATCGAGTAACCTTGTGAGGTGCCACAGCGTGAAGGCGGCGTACCAGAGACAGTGCCCGAGCTCGAATCGAACCCAGCCCCGCCGTCGCGCCCGGTCTCAGGGTCGCTCGTGGTCGTGGCAGACGACGATCGCATCACGCGCGACATGCTCACGCAGATCCTGCGGAATCACGGTTTCGTCGTGGAGGCAGTGCCCGACGGGCAGGTCGCCGTCGAACGCGTGGCTCAAGGTGGCGTCGACCTGGTATTGCTCGACATTCTGATGCCTCGCATCAGCGGGCTGGAGGCCTGTCGGATCCTGAAGGGCATGACCAGCGAGAGCTTCTTGCCCGTCGTGCTCGTGACGGTGAAGACCGACAGCGCGAGCCGCGTCGAGGGGTTGCGCATCGGCGCCGACGACTACGTGTGCAAACCTTTCGAGGAAAGCGAGCTGATCGCCCGGGTCGAAGCGATGCTACGCATCAAAAAGCTCCACGACCACGTGGCGCAAGCGCGCGCCAAGCTCGAGCAACTGAGTGTTCACGACGAGCTCACGGGGCTTTACAACTACCGCTACCTGCACACGCGGCTCAGTGAGGAGTTCAAACGCGCAGAGCGCTATCACGACCCGCTCGCTGCCAGCGTGATCGACATCGATCGGCTCGCCGCCTTCAACGAAGATGGGGGGCGCGGCGCCGGCGACCGGGTGATTCAAACGGTGGCTGACGCCATCCGGCGCTCCGTGCGCGAAGTCGACGTGGTGGCGAGGTTCGGGGGAGACGAATTTCTAGTGGTACTGCCGAGTACGCATTTTGCGGGCTCGGTCACCGTCGCCGAGCGGATCTGGCAAGACGTCGTGCAAAGTGCGCCTGTCGGGCGTTCGGGAGCGCGGCCCACCGTGTCCGTGGGCGTTGCCCTGTATCCCTCGCGCGACGTGCGCACGAAGGACGCGCTGCTGCGCGCCGCCGATGCCGCGCTGCATCAGGCTAAGCGCGATGGTGGCAACAGAATCTGTGTTTTTCAGCAGCAGGGGTACCTGTACACTCCCGTCATGGGACCAGGCACCGCCGCCCGGGCCGACAGCGGTAAGCGCCGCTCGAGCTCGCCGCCTGCAGAGCGCTCCAAGTCCGGCGATCGTTCGTCGCGAGGAGGCAAGCCGTGACGCTTTCCGCGCGACGCGCCAACGGTGAGAGCAGCGCGACGCGCATCACCGATGCGCCGCCGCGCGTGTTGGTCGTGGATGACGAACCCGAGCTGCGGCGCAGCCTGGCGCGCTTGTTGCTCAGTCGGGGTATGGGCGTGCTCACGGCCGGCGGCGGCATGGCCGCCATCGACATCTTGAAGAAGGAGCCGATCGACGTTGCCTTGTTCGATTTGATGATGCCGAACATCGACGGCATCGAGCTGATGGAGCGCACCCGCGCCGAGCGACTCGAGGTCGAGGTCATCATCATGACCGCCTTCGGTGACGTAGAGACTGCGGTGAAAGCGGTGCGCGCGGGGGCCTACCATTTCTTGACCAAGCCGTTCCGCTCGAACGACGAGGTCGTGCTGACGGTCACCAAGGCCGCAGAGCGCCGGCGGCTGGTCGATCGCACCATGCTGCTCGAACGCCGCCTGGAGCAGATGGAGAAGTTCGGCGAACTCATCGGCAACTCCTCCAAAATGCAAGATGTTTACCGCTTGGCTCTGGGCGTCGCTCCGACCTCCTCCACGGTCCTGATTCTGGGCGAGAGCGGTACCGGCAAAGAACTGACGGCGCGCGCCATCCACCAGCATTCGCCGCGCGCGGACGCCCCCTTCGTAGCCGTGAACTGTTCGGCGATTCCGGTCGATTTGGTCGAGAGCGAGCTATTCGGGCACGTTCGCGGCGCTTTCACCGGCGCGACCGCGACGCGCGCCGGCCTGTTCGAAACGGCGCATCGGGGCACCATCTTTTTGGACGAGGTCGGTGACTTGCCACCGCTGGCGCAAGTGAAGTTGCTCCGCGCTCTGCAAGAGGGCGAGATCAAGCGCGTGGGGTCGAACGAGACGCAGACCGTCGACGTGCGAGTCATCGCTGCGACTAACGTCGACCTGAAGGGCCGTATCGCGGAGGGCAAGTTTCGCGAAGACTTGTATTATCGGCTCAACGTCATCGCCATCGTGCTGCCGTCGCTCCGGGAACGCAAAGAGGACGTGCCGTTGCTTGCCTATCACTTTCTCAAGAAGTATTCGGCGCGGATCGGCAGCGACGTCCAGCGTATCTCGCAAGAGGCGATGCGGGTACTCCAAGGGCACGGCTGGCCCGGCAACGTGCGCGAGCTCGAGAACGCCATCGAGCACGCCATCGTGTTCTGCAAAGATCGCACGCTCTCTCCCGCGGACCTGCCGCTCGGAAAGGCGCCGAACCGCTCTTCGGTCGTGCCGGTCCGGGCAGAGATCCAGGCGGCGGGTACGGGCCTCGTCGATCTGCCGTACCGTGAGGCCAAGATGCGGGCTCTGGCCGCGTTCGAGGCTTCGTACTTCAACGAGCTGCTCGAACGGACGGGGGGCAACATCTCCGAAGCCGCCCGCCAAGCAGGCCTCGACCGCTCGAATTTCAGGCGCGCCGCAAAACGCGCCAAGCTCGGCTCCCGTCACGACAACTGACGCGCCCCGTAAGTTTTGCGGGCGTTTGTCGTCAGCTGTATTAGGCTGCGCGCGATGCGGCCAGCGGCTTTGACTGCGATCCTGCTGAGCGCCCTGGCTCTGGGCGGTCGCAGTGCTTTGGCCGCCGGTGGAGCCGCCGACGGGGTGCCGGCGCCCACGATAGTAGGCGCTGGTGTACCCCTCAAGAAGCGACTCGAGCGGCGGCGTACCCTGAGCTTGCGCGAATGTCTGCAGATGGCGGAGCGCAACTACCCCAAGGTGCACGAGGCTCGAGCGAAGCTCGGCAAACGCAAGGCAGAGCAGTTCGAGGCCTACACTGCGCCCTTCAGCAAGTTCACCCTGACCTCGGGCGTGGGGCTCGCTCCGACGGTGCGCGGGACGCCGGTGTTCAGCCCCAACTCGGACGTGTCGCTCACCAGCAGCATGGCTCTGGCGTGGCAGGTAGCGATCGACGGGGTCTTGCCGCTCTGGACTTTCGGGAAAATGACGAACCTTTGGGATGCTGCTGCTGCGGGCGTGCAGGTCAGCGAACACGAGGTGAAGAAGGCCCAGAACGAGGTGGCGCTTTCTGTCAGGGAGGCCTACTACGGGACGCAACTGGCTCGTGATGCGCTAGTGCTGATCGACGATGCTTCCCGGCGTATCGACAAGTACCTCGTAGGCCTCGAAGCCGACGTGAAGCGCGGCGACGGCGACGACATCGAGCTGCTCAAGGTAAAGATGTACCGGGAGGAGCTCACGGCGCGCCGCAGCGAGGTGCTGAAGAAGCAGCGCATGGCGCTCGCAGGGCTGACGTTCTTGACCGGCGCTCAACAAGCGGTAGATGTAGAGGACGAACCGTTGAAGCGCGCGCGTCACCGGCTCGGTCCCCTGGCTCACTATCTGTCGGCGGCCCGCCTGTTCAGGCCCGAAGTGAACATGGCTCGCGCAGGCGTGCTCGCACGCCGTGCTCAGGTAGAGATGGCGCGGTCCGAGTATTTCCCCGACGTCGGGCTGGCCCTGTCGTATCGCTGGGTGCGCGCGCAAGAGGTCACCGATCAACGCAACCCCTTCGCCAAGGACTCAGGCAACAGCGTAGGGTACGGCTTCGCCCTGGCCATGAAATGGGAGCTCGATTTTCTGCCCCAGGTCGCTCGCGTCGCCAAAGCCCAGGCGGATCTCGAGGAGATGCGCGCGACGGAGCGGTATGCGCTCGGCGGGGTGGCCGTCGAGGTCGAAACGGCGTTCGCCGAGGCGGAGGACGCTGAGCGGCGGCTCGACGCCTACTCGCGCGCGGCCGGCTACGCCAAGCAGTGGCTGATCAAGGTACAGCAAGGGATCGACGTGGGTGTCATGGACAACGAAGACATCGTCGACCCTGCCAAGGAATGGGCGCTGCGTCGCTTTTCACAGATGAGCGCGACCTTCGACTACAACATCGCGGTCGCCAAGCTCGCCTTGGCCACGGGCTGGGACGCTGTGACCAGCGGCGAGTGATCGCGGCAAGCGCCGTCAGGCAGGCTGCCGATGCGCGGCTAGCTGCCCTTGCGCTCGTAGTCGTCGAGCAACTTCTCGATGCTCTGCAGCCCGTTCGTGATCGAGTCGCTGACCATCGTCACGATCGTAGGCAGTGAGCCCTTCAGGGCGTCGTAATAGCGCTGGCGCTCGGTCGAGTGCACGATCGCCGGGGGGTAGCCGGCACGCAGCAGCAGCAGGTTCATCAGGAGCCGCGCGACCTTGCCGCTGTCGGTGGGGAACGGAAATACCCGAAGCAAGTCGTAGTGGACGCGAGCCGCGATGCGCACTGGGTTCTTCAGTTTTTTCGGTTCGGGACCGTTCAACCAGTCGATCGCCTGCCGCACCTTGTACGCGATCTTGTCGGGGGCGGCGTATTCGTGGAAGTAAAGCCGATGCTGGGGGATGTCCTTGCGGTACTTGACGCTCTTCAGATCCCCTTCTTCGGGGTGCATCAAGAGGTAGATCTTTTTGATAACGTCGATGTTGATAGGAACCCGCTTCTTGTCGGAGAGCTCACGGATCCAATCGATCGCCGCCTTGTGGCGCCGGATCTCTTCGCACACCGGTTGCAAGCTCGAGTCCGGCACGACGGTGATGTTCGGATCGATCGCCGTCTTGAGTTCCTGATAGGTGTAGACGACACCTTCGAGCGCGCTGTCGTGATAGATCCACGACATATCGAAGTTTTCTTGGTACTCGCGCCGGAAGTGCTCCGACGTGGCCGCCATACGCTCCACGATCAGCCGGTAGCGCTCTTCGACCCCTTCCGGCGGAGGGGGTGGGGGTGGAGGCGGCGGTCGCTCTTCTTCGGGCGGCGGGACGAGCACCGCAGGGGTGCTGGGAGGCTTGACGTCGGGCAGGCGCAAGTTCGCGAACTTGCTTTCCGGCAGGCCCGCCTCGCGGCGTGAGGTACCGGACTGATTGGGGATGGAGTCGGGGCTGTAGACGCGGGCGGTGGCACCCCGTCCGAGCCCGCTGATTCGATTGGCGCGTTTGTTGGCGCGAGCCACCTTACCCTCGAGGGCCCGACGCGCAGCCTCTTTCTGGGCACGCAACTTGGCGCGCTCCGCCTCTTTCGCCTTGGTGTACGCCTCGCGCTCGGCGTCCCGCTGCTTCTTCTCTTCCTCTTTGCGCCGGATCATCTCCTGGCGCTGGCGCTCGCGCTCCTCGATCTTGCGGAGCTTTTCGGCCTCGCGCTCTTCCTTCTTGCGCTTGGCTTCCTCTTCGCGGGCCTTTTTGGCGAGAACCCGCTCCGCCTCCCGCTCCTTGCGGGCTCGCTCGCGCTCGGCTTCTTTCTGCTTTTGGACGCGCTCTTTTTCGCGTTCGCGTTCTTTTTCGAGCCTGGCCTTTTCGCGTTCTTTTTCGAGCCTGGCCTTTTCGCGCTCCTTTTCGAGCTTGGCCTTCTCGCGCTCCTTTTCGAGCTTGGCCTTCTCGCGTTCTTTTTCGAGCTTGGCCTTTTCGCGTTCTTTTTCGAGCCTGGCCCGCTCACGTTCCTTCTCGCGCTCTTTTTCGAGCCTGGCCTTCTCGCGCTCTTTTTCGAGCTTGGCCTTCTCGCGCTCTTTTTCGAGCCTGGCCTTCTCGCGCTCTTTCTCGCGCTTGACCTTTTCGCGATCCACGGCCGGCGCTTTCGCGCTCACCGCCGCCTTCTTCTTCGGGGCGGCCTTAGGGGGCAGGGACTTCGGTCGGCTGGTCGCTAGTCGCTTCTTGGACGCGGCAGGCTTCGGCTTGCCTTTGGCCTCGCTGCGCGCGTTTGCGCTCGCCTTAGCGCCCGAGGCCTTCGCCGGCTTTGCCCTCCGCTTCGTCACCTGGGGTTTCGAGGAACGAGACCCTTTGGCGTTCGCTTTTTTCTGGGCTGAGGAGGGTTTCTTCTTTCGGGCCGCCATGATTTGGGTGCGGGAGGCTTAGGTTCGAGCTAGGCGAGACGGTGGTGTCGGCCTGACGGCCTCCGTTGCAGGAACTCCCCCTGCGACAGAGCCGGAGTTCCCTGATGGAACGGATGCGGAAGCTAGTCGTCGCGGACTCAATACGTCAAGCAGCGTGTGCGAATCAAGCAACCTGGTGTTCGGGCACGCCGACGGCTGACGAACGATGAGTCGGTTGTGACTACGGACGCTTCAGCGGAACGCCGCGCCTAGAAATAAGTATCAAACATTTCGCTATTTTGCAAGCGTCCAGAGCGCGCCGTTAACACTTCGCAGCCCGTCGGTGTCACCAGGATGGTGTGTTCGAATTGCGCGGACAGCTTCCCGTCGATGGTGACGGCAGTCCAATCGTCATCCAGCACCCTGGTCTCGTAGCGCCCTTCGTTGATCATGGGTTCGATGGTGAACGTCATCCCCGGCTTGAAGCGACGTCCAGTACCACGTCGACCCACATGACTGACCTTGGGTTCATCGTGAAATACCCGGCCAATGCCGTGCCCCACGAAGTCTTGGACGACGGAGCACCCCTGCGCTTCCGCGAATTCTTGAATGGCGGCGCCGATGTCGCCGAAACGGTTGCCCGGTTTGACCTCGGCAATGGCGAGCTCGAGCGACCGGCGCGCGACCTCCGTCACGTGCTTGGCTGCCTTGCTCGGCTTGCCGACATAAAAGGTTGCGGAAGTGTCGCCGAAGTACCCTTGGTAAAGGTGCGTCACATCGACGTTGATGATGTCCCCGTCCTGAAGCCGGCGCGGTCCGGGAATGCCGTGGCAGACGACCTCGTTCACCGATGTGCAGACGCTCTTGGGAAACCCGCGATAGTTCAACGGTGCGGGCCGCGCGCCCAACTTGAGCGTGTCCTGGTGGACGAAATCGTCGATGTCCTGCGTGGTGATGCCCGCCTCGATCATGGGGCCGACTCGGCTGAGTGTGTCGGCGGCGAGCGCGCATACCTCTCGCATGAACTGAATCTCACGCTCCGTCTTGATCTCGATGGAACTGCCAGGGAAACGCATATGGATCTCGGGTGGTGTTCTAGGGTGGTGGTGGCGCTGCGGACAAGACTTGCTGAACGGCAAGATGTACGGCGGGAATGTTCGGCTCAGCGCGAAAATGCACGCGCTCTTCGCCCGCCTGGTTATAGCGCCGATAGAAGAGGACCACATCCTTGCCGAGCAGGGTCGGGCGCTGCCAGCGAAAGAAGCGGTGAGACGGGCTATTGGGGGCGAGGGTGAGCCGCACGGTGGGTTCGGGCGCGGCGCCCGCGAGGGGGGGGGTTTGCGTCTTGCACTCCACGATGACCAGCGCGCCCCCGTCTGCCGTCGGTTGCTCCGAAGCCGTCACGATCCGTGCGATGGCCACCGTGTCTGCCAGCCGGACGCGATCGGTCAATTTGGCATTCGGGTACCAGGCGATGCGTCCGAAGACCGCCTCGTCGAACTGGTCGTCGAACAGGGCGGCTTCTGCAGGCGTGAAGCTCGGAAGCTCCACCACTTCCTCACTTGCAGGTCTTACGGCCGGCCCGCAACTCGGCGATACTACAGCGAAAGCTATCGCGAGGCATACCAGTGCGGTCCGACCGATCAAGTCGCTCGTTTTAGCCGGGCTTGGGAATCGAGTCGAGCCCGCCGACCGCAGTCACAACAGATTTTGACAAACTGCCCAAAACCTGGCGCACGCGCACGACTTTTTCGCGCGCGCTTCGATAGATTCTGCCACTACTACGTCTAAACGTTAACCGCCCCGCCTTGTAGGGCGTTGTCAGCCAGTGATAGCTTCGCGCGCTCGACCGTAGCGTCGTGCGCCGAAACCGTGAGCGTCGACCGCCAGACAGCAACGACGGAGTCTTTTGGAGGAAACCAAATGAAATTGAGAGGATGGCTCAGAGCCGCGAGCGTTTCAGGACTGACGGGCTCGGTGTTGATCACCAGCGCGTTCTTGACGGGCGGCGCCGTGGTCGCGACGGCCAGCGCGGCACCAACGGTCCACCAGGCGGCGGCGCAAGCCAAGGAAGGCGATAAGGAAAAGGCGAAGGAACCGAAGAAAGAAGGCTTGCCCTTTCCCGCGCCGAAGGGGCTGCGCTTTGGTTTGACGCCCGACCAGCTGAGCGACTTCTACGGGAAGGTTTGGGATCAAGAGTTCCTGGCTCTTTTCAAGAAGGCCGACCCCTCACAGCATCAGGCGCTCGAGTACGAGTTGCAGGACAAGAAGGCCCTGTTGAAGCGCAACCTGATCGGCTTCGGCAAGCTTCCTACGGGCATCGATCAGTCCCCGTTGAAGGGCGAATACTCGTACTTGAACGGCGAAAGCATGACCCGCTTCACGCAGAAGAGCGGCACACGTCGTAACTTCTTCTTCTTCAAGAGCGTCGGCCTCTGGAAGATCTACGACGAGTACAAGCTGCGAGCGGGCGGTCCACTGGGGGGTACCTTCGACGAGGCGGTCGCCGCGCTGGAGAAAAAGTTCGGAAAGAAACCGAAGTTGCAGAAGGCCGACTTCGAGAAGGGTCGTTCCTTCGACACGGCGGAATGGAGCGACAACAGGATCATCATTCGCGCCGTGAACCGCGACTACCAGAAGATCGTCGGCCTCGTGTACGTCAACAAGGAAACCGAGGCTGATCTCGACAAGCTGCGCTCGCACAAGGCAGCGGCGGAACCCATCGACGCCGCAGTGAAAGCCGCGACGACGAAGCCCCCTCCCGAGAAGCCCGGTCCGAAGAAGCCCGCGGCCGACGAATAAAGCTGAGCCTCGACTCTCGGAAGCGGGTTTGCGTGAACAGGCGCGGGTGACTTTGCAGGTCGCCCGCGCCTTTGCTTTGTGCAGAGTGCCGGCTGCCGAAGCGAAGCGTGCTGCCCGGGCCGGCCGCGACGTGAGCGTATGCTCCGCGGTTTAGGCGGGGGCGGGTGCAGTGACTGCCGGCGCAATCAGCGAGGCGCCTTCCGGAACCATGTAGCCCGAGCTCAAGATGACGCGTGCGCTCGGCAACATTGCCGAAATCAGCGGCTCGATGATGCGCCGCACCACGAGTGTGTTTCCAGGGCAGCCAGAAAAGCGACCGCGTAAGTGGAGAGCGACCGTGCGATCGTCGGCCATCACTAGGTAGAGCTCCCCCTGATCTGCCCAGATCATCGGTCCAAGCACCTCACGGAGAACATCGAGGAGCTCCTGGTTCGCGCTGCGCAGGTCAACAGGGCGCATTTCACAACAGAAGGTACCACGGCGCTTGACCAGACCGCGAGGGTTCCTCTACCTTTCGCCGCCCGGTTCGGACCGCCCTGGCCCAAAGACCGGGTTTTGGCGCGCGCTCCCTGGCGCGAACCGACGCGGGTGCTACCTTCTGGTGGTCCCGGATTGAGATGGACTTGAATTAAAGGAAAAGCATGGCTGTTCACATTCGCCTTGCACGGCACGGCACTAAGAAGCGCGCATTTTATCGCGTTGTTGTTACGGACGGTAGGAGCCCACGGGACGGGCGCTTCATCGAGAACCTGGGAACCTTCGACCCAGCCATCGAGAAAGACGCGCTCAGATTGGATCGGGAGCGCCTCACGTATTGGCAGGGTAAGGGCGCGCAAACGTCGCATACCTTGGCACGACTCCTCAAGCAGCAGGCATCGACTCAAGCCTAACCCCACCTCTGGTGCCGGAAGCGCTCGCGGCCTCCGGCCGTGCGAGCCGACGGAGTGACTTCGTTGTTCCCTGTTCCCTCGTTTCAGCGCTTGCGATTATCGGAGTTACGTCACCCATGGCTCTCAAGGAATTAATAGCGACCATCGCAGAAGCCCTCGTCGACGACCCTGACAGCGTCGAGGTTACGGAGATCGAGGGCGACCACAACTCGTTGATCGAGTTGAAAGTTGCAAAAAGCGATATTGGGAAGGTGATCGGCAAAGACGGGCGGACTGCTCAGTCGATGCGCACCATCTTGACCGCGGCGTCCACCAAGCTCGGGCGGCGCGCGCACCTCGACATCGTCGATTGAAGACGATTGAGTTGGGGTTCGTCACACGCCCTCACGGAGTAAGGGGGGAACTAAAGGTCAAGTTGCACTTCGAACAGAGTAATGCCCTGTTCGAAGTGCCCCGTGTCTGGCTCGCCCAGGGGGACGAGGTACCGAAGCCCTACGCGATAGCCGGGGTCCGGCGCGCTGGAAAGGGGTGCCTCCTTGCCCTCGCGGGTGTCGCGACGCGCGATGCTGCCGAAGCGTTGCAAGGCGCGTGCGTCCGCATCGAGCGCGACGAGCTGCCAGCCCTCGCCACCGATGAATATTACCTGGTGGACGTCGTGGGGTGCGAGGTGTTGGGCCCGGCGGGGTCAGTGGGTGTGGTGCATGCGGTGGAAGCCCACCCCACCGTCGACTCGCTGTTGATCGCCACCCCGGAGGGACGGACGCTCGCGCAACCGCTGGACGACGCTTGGATAGAGAGCGTGTCGATCGCGGAGCGCCGGGTGGTCTTGCGCTCGCTGGATGGCTTGATCGACTGAGCCCATCGGTCGACAATCGCGTCGAGAAACGAGAACGTGCGCATCGGGATCGTCACTTTGTTCCCCGACCTGTTCGAGCCTTTTTTGCGGCTGGGGTTCGTGGGAAAGGCCATCGCGCAGGGGCAGCTCGAGGTGTGTTTCGAGAACCTGCGCGACCACGGCCTGGGGGTGCACAAGAGCGTCGACGACACACCCTATGGTGGCGGCTCGGGCATGGTGATGCGCGTCGATTGCTTGATGGGCGCTCTCGAGTCCGCACAAGCCAAGAGCCCCGTGCCTTTGCGGAAGGTCCTGCTGACGCCGCAAGGGCGCCCTTTTCGCCAGCCAGTGGCTCGCGAGCTGGCGCGACACGCGGGGCTACTTTTGGTCTGCGGACGCTATGAAGGCTTCGATGAGCGCATCCGACTGTTCGTCGACGACGAAATCTCGCTGGGAGACTTCGTGATGACCGGCGGTGAGGTGGCAGCCATGGCCATAACGGAAGCTTGCGTGCGCTTGCTCCCCGGCGTGCTCGGCAACGAGGCGTCCATCGACGAGGAGTCGTTCAGCGAATCGCTGGAGGGGATGCTCGAGTATCCGCAGTACACGCGCCCCGCTACCTTTCGCGGGCTCGAGGTGCCCGAGGTCCTGAAGGGCGGAGATCACGCAAAGGTCGCGTCGTGGCGGAGACAGCAGGCGCGTGAGCGCACACACTCGAGGCGCCCCGAACTCGTGCCGGCGGCGGAGCAGGACCCGCGCCGCCGATGACTCGCACGGTGGCCTTAGCGCTGCTCCACCACCCTGTCGTCGATCGGCAAGGTGAAGTCGTGACCAGCGCCATCACCAACCTGGACCTGCACGACATCGCGCGCAGTGCCTTCACCTACGGGCTCGATCGTTTTTACGCAGTTCACCCCATCGAGGCGCAACGTGAGCTGGCGCTCTGCATCAAGTCGCATTGGGTGGAGGGGAGCGGGGCCCGGCGCATCCCGGATCGCCAGCGTGCCCTGAGCCGACTCGAGGTCGTCGATTCTCTCGACCGAGCCATCGCCGAGCTCGAGCCGCCGGTCGAGCTCTGGGCGACTAGCGCCGCGGCAGGACCGGGGCGGCTCGGATACGCGGAGGCACGCGCGCGCGCGCGCCAAGGGCAGGGGACGGTGCTCTTGGTCTTCGGAACCGGCTGGGGCTTGGCTCCCAGCGTCATTGATCGCTCCAACCAGGTGCTAGAGCCAATTCGCTCACCCCGCAGCGACGGCTACAATCACCTCAGCGTGCGGGCTGCGGCCGCGATCATCCTCGACAGGTTGTTCGGGCATGAAGGTTGATCACGTCGTGCTCAGGCGCCTGGCCTATTGGGGCGCCCGCTACGGTCCGCGCCGGTTCGTCGAACACAGCCCGCCGCTCTTGGGTTTGATGTTCGCGGCGGGCTTGCCTGGAGCGCGAGCGAGCGTGCTGCAGAACATCAGGCGCGTGATGGGATCGCGGCAGCCGTGGATCGAGACTTACGATACGGCTCGCACTTTCATGAACTACGCCGCGTGTCTGGCCGAAGGGCTCGCCATGGATCGGAGCGAGGGCCAGCGGGCGGAGTTCAGCGTGGAGGGGCGCGAATATCTCACCGCGGCGTTGGCTTCGGGGCGCGGGCTGATCCTGCTCACGGCGCACGTGGGGCCCTTCGAGGCGGCGGCCCAGCTGTTTACCCGAGATTTCCAAGTGAAGCTCATGGTGGTGATGCACCGTGAGGCGGACGCAGAGGCCCGGCGCTTTCACGACGAGCTGCGGCAGAGGCGCGGCATCATCGTGACTCACGTCGGCGAACATCCGACCGATGCCCTGCCCGTGCTGTCGCATTTGCAGAAGGGTGGTGTTGCGGCGATTCAACTCGACCGCGTACCGGAGCAGAGTCGCGAACTCGACACCCGATTGTTCGGCGCGACCTGGCGCTTACCCGCCGGCCCCTTCCGACTCGCAGCCCTGTGCGACGTGCCCTTGATGACGGTGTTTGCTCGGCGGCGTGGGTTTTACGACTACGAAGTCGTGCTGGGCGAACCCATCAGGGTCACCAAGGCCGATCTCGAGGACGGCGTGCTGCAAATAGCGCAAAGGCTGGCCACGGAGGTCGAGCGCGCGATCCTGCGAGATCCCACGCAGTGGTTTCATTTCCAGCCCGTCAAACAGCCCTGAGCGCGTGGCGCAAACGCCCGCAGCCTGACGCGACGCGCCCCGCCGCTGGGCCGGACGTGAGCCTGCTGCGGTTTTATTTTTGCGGAGGGGCTGGCGAGACTCGGGACTCTTTGGCAAAAGCAGGTCGATGCTCTTCGTAGGTCAGGCTTCCCTGCAGGGGGACATCGCGAGATACGCTCAGCACTTCAACCTGCTCGAGCTCCACACGGAACCCGGCCGTTTGCCGAAAGCGGCGGGCCTGCGCAAATGGGTAGAGAGCGCGGGCGAAGGGTTCAGCTTTAGCCTGCGGGTTCCCGCGAAGGTGTGGAGTGCCGACGCTGCTGACGGCGAAGCGCTCATCGACTATGTCCACGCGGTCGCCGCGACCTTGAAGCCCGCGGTGTATCTGCTGCAGACGCCGGCTACGGCTACACCGACCGCTCGCAACAAGGCGCGCATCGCTGAGCTCTGCGAGCGCTTGCGCCAGCCCGATATCGCGCTCGCCTGGGAGCCGCGCGGCATCTGGCAGGCCGACGAGCTCGAGGAGATCGCCGACAGCCTCGACGTGCTCTTGGTGCGTGACCTCAGTCGCGACGAAGAAGTCGCTTCGGCAGCGACGGTGTACACGCGCCTCTTGGCGCTGGGCGACGCGACGCACGTGCGGAGCGGTGTCGCCTACGAAGTCGCCGAGAAGCTCGCCGGGTGCGAGCGGGCATTCGTGGTGATGGAGGGGACTGGTGCCAAAGGGGCAGCCAAGATCATTCGCGAGAACCTGGACGACGCGACGAGCTGAGGGGCGGGCCAAAGAACATGTCGACGAGAGCCAGAGCGCTTGCGAGTGATCCGGTCGCGGCCGAAGCAGCCGAAGACTTCTTGATGACGCATGGGTCGGCGGTCGGCGCCGTGCTGTCGGGCTTCTTTGCGGCCGCAGGCGCGTACGCGGGCACGCTCTGGGGGCCGGTCTCGATCCTGGTGGGCGGGACAGGCGTCGGCGGACGTGCCTTCGACGGTCGACTGCTTCAACCCGGCGCGGGCCTGAAGCGTCCTCGCGGGTTCGTCGCCGGGGAAGAGATCCCGCCCGCCGCCTCAGCCGCAGCGACCACAGCGGTCGCTGCCGCGCTCGTGGCGCACGCCTACGACGGCGGCCAGAAGCTGGCGAGCATCGTCAAACCTGGCGTCCAGCGCGCCAAGCAGTCTGGCGCGGACGCACGTGCCGAGCTTTTGACACGCGTGCGTGCGGCCGGCGCGGGAGCGCTCGCCGACCCAAGGTTCGTGCGCGAGCTGCTGAAGGTGGCTGGACCCATCGAGGGAGGGACGCTCGGTCAACAGGACTTCGATGTCTCGAGCGTGCTGATCGACATGCCTGCCGCCGAGGCCGCTCGGGCGGAGCAGCAGGTGTTGACGGTCCCCTGGGAAAGCGAAGCGCTCGAGGTCTCTTCCGCGCTGGGCCGCGGCCACGCCATCATCGCCATCGACGTGCGCGGGGTGGCGGCGGGCGTGTGTTTTCGCCGCGTAGGCGACGGCCTCGCGGTGCCCGCGTTGGAGCTCGAGATCCCGCTCTGTGCCGTCCCCGTGCGTCGCGGCATCCCGCGCACGGCGCCCGGCACCAGGCTCGGCGCACCGGCACCGATGGCGATCACGATCGAAGGGGGAGCGGCGATCGAGATCGTGGCGCTCCCAGCTGCAGCCAACCTGGCCACCGGCGGCGGCCCGAAGCTCACGCTCGCGCGTGACCCGGAGACGCGCGCCGTGACGGGCCAGTCGTTTCCCGGCTGACTGTGGATGCGAGCGCTCGGTCGAACCGAGCGCTCGGATCTACGCAACCTTGACGCCGTGGCGCTTGGCGAACTCCATGAGGCCGATCTTGTCGATGGTCCTCAGGTCGCCGGTCGTGACTTTGATGGAAACGTGTCGGCCGAGCTCGGGTACCCACAAGCGGCGGCGTTGCACGTTCACATGCTGCCAGCGCGGGGTCTTGATGTTCGAGTGCGACACGTTGCGTGCTCGCATGCGGCGTTTGCCGGTGATTTCGCTCTTTGCCATGATTGAGGGCGCGGAACCTAGCTCAAGCACAGACACTGTTCAAGCGCTCCCCGGCCTTGGACGGCGCTAACTAGCGAAAAAGTGGCCAGGGCAGTCGGCCACCTGGCCTAAGTGGGCAACGGCAGCGACAGCCGGCCCAGGCGTTCCACCAGCTCGTTGCAGAAACGTTGGGTTCGGGCGAAGCCCGCCGGGCTCTTCGCAAGGCTCTGCTCGTCCATGTACAGACGTCGCGCGATCTCGATTTGGATCGCGTGCACGCCCTCGGCGGGCCTGCCGTAGTGGGCTGTGCTGAAGCCGCCGCGGTAAGGGTCATCGTGGCGGAGGGTCCACGCGAAGCTGTCGGCGGTTTCTTCGGTCACGCGGCGGACCGCCGGGTTCGTGGTCGTACCCCCGCGTGAACCCGGCACGACGTCGGCGCGAGCCTGTCCGGGGTCTGCATGCCCGGCGCGGCCAAAGCTCGGCATCGAATGCGCGCACACCAGGATGGCGAAGCCGAAGCGTTGTTTCTTGTGCTCGATGAGCTCGGCGAGCGCGCGGTGGTACGGGCGATAGATCTCGTCGAGCCGGCGCGTGAGCTCGCCTCGGGGGAGCGGCCCGAGCAAGGCAGGGCGCGCTTCGGTCGTGCTGCGCCAGATGAGTCCGTGGGGCGCGGATGTCGCCGTGCCCCCATCGACCGCTCGGCTATCGACATCGGACTCGCTGCGATTCAGATCGCAGACATAGCGGCTGAGGTGCGCCACCAGCATGGACGCCCCGTGCTCGGGGGCGGCGGCGTACAGTTCGTCGACGTACAGATCCGCGTCCCGCCCCAGTGAGCGCGCCGGCGCGGCCAGCGTCGCCAGGGACAGCGCGTCGACCGACAGTCCTGCGTGCGGCACTTCGACCACCACGGGTGTCGCGGCAGATCGGGGCTCGACGACGGAGAAATACACGGTATCGCCGTCCTAGCACAAAGCCGCGCGCACCGGCGTCACTGTTTCCCAGGGTCGAGGCGCTGTTCGCAGGTCCCTCAGGCGCGCGGGTGCGTCTTCGCATGCGCCTCGCGGACCTGGCGACTGCCGACATGGGTGTAAATCTCGGTCGTGGCGATGCTCACGTGACCGAGCATGGTCTGTACGCTTCTGAGATCTGCCCCGCCCGCGAGCAGGTGGGTCGCGAAGCTGTGCCGCAAGCGATGCGGGTAGGCGGCGCCGTCGATGCCGGCGCTGCGCGCGTAGCGCCGGACGATCTTCCAGAAGGCTTGCCGCGTCAGAGCGGCGCCCCGAGGGTTCGCGAAGACCACGCGCGCCAGAGCGAGCTTGGGATGCTCGGCGCGGCGCGCGAGGTAGATTTCGAGATCGTCGAGCGCGACCTCACCCACCGGCACGAGTCGTCGCTTGGAACCCTTGCCCAACGCAGACACGACGCCGCGTTCGAGATCGATGTCCGCCAGCTCGAGGCGCACCACCTCGCTGGCTCGCAGACCCGAGGCGTACGTCAAGCTCAGCATCGCGCGGTCGCGCAATCCGCGCAGCTTCGTGGTGTCCGGTGCCGCGATCAGCCGCAGCACCTCGTGCTCACCGAGCGTGCTGGGTAAGCGCCGGCCGATGCGTGGCCGCGCAGCGAGCTCGCTCGGATCGTGCTTCAGCACGCCTTCGTCGGTGAGGAAGCGCATCAGCCCCCGGAGCGCCGACAGCTGGCGTGCGGTGGTGCGCGCCGCGAGTCCGGCGTCGGCCAGCTCCTTGAGCCAGGCGCTGACGTGCCCGAGATCGAGTTCGGTGCCGCGACGGACGCCCAGCGTCCCCACGAACTCGATGAACCGGCTCAGGTCGCGCCCGTACGCCAGCAGCGTGTTCTCGGCGAGCGCTCTCTCTACTCTGAGGTGCGCCAGGTAGGCGTCGACGTCGTGCTCCAGGCTCACCCGCACGAGCGTAGCGGAGAGCGTCGATCAGGGCGAATTCCGCGCAGCCGCCACGAGCCCGGCGAGCAGTTCACTGGGGTCGTCCTGCCGCATCAGGACTTCGCCGATCAGCGCGGCGTCTGCGGGCGAGTCCTGCATCTCGCGTACGGCTGCTGCCGAGGTCACCCCGGAAAGGTGGACCTTCGTGACGTGGTCTGGGAGGCGCCCGAGCACGTCGCGTGCTCGCTCGCGGTCGATGGCCAGAGTGTCCAGATCACGGGCGTTGACGCCGATCAGCGTGGCTCCACAGTCGAGCGCCAGGCTGGCCTCTTCCGGCGTGGCGACCTCGACGAATGGCACCAGATCGAGTTCGCGCGCGCGCTCGAACAACTGCCCGAACTCCGTGCGGTTCAGGCAGCGCACGATGAGCAAGACGGCGTCGGCACCGAATGCTCGGGCGACCAGGAGTTGGCGCTCGTCGATCACGAACTCTTTGCAGAGCAGCGGTAGGTCGCAGGCGGCGCGAGCTTCGCGCAGATGCTCGAAGCCCCCGTCGAAGAATTCCCGATCGCACAGCACGCTCAACATGCTGGCGCCCGAGCGGGCGTAGCTGGCCGCGCGCTCGGTCACGCTAAGGCGCGTCGACAGCTGCCCCGCGGAAGGTGAACGGCGCTTGATTTCCGCGATCAGCTGCAGCGGTCCCCGCGCGCCGCCGGCTGCTGGGTGGCGCCTGAGGTCTAGCGCGCGTCGCTCTGGTGGTTCGGGCAGGGGAAGCCGGCGCAGCTCCTGCAGCTCGGCACGCTTGTGGGCGAGGATGCGATCGAGCAGCCCCATGGTCAGGAGGCTGCCTCGGTGGCGGTCGCGCGCCACTCCTCGAGCTTCTGGCGCGCTTTGCCCGAGTCGAGCGCTTCGGCAGCTTGCTGTGCGGCGTGTTTCGGCTCGAGGCGCTGCGAAACCACGAGCGCGGCGGCGGCGTTGAGCACGAACGCATCCCGCGAGGGGTGCGACGCCCCGGACAGGACGTGCTCCAGGATCTTGGCGTTCTCACTGGCTTCACCGCCAGCAATGGCGCCCGGTGCCGACCGCTTCAGGCCGAAGTCTTCGGGGGTCACCACTCGCTCGCTGAGCTTGCCGTCGCTGAGCTCCGTGACCCGCGTGGCGCCGAAGGGGCTGAGCTCGTCGAGGCCGTCCTCGCTGTGGACCACCCAGGCGCGCTTGCTTCCGAGCGCGAGCAGGGTTTCGGCCAACACGGCCCGCAAACGGTCGTCGTAGGCTCCCAGGAGCTGGTGCGTTGCACCGGCCGGATTGGCGAGCGGCCCGAGGCAATTGAAGATGGAACGAATCCCGAGTTCTTTTCGCGCAACGGCAGCATGGCGCATGGCGGGGTGGTGCTGGGGGGCGAGCAGGAAGGCGATGTTGACGCTGCGCAGCACGTCCGCGGCGCGCTCGACCGGTACCTCGAGTGAAATACCGAGCGCTTGCAGCACGTCAGCGCTGCCCGACTTGCTGGAGACCGCGCGGTTGCCGTGCTTGGCGACTGGGACGCCGACGCTCGCGGCGATGATCGCGGCGCCGGTCGAGAGGTTCAGGGTGCCGTGTCCGTCTCCGCCGGTGCCGCAAGTGTCGAGCAGGGTCTCGAAGTCGTGATCCACGCGCACCATCGCTCCCCGTAGGGCGCGCGCCGCCGCGGCAATCACGGCCGAGTCTTCTCCGGCCAATCTCAACGCCACCAACAAGCCGGCGACCTGCGTGGGGGTCCATTCACCTGCAAGGATGCTCTGGAACACACGTTGAATGCGCGCTTGGTCGAGTCGTTTGTTGCGTTCGAGCGCTTCGAATGCCTCGCGGAAACTGATGGCGGGGCCTGAGTTCATGGACTTACCTCGTTGGCTGAGAACGGGTCAGAGGCTATCGACCCAGTTCTGCATCATGTTGAGTCCTTCCGCCGTCAGAATCGACTCGGGATGGAACTGCACCCCCTCGAGCGGGAAACTCTCATGGCGGATCGCCATGATTTCTCCCTCTTGGGTGCGCGCGGTGACCTTTAGCTCAGCGGGTACGGTGGCAGGATCGATCAGGAGCGAATGGTACCTCGTCGCCGTGAATGGCGATGGAATCCCCGCGAAGATTCCGACGCCTTCGTGATCGATTTGCGACGTCTTCCCATGCATCAGGCGTGCTGCACGCACGATGCGCGCCCCGAGCGCCTGGGCGATCGATTGGTGACCTAGACACACGCCGAGCATGGGCACCTTGCCTGCCAGGCGGCGGATCACCTCCAGGGTCACACCGGCATCGTCTGGAGTCCCGGGACCGGGGGAGAGTAAGATCCCGTCCGGGGGCTCGTTTTCAAGCTCCGTCACGTCGGCCCGGTCGTTCAGATGCACGACACACTCGACCTTCAGGGTCTGCAGGTATTGAACGAGGTTGTAGGTGAAGGAGTCGTAGTTATCGATGACGATGACCCGCTTGGGCATGCCCGAGCGTGGCAAAACCGTCTCGGGGGGTCAAATCAGGATGCGCGGGAACAACGGGGGCACTGGGGGTGCCGCCACCGACAAAACATTTGGAGGCGTGAGGGGTCGAAGCTCACGGGTCCACCTCGAAATGGACCGTGATCTCTCCGATCTTCGTAGGAATTGCGGAGACCTAGTGCGGGCCTTGCGGTCGGTCTGCGATTTTTTATCCCGGACGTACGCCGGGCCCAACCGCCCACATTGGATTTTCAAGCTTGCCGCTGGGGGTTCTGACCGCTAGTGTGCCCCCGCCGCGGACGCATGTTTTTGCTAGTTTTTTACTCCTCGAAACCCCCGCGCCGAACCGAAGATGTCAGATAGAAAGAAGATCGACCTCAAAGCTCGCCTCGGAAAGAAGACCGTCTCGGCTGGTCCCTCGATCCCGCCCCCCGTTGGGATCCCAAAACCGGCGGGTATTCCGGTGCCGGCAGCCTACAGCTCGCCGTCGCAGCCCGCCCGGCCAAGGGTGGATGCGTCCGACCCTTATGCCGCCATCCCCGCCCAACACGCGCCGATCGAGAAGCCGCAGGCCATCAAGATCGAGATGAGCCAAGAGGTGGTCGACGCTCAGAAGCGCGGCCGCAGCAAGGTCTTCGTGCTCGCTGCCGTCACCGCCGTGATCGGCGGCGGCATCGGGATCACGTTGGGGCAGAGTCTCGAAAAGTCTTCCCGCCAAGAGGCCGCGCTCATCGGAGCGGCGGAGCTCAGCAAAGAGGTCGATGCCGCCAACGCGGAGATCGAGAAGCTGGCTGACGTGCTGAAGCGAGCCAAGGTCCAGCTGGGTGACAACAAGTACCCCGAAAAAGAAGTGAGCGAGCTCGGTGGTATCAACATTCCGTTCGACGGAGCGAACCTCGCCGGCAAGGGCATCGGGCTCTTCAAGAAGGAGACCGTGTCTCTCCTCGTGAACTTCTCGAGCGGTGCCTCGGACGCCAACAAGCAGAAGGACCGCTTGGTAGCGGTGCTCGGCGGCAGCAAGAAGGGCATCGAAGATTTCCTCTCGCAGCAGACCAAGCCCAAGGTGCGCTGGTCCGTGTACGTGACCAACGGTCCGCACGGACCTTGGGCCTCGATGGAAATGCTGCCCACCCCGTTCCTGGCGAGTTCGACCGAGAAGGACAAGGACGGGAAGGCCTACGCCTGGCCGGACGACTTCAAGATCAAGGACGGTGAGCGCACCGCCACGCTGAAGCGTTACACCTCCGGTGAGCCTGGCGGTTCCGAGCCGAAAATGATCCCGGTGGATCCCAGCACGCAAGCCGGGGTGTGTCCGGACGCGGTGCTCGTCCGGTTGCGCTCCGAGATCGGCAAGCTCGAAGACACCTTGCGCGGTGACAAGTCCACCCCCGGCGAAGAGGAAGATGGCTTGCTCGACACCGGCCGCATGCTGATGGATCGCCTCAAGGAAATCGGCGGGCCGGGCGCCTAAGGGCGGCCTGCCTTCTGTCAGCCCCCCTGCACGCTTCGGGGGGGCTGAACCAAGGCGGCGGTTATTTTCGAGGACGAGCGGGGCGGCGGGATCGTCTCCGGCGTCGGCTTGCCGGTCACCAACTCGACGGTCTCGACGTGGCGTTCGTCTGCCTTGATCACCGACAGCTCGAGCCCGAATGCTTGCAGCTTCGCCCCCACCTCCGGGACCCGACCGGCCTGTTCTACGACTAGACCGCCAAGCGACACGTAGTCACCGTCATCGGGCAGGTCCGTTCCCAGGTAGCGATTCAGATCCGCCACGGGGATACGGGCGTCCACGGCGAGCCGCCCGTTGCCGAGATCGACGATGGGGGGGTCGTCGGCGTCGTGCTCGTCCTGAATGTCGCCGACGATTTCTTCGATCACGTCTTCGAGGGTGACGATGCCCGCGAAGCCTCCGAATTCGTCGATCACCACGGCCAAGTGATGGCGGCCGACGCGCATGTCCTTCAGCACCGTGGAAGCGGGTTGACTGTCGGGCACGAACACCACCGGCTGGCGCAACATCGACGCGAGTTCGGTAGCGTCGCTCACGGTGCCGGTCTCGGCGAGGCGATGCATGAGATCTTTGACGTGCAGGATGCCGACGACGTTATCCACGCCTTCTTGATAAACCGGGTAGCGGGAGTGCTGTGTTTCTGCAATGATCTTCAATACATTGCTGATCGAGGTGTCGACGGCGATCGAGGTGACCTGAGTCCTCGGCACCATCACGTCTTCGGCAGTCAGGTCGCCGAAGTCGAGCACGTTGCGGATCATCTCGGATTGCTCGTGGTCGAGCGCACCCGTCAGCTCCCCCTTGTTCACGATGATTTCGACTTCGGCCTCGGTGACACCGTCGGGCGCTTCGGACGGAGCGTCGATGGGGGGTAAGAAGCGCCGCGCCAGCAGGGCGATAGCGTCGGCGATCGGCGCGACCAACCACTCGACGGGACGCAGCAACCTCAGCAAGAAGAGCGTGGCGCGCTCGGGGTTTCGCGTCACGACGGCGCGCGCAATTTCGCTGGGGATCGCGTAGGCGAGCGCTGTCAAGAGCGCGGCTGCAGCGATCTTCGCCGCTCCTGCGAGGGGCAGGGTCGGGTAGAGCAGCAGCGCACTCACGGCTACACACAACACCCGCAGGAACAACCAACGAGCCTCGATGGTGGTGTCACGCCGCACGTAGCGTTCGATGGCTCGGCGGTCCGCTCCATCCAGACGTTCTTGCAGGGCGGCGAGGCGCGCCCCGGAGAGGGCGGCCACTGCAGCGCTGGCGGCGGCGAACACCGCGGCGGTAGCGGCGGGCAGTAAAGCGAGGAGCAGATAAATGGGCTGTTCTGGTGGGTCCGCGTCCAAATCGGGATTCGGGCGCCTTCTGAGCACCCCTCCTGGAACGAATTTCTTAGCGGAAGCGTGCGGGGGTGCGCAACCCATCCGCCGTCCAGCCCGACGGAGGGAGTGATCCATGACGCTCCCACTCGGCCCCAGCGGTCGTCCGAATTCCAGCAACACTCCCCCTACGGCCCCCGCCACCCGCGCGAGTTCTATCCCTCGTTCCGAAGGCTTCTCAGCGGTTATGCGAGCAAAGCAAGAAGCAAGCCGGATGCACGCCGGTTTCGCGGTCGGGGGACGACCCGGAACTCCACTCGGATCCATGTTCCTCAGCGTAGCGCCGGGCGAAAAAACCATCGGCCCGCGGGGCGACCCAGTGGCGGGGGGGCGGGATCGCGACGAATTCCAGCAGAGCGGTCATGAAGGCCAGCAGGTTGGAGCTCCCGACGGGCGCTTGCTTTGGGTCGACCCTCTGCAGCGGGTGCTGGCTCATTCGGCCCCTCCGCCCGAGTCGGCGGTACCACACGTCACGCACCCGGCGCTGGCCATGGGCGAGCTGTGGAGGGGGGTGCGCCGCATCGCCTGGGGCGGGGACCGCCAGCGAAGCGTTGCCTACATCGAGCTGGGTGCCGGCGAGCTGAACGGCGCGTGCTTGACGCTCGAAGCTCGCGGCGGCTCCGTGTCGCTCGTGGTCGACCTGCCTCCCGGCGCCTCGGGTGCCGGTTGGGCTGAGCGCCTCGCCGATCGACTCGCGCGTCGCGGCCTCGAGGTGCAGAGCGTCGAAGTCCGTTAGGACAATGAATCGAAATTACTTTGGCAACTTGCTGAAGTGGGAGGGCTCACCGCAGAGTTCGCAGAGCGCGCCGAGGGTTTACTCGGAAAGCTCGTTGACGAGCCTGCGGATGCCACTCTTGAGAAGCTTCACATTGAAGTTGATCAGCAGGCCAACGTGACGGCCAG
>JAICQQ010000488.1 GCA_025937785.1 Polyangiaceae bacterium
GTCCCACATGAACGTGTTCATCGCTCCCATCGAGTCCGTGTTCAGCAGCGACGAGGGCGGCGCCCCGCTCGCCAGCGCCGTCACCCCCAGAATGTCGCGCACGATGTTGTCGTACTGCACGTTCTTGATCCGCGCGATCTGCGAGCTCGTTGGAACGCCAGGGATGCAGACGTCGGGATCCGGTGGGACGCCGCCGGTGCCGCCGCCACTGGTCGTGCCAGCGCTGGTACCGCTGGGCGCAGTGGTGGAGGTTCCTTGGGTGGTCCCGGCAGCGGAGGCACCGCCGGTTCCAGTGACACTAGCATCAGTACCAGTCGTGCTCGGTCCGCCAGTCGGCATGGCGTCGGCGGGGGTCGACCCGCCGTCCCCCGAGCACCCCGTTGCCAGGGCTGTGAGGCAGGCGAGCAATGTCGCCGAGCCGGTGGAGTAGAGGTGCCGCGTAGTTCTCATACGGGAGTGATTCCCACAGAGGGTGTGTTTGTCTTTTAACAAACGACATCTAGCCGCAATCTTCCGGGAAACGCGCAACCGTGTTGGACTACCTCAGTGGGAACAGAACGCGAAGGCTTATAAACTGCCTTGAATATGGCTCTTTTTGTTGAAGACGTGGACAAGGAACGCGAGCTTCGTCGCTGCCGATGGTTTGCTATTATTCAAAGCTTGCACGTACACTGTCGCGTTCTTCCGCACCCGCGATGCTGGCCCTGACACCCCGACACGGCAGCGCTGGTATCGACCCCAGGTCACGCGCTGCAGGGTCGAGTGAGCTCTAGTCGGCGCGGGAGTCGATAAAAAAGCCACAATCCAGCGTAGACCAGGCGGTCACTGAGCGAGCGCAGCGCGGCGTTACGCTCCTCGGCGAGCGGCAGGGGGAGAAAAACCGCCCCCTCGGGGCGAAAATTCGATCCGCGGGGGAGAAAAACGCCTTCTCCCGAGAGGTGGGCGCGCATGGCATCAGTAACTCGTGTTCGTAGTGCCATTCACGCTACCCCCCATTTTTACCGCATTCGTCGCTGGATTGGGGCTGTGCTCGGGGTGCTGCCCGGGCGCCGCCGGCGTGCGTCGGTGCAAGGTGACGCGGCCGTGAGCGATTGGGCGGGTGAAGAGTTTCTGCCGGCCCTGAGTCGGGGCGTATCGCTTCGAACCTCGGTGGGCACTACAGCCGTGGCGAGCGCGAGCCCTCCTTCAAGCAGCGGAAGCGCCGCGCGCAGCGGGGGCCCTGCCCCCCTGACCGCGATCGACCAGCGACTGGTCCAGGCCATTCGGCGCGGAGATTCGGTGGCCGCTGCCCCGCTGTATGCGTTCTTGCGTCCGGGCATCGAACGAACCTTGTATCGGGTGCTGCGGCACCGGCCTGCGGAGTTCGAGGATCTGCTGCAAGTGACCTACGAGCGGGTGATCCGCACCATCGCCGCGGGCAACTTCGAGGGGCGCAGCCAACTCAAGACCTGGGCAAGCGCTATTGCCGCGAATGTCGCCACCGACTACCTGCGCCGGCGCAACTACGAACTGAGGCTCTTCGAAGGTCTGGGAGCGGGTGCGCTGGCGCCCGCACAGCTCGCGAGCTCCATCGAACGTCAGATCGAAGCTCGCTCGGAGGTGCGCAAGGTTCAAGGCATTCTGCGCCGGATGAAGCCGCGGTACGCCGCGCTGCTGGTCCTCCACGACTTGCTCGGCCACTCGGTGCCTCAAGTCGCTGAGCTTCTGGACATGAACGCCGCCGCTGCACGATCGACTTTGAGACGTGCTCGCCAGGAGTTCGCGAGACGTTGCACACCGACGTCGCGGCCCGTCAGCGACTAGCCGGGGCACCCATCAAAGCGACGAGGGGGATCCGCGTCGAGGTAGACGTGACCTAGAGTTTGGCGGCCCTCGCGTCGTTTCCGTGGGCATCGCCCTCCTAGGGCCTGTCCCTGAATTGGACGATGGCCCCGTGAACGTGAACGTAAACGTGCCCGTGCCCGAAGAAGCGCAACCGATGCCGAGGTGGGGCCGATGGCTGGAGCATGAGGCTCGA
>JAICQQ010000037.1 GCA_025937785.1 Polyangiaceae bacterium
CACGGCCAGGGGACTCTGCTCAACGCATCGCAGCTGGCGACGGCCCTGTCGGTAAGTGCACCAACGGTCACGCGCTACATCGATCTGTTGGTCGATCTGTTGCTGGTGCGGCGCCTGCAACCGCTGCATGCCAACGCGCGCAAGCGGCTGGTGAAGTCGCCGAAGGTATACGTTCGCGACAGTGGCCTCGTCCACGCGCTGCTCCGGCTGGCAACCCTGAACGACATCGCGGGGCACCCAGTGGTGGGGGCGAGCTGGGAGGGTTTTGTCATCGAGAATTTGCTGAGCGTCGCCCCGCCCCGCACGACGGCGAGCTTCTACCGGACGTCGGGAGGAGCGGAGATCGATCTGGTGCTCGAGCTGCCCGGCAAGGAACGCTGGGCTGTCCCGATCTTACCGGGTGGCGTATCGAGACCATGCCCGAATTACCCGAAACCGCGTTCTTTACGGCCAAGCCCGATTGGGTCTGCGAAGTGCTCTCGCGCTCGACCGAGAAACTCGATCGTGACGAGAAGCTGCCGATGTACGCCGAGCATGGGGTGAGCCACGTGTGGCTCGTGGATCCGGTCGCGCAGGCGCTTGAAGCGTATACGCTGGGTGATGCGGGGCGCTGGAGCGAGGTGCAGCACTACCGAGGTGGCGATCGAGTGCGGATCGCTCCGTTCGACGCCATCGAACTCGATCTCTCGCTGCTGTGGTCGTCGCCCCGGCGCGCGTGAGCGGGCATTCTCACTCGTCGCGAAGGACCGGGTGCGCCTCGAGCCCGCGCGCGTGTAGCTTTCGGACGGCGTGCACTAGAGCGGGCGGGTCGAGGGCGCGGGCTTTGCCACCGAAGCTCGCGACCCAGGCTGCGATTTCCGGCAAGCCCGCCGCGGTAATGCTGAGCACGACCGAGCCGTTTTCGGCGGGCGTGACCTGTTGGGTGCAGTGCCAGCGGCGCTCGCGGGCGAGGTGGGCGACCTCGGCCGAGAACTCGACCCGAATCGTGTGAACGTCGCCGTGCAGCATGCCGAAGCCTCGCTCGATGAAGTCGACCGGGTCGAAGCCGACGCGGCGATCGAAGGCTTCGTCCAGCACCTCGGCGGACAGCACGCGTTGGACGGCGAATTTGCGAAAGGTCTGGGCTGACCGGCAGTAGGCGACGAGGTAGGGCCGACCTTGATGGACCCAGAACAGATGCGGCTCGACGACGCGCTCGCTGAGGCCTTTGCCAGGGGTTGAGTAGCACAGAAGCAGGCAGTGCTCTTTACCGAACGCATCCTCGATCGCGGTGAACACCGCATCGTGGTCGCCGCTGTGCAGCGGAGCCGAGAGGGTGGCCCGGTGGGCGGCTCGCAGCTCGTCGACCATTGCGCGACTGTTTGGATTGAGTTCCGCCATGAGCCGCAGTCTGAGGTCGCGCAGGGCAACGCCGATGGTGCCCGTGGTGGTGGGGCTGAGTAGATCTTCCGAAAGGAGCAGCGTCAGCACCTCTGACGGCTTGATGGGCCAGGTCTGGAGGCTGGTCCCCTTGCGATACAGCGACCAGCGCGTGGGCTCCAGCTCGTCGAGTTGGAACCCCGCCTGCTGCAGTTGTTCGATGTCCCGGTAGATGGTGCGCGGGCTGCAGTTGTCGGTGTCGCCGTCGGTGATGGCTTGGTGGAGCTCGGCGATGGTGAGCCCGCGGCGTGAGGCTTCGAGCAGCCGTAGGATGGAAAGCTGCCGAATCACCTGACGTCCGCGAGCGTTGGACGGTGCGCGCAGGGGTTTGGCGCGTGGTGATGCCGAACTGCTCGCAGGCGACTCGCTGGATGGGTCGGTACGTCCGCCGTTGCGCGCCATCGACTCGATCGTACGCGCATTTCGCAGACCTAAGAAGCGAGCGATGCGCTGCGATCAGTCGCATTGCCCCTGCTCACTTGATGAGGGAGGAAAAGTGCTCCGTGGTCGTGAACCTACGCCGACACCTGGTCGTACGAACGCGCGAGGGCGTCGTCGGACTCGAACACGCGGAGCCGAAGGCCGGTGCCGGCGCCGTGGTACTCGCGGCGGTTGGCGTCGGGGCAGCAGAAGCCGTTGATGAAGAGGCGGCGTGGGTGACCACCGCGGTTCTCGTCGCTGCCGTGGATGGTGAAGGGGCTGAGCAGGAGGGTGTCGCCGGGCTCGAGCACGACGGGGACGGCGGACTCTTCGTCGAAGCTGGCGTCGGGGAGGCGGCCGTCGGGGGTGGAGATGTGGCCCTTGCGATGGCTTTCGGGGATGAGCCAGAGGCCGCCGTTGTCGGGACCCATGGGATCGATGGCGGTGAGCGCCTGCACGAAGCTGCCGCGCCCGTTGACGTCGTGGAACAGGTCGGTGCCGTAGCGGCGGTGGTAGCTGTCCTGGTGGTAAGAGAAGGCGACTTCGTCGCCGGGGCGCTTGACGTGGGCTTGGTTGATGAGCTGATCGACGACGGGGGCTTCGAGCAGTTGCGCCATGGCCCGGACGAGGCGAGGCGTGCGTCCGAGCTCGGCCAGAGACGGTTCGGCGGCGCCGCACCACACGATGCGCTCGATGCGCACCAGGTCGCTGCGGCGATCGACGACGAACAGCGAGCCGTCTACCGTCCCCGTGACGTCGAGCTTGCGTGCGCGCCGCTCGAGCCGCGAGAAGGCGCGCCGCATCGTGAGCACGTCCGCGGCGCTGTAGAACGAAGGTAAGACCAGAAAGCCATGCTCGAAGAACTCGGCTTTCGCGCGATGTGAGAGCATTGCAACAAACTTAGCATGGCGGACGCTTGCAGGCCCGTGCGGGCGACGCGCACTTCAGTAAGGTGTGACGCGACGCACGCTGGTTTTGGTGGTGGCGCGACCGTGCACTTATTTGAGACACTGGCGACGTCATGGACGGTCGAAATAGCGGGTTCTGTGCAGTGCCGGTGAACGGGGGCAATGTATGAGTGACGGCGGCGCTGGTTACATTTTCGAAGCCACGGCGAACTCGAGCGAGCTCGAACGGCTGCAGGCGCTCGAGGCGATTTTCGATCCCGCGACGCGTGAGCTGTTGGCGTCGGCGCTCGAGCTGGGTGGTCGGCGCGTGCTCGAAGTCGGGGCGGGCGCTGGCTCGATCGCGCGCTGGCTCGGCGAGCAAGTCGGGGCGGCGGGTCAGGTGGTGGCGCTCGACACCAACGTTCGCTTCCTGAGTGAACTGTCCGGGGTCGAGGTGATCGAAGGCTCCGTCACTGCAGTGGAGCTCCCGCCCTTCGATCTGGTGCACGCGCGCTACGTGGCCGTCCACAACGCCGATCCCGGCGCATTTCTCGAGGCGCTGGTGAGGCTTGTCGCGCCCGGCGGTCTGCTGGTGCTGGAGGAGCCGGACTTTCGCTGGTCGCGCGCGCTCGCGGGACCGCCTCGGCTCTGCGAGTCCTTCGATCGCGTGCACCGAGCCGTGGTGGAGATGTTCACGCGACGCGGCATGGATCCGGGCATCGGTTCCGGGTTGGGAAGCGCGCTGGGGCCCAGCCTCGAGCTTCAGACACTGCAGCTCTCCCCGCATGTCGAGCGTGGGGGGAGCGCGCTCAGCCAGATGATGTGGCTCTCGACCCGGGCCTTGGCCGAAAAATACACCGAGACCGGGTGTGCGGATGAGTCGGACATCGCCCACTACGAAGCGTTCAGCCACTCTCCGGAGTGCTGGGGCCTCTACTACGCGACGGGCAGCCTCGTGGGGCGCCGGCGCGCGTCCTGAGGCTTCCTCTCTAAGTTGCTATAACTATTAGAGTAAAATAGCGCGAGCTGCGGTGGCCTAGTTGCGTGGGCTCGGGGTACATACTGACGGACACCCATGTAGGGGTCCTTCGGAATCATGAGCAGCGCCGTCCTAGCTCCCCCAGTCTTCGAGCCCGCTCGTGCGACGTGGTTCACAACCGGTCGCCAACACCCCGGGTCTCAGGGCAAGGTCCATGGGGTGAAGCAGGTCGCAGCGACTGTCTCCGGACCGGGCCCGACCGACGCGGCGTTGGTCATCGCCGCCCGCAGCGGGGACGACTGGGCCTTCGAAGCTCTTTTCCGGCGCCACGCGAACCTCGTATTCGGGCTCACGTACCGGCTGCTGCCGCGGGACGCCGATGTCGACGATATCGTGCAGGACGTGTTCAGCGCGGCGTTCGAGCGGCTCGGGACGCTGCAGAACCCGCAGGCGTTCGCCGCGTGGCTGGGCTCGATCGTGGTCAACACGGTGAGCAAACGGCTGCGTCGCCGGCGTCTGCTCGAACGCTTGGGGCTGCGTTCGGCCGAGCCGTACGATCCCGATCAGGTCGTTTCGCCGGTGGCGCCGGTCGAAGCGTCGCTGGAATTGAAGGCCGTTTACGGTGTGCTCCAGCGCCTGCCGACCGAGCAGCGCGTAGCGCTCGTGCTGCGCCGGGTCGAGGGCATGGAGGTGGCGCAGATCGCGACGCACATGGGCCTTTCTGTTTCCACGGTCAAACGGCGACTCACCGCCGCGGAGGCGCGTCTTGAGCGGGCACGACAGCGATAACGTGCTGCCCGATGCTGCGCGCTACGTGCAGCCGAAGGTGACCGAAGCGCGCCTGGCGCGCGTTTGGGCCGGCGTCGATGCGCGCTTGCCGGGGCGCCGCGCTGCCCGCCGAGTTTGGGCCTGGGTGGGGGCCGGGGCGCTCGCGGTCGCCGCCGCTACCGCCGTGGTCTTCGCGGTCGGACCCGGTTTCGACGGCTCGCGCGAAGCCCAGTCGCTGCTGGCAGGAGCGGTGCTCGAGACCGCCAGCGATTCGCTCAGCATGGGTCTGTTCGATGGTTCCTCGATCACGCTGGCCGAGATGTCACGGGTCGAGGTGGCGAACAGCAGCCCCGGCGGTGTGCGCCTGCGCTTGAAGCGGGGACGCATCGCCTGCGACGTCAAGCACCGGGACGACGCCAACTTCGTCGTGGTCGCCGACGGCGTCGAGGTGCGCGTGGTGGGCACGAAGTTCTCGGTGACGGCCGAGCGCGACGACCTTTCGCGGCGAGTAGTCGTCGAGGTCGAGCGCGGTGAGGTCGAGATCCGAAGCTCGAGCGATCCGGAGGTCGTGCGGCTGAAGGCTGGTCGCTCGTGGTCCCAGGTGACCAAGACCGGGCCGGCCAAGTCGGCCGCGCCCGTGCCTGTCGAAGCGGTCGAACCGGTGCCCGTGGCACCCAAGGTGAAGGCGCCCAGTGAACCCGCGGACGCGCCGCCGGGACCGCGTGAGCTTCTGGAAGAAGCCAACGAGCTCCGGCGCGCCGGCAACGCGCGCGAAGCCGCCAAGCGTTACGAGATGCTGCTCAATCAGTACGGCTCGGATGGTCGGGCGGGGCTGGCAGCGTTCGAGCTCGGGCGGCTCAGGATGGACCGTTTCGGCGACATGAAGGGCGCGATTTCTGCGCTCGAGCGGGCGATGGCGCTGGCTCCCAACTCGGGTTTTCGAGAGGATGCCCTGGCGCGCGTGGTCACGGCCCACGCCCGGTCCGGAAACCTAGCGGAATGCAAGCGAGCGAAGGAACGGTACCTCAAGAGCTATCCTCGCGGGGTTCACCGCGAAGCCGTGCTCGAGCAGTGCGGCGGCGGCTCCTGAAGTTCGCGCCACGCTTGGTGTTGGCCGCGCTGCCGCTGTTCGGCGTGACGCTCGCCCCCTCGGCGGGCGCCGAGGCCGCGGCGTGCGGCGTCGATCGCCCTTGGGTGCTGATGCAGCTTTCGGAGCTCGACCCTGATTTCGCGGCTCAGATCATCAGCGATCTGCGCGCGGGCCTGGCACCGAGTCGGATCGACGCGTGCGTCGTCGACGCGACCGAGCGCAAGGCGCCCCTCGCCACCGTGCGCATCGCAGGGGTGGCGAGTCGCGAGCTCGTGTTCAGCATCGACGTCTCCGATTCGGTGACCGAGAAGCGCATCGGGCGCGACATCGATCTGGGTCACGTGCCCTCCGACGGGCGGGCGTTCGCGCTGGCCGTGGCCGCCGACGAGTTGCTCCGGGCGAGCTGGGCCGAGCTGGCGCTGGCGAAAGAGCGCGCGCCGGAACCGAAGCCCGAGGCGAAACCCGCGCAGCCCCCGCCCCCACCGGAGGCTGCGCCGGTCGAACCCCCGCAAGTGATCGAATCTTCGTTCACGGCGCTCGGTGTCGGTCTCGGTTTCGAGGCGTATGGCGGCGGGCAAAAGCATTTTGGTGTCGACGTGTTCTGGCTGCAGCCACTGGCAGCGTGGCTCCGGATCGGGCTGACGGCAGGCGTGCGGCGTGGTCTCACGGTGGACGCGCCGAGCGGCAGCATCGAGTCGCGAGCGATCCACGTGGAGCTCTCGCTGCGCCCCCTGCTGGTGAGCTCGTCGATCTTCAGCCTCGACGCGCTCGTCGCGCTCCGCGGAGCCGAGATCTGGTTCGTGCCCGAGCCGGTCGCCGGCGCTGAGGGCAGCAAGATGAACTCGGGAGCCCTGTTCGGACGGGGCGGTCTTGCGTTGACGCTGGGCCGCACAGGCTCGGTGCGGTCGGTGACCACGTTGGGTGCCGGTGGCCCGCTGCGCGCGTTTTCGGCGTCTGACGGTGGCGAAGTCGTCACCGGTGTGTCAGGGGTCGAGTTCTTCGCCACGAGCGGCGTGGCGCTGGAGTTCTGAGTCATGGCTCCCTTGCGACGACCCCCGCTGCGCCTCGCTCGGTTCTTTTGGCTGCTCGTTGCGTGCGGGGCGGCGCTGCACTGCAGCGAAGTCGCCGAGGTCCTGACGCCGCCGGCCGCGGGCGGAAGTGGTGGCAGCACGAGCACACTCGACGTCACCGGCAGCGGCGGCTCGGCTTCGACCGACAGCACGAATGGCGGCGCCGGCACGCTCACCAACTCGGTGACGGCGTCCGGAGGCAGCGGTGCAGCGGACAGCACCTCCGGCGCGGGCGGCGCCGACCCCGGCAACGGTGTCGTCATGCTGGATGCGGGCGTCGACCACAGCTGTGCCGTGATCGAGGGCGCGCTCTACTGCTGGGGTGACAATCAACGCGGTCGCCTTGGCGTCGGAGACACCGAAAACCGCTCCACGCCGGTGCGCGTGGGTTCGCTCCGCAGTTGGGCTCAGGTAACGACCGGGAACGATCACTCGTGTGCGCGCCGGGACGACGGTACCGTCTTGTGTTTTGGTGCGAACGACCTGGGCCAGCTCGGCGTGCCGGGCGTCAACGACGTGTTGAGTCCGATCCCGGTCACCCTGCCGAGCGCGGCTGTCGAGATAGCGGCGGAGTCCGACTTCACGTGCGCGGTGCTCGCGGACGGCAGCCTGCACTGCTGGGGCGAGAATACAGAAGGCATGCTCGGCCAGGATGACACCTACCCGGGCGACCCCGCGTTCCTGCCGCTGCGCGTGGGCACGGCCGATGATTGGTCGAGCGTCGACACCGGTCAGGGGCATGCGTGCGGCTTGCGCGAGCCGGGAAGCCTTTGGTGTTGGGGCCGGAACACCGACTACCAGCTCGGACTCGGCGAGGACGCGGGCGAGCAGTATCGCTCGCCGCAGCAGGTGGGCGACGAGACGGACTGGACCCAGGTGCAGGCGGGTCAGAACCACGCCTGCGGGCTCAAAGCTTCCGGCGAACTGCGGTGTTGGGGCGACGGCCAGTTTGGCGCGTTGGGAACGGGTGACCGCGACCACCGTCCGAGCCCTGCGCGCGTCGACGAGCGCCAGTACAGTCAGGTGTCGCTCGACACGTTCCACACCTGTGCCATCGACAGCGGTGCCGATCTTTGGTGTTGGGGGCGGAACGCCGAGGGCCAGTTGGGCCTCGGCGACACCGAAGATCGCGTGCTGCCCACCCGCATCGCGGCCGGGGGCTGGGCGCAGGTGGCGGTCGGCCGCTTCTACACTTGCGCGCAGAAGCTGGACGGATCCACGTGGTGCACCGGCGCCAACGAGGTGGGTCAGCTAGGCGTCGGCGATACCGAGCGGCGGAGCGAATTCACGTCCGTCGATTGGTCCGACTGAACGCGCGGCCTTGTGGGAAAAAGGCGGGGCAAAGGCGTGTGACGCGGACGGCAATCTTTCTGAGCCATCGCGGGCGGGCGGCGGTTCTTACCGGGCGTGACCCCAGCAACTTTCGAGCGTTGTCGAGTCCTCGGTGTCGCGGCCTTGGGAGCTTCGCTGGTGCTCCTCGGCGCGTGCACCAGCGGCGTGACCGGTGGTGACAAGAACGGGTCCATTTCCGGGGGAGACGACACCACGGGCTCGGGGACCGGGGCAGGCTCGGCCATGGAAACGGGCAACGACGCCGGGTCGGGGACTGGGACGGGCGGAGGCTCGAGCGGAGGAGCCTCGGGCTCGGGGGACACGAGCGGGACCACCGCGGGGGGAGGTAGCGGTGGCATCCCCCGCGACGAGGTGACGTTCGAATGCGACCCGGACGTATCGCCCAGCATCACGCCACTCCGGCGCTTGACGCGGCTGCAGTACGAGAACTCGCTCGGCGATCTGTTCGCCCCCGCGGGTATGCGCGACGTGGTCGAAAGCGCCGAGAGCTCGTTCGCCCAGCTCCCCCCCGACGGCGAGAACGAGAGCGTTTACATCGGCAACGATGCGCGCGTCAGCCAGCGCCACGTAGACGCCTACTTCGGAGTGGCCGAGAGCATCGCGGGTGCGGTGACGGGCGATGCCGAGGCACGCGCCGCGCTCGCGGGTGATTGCGCCAACGACGATTCGCTCACTGAAGAGTGCCTGTCCGAGTTCGTGAGCGCCTTCGGCGAGCGCGTGTTCCGGCGGCCCCTCAGCGAGGCGGAGGTCGATCGCTACCTCGAGCTCCTCGACTCCGGCGATCCGGGACAAGAGGTCCTGCGCGGGGTGGTGTTCCAGCTCTTGATGTCGCCCCAGTTCCTGTATCACTTCGAGGTGGAGGGCGCGGCCGTCGCCGACGACGAGGGGCAGCTCGCGCTCGGGCCCTGGGAGCTGGCCTCGCGGCTCTCGTTCCACTTCTGGCAGTCGATGCCCGACGCTGAACTCTTCGACGCCGCGCGCGACGGCTCGCTGTCGACCGACGCTGGCTTCGAAGCGCAGGTGGCGCGCCTGTTCGACGACGAGCGCACCGACGCCACGCTCACGAAGTTCTGGCACGAGTGGTACCAGCTCGATGGCTTTGCCGGTTTCGCGTCGACGCCTGCGTTCGCAGCTTTCTCGAGCGGCGTCGACGCCAGCGACAGCCTGTATCGGGCGATGCTCGACGAAGTCGACACGCTCGTGCGGCACTACACCTTCGAGACGGCCGGCACCTACCGCGACGTGCTGGCGTCGAACCTGATCTTCACGACCTCTTCCGAACTAGCGTCGCTCTACGGCATCGAGCCCTGGGACGGCGCAGGAGAGCCACCGACATTCTCGGGCGACGAGCGCTCGGGCCTGCTCACGCGCGGGGCGATGTTGGTCGAAGGCAACGAGCTCACCAATCCGATCAAGCGCGGCGCCTTCGTGCTCCGCTCACTCTTATGCGAAGACGTGCATCCTCCGTCGGACCTGCCCGCCGAAGCGCTGGCACTGCCCGAGCCGGACCCGGACATGAGCACGCGGCAGCGCTACGAGGCCAAGACGGCATCCGCCTCCTGCGCTGGTTGCCACTCGCAGATCAACCCCTTCGGTTTCGTGCTCGAGTCGTTCGATGCGCTCGGACGCTTCCGTACTGAAGAGCGCATCTACGACGACACCGGCGAACTGCAGAACACCGTCCCCATCGACCCCGTGGTGGACGTCGAGCTGGGGAGCGAAGAGTTCACCGTGTCGAACCCGGTCGAGCTGAACGACCAGCTGGCGCAGAGTGGTCTGGTCGACGATTGCTTCGCGCGCCAGTACTTCCGGTTCACCTACCGCCGCGACGAGTCGACGGGTGATTCCTGCGCTCTGGCGGGGATCCGCGACGCGGTCGCCCCGGGCGGTAGCTTGAAAGAAGCGCTGCGGGACGTGGCTCTCAGCCCCAGTTTCCGGCAACGCGTGGTGGGCGAGCTGTGATCTCTCGAGGAAAAGCATGAAATACGACCGAGTTCGACGCCGCCTGTTCCTGCAAGGCCTCGGCGGCAGCGTGCTGGCGCTGCCCCTGTTGCCGTCCCTGCTGCCGAAAAGCGCGGTGGCGCAAAACACCTCCCCCGTGAAGCGCTTCTTCGCCATCAAGTCGTACAGCACGCAAAACATCATCGATTGGTTCCCGTCCCGCGAGGTGAGCGGTTACGAACTGCGGCCCTACGGCGGAGACGGCGGCGGAAACGGCAAGGACGACGGTACGCTCGCCCTGAACACGCAGCTCTCCGAGTCGAGCGGCAGTCATGCGCAGGGCGGGGAGTACTTCGGTCACGAGGCACCGCTCAGCGACTTCAGCGAGGGCATCTCGCGCATTCTGGGCACCGAGCTCACGCCCTTCCTCGACAAGCTTTTGCTCCTGCGGGGGCTCGATTTTCTGCCCGACACCAATCACAACGACGGCGGCATGTTGGGCCACTACGCGGGCGGCTCCATCTCGGATCAAGCCGGCAACATCGAAGGCTGGCCGACCATCGACCAGGTGCTGGCCCAGTCGAGCAAGTTCTACCCGAGCACGCCGCTCGGGGGACGCAGCCTGCACCTGTCCCCCGGGCGCTCGAACACCTTCTCGTTCACCGAAGACGGCGATCAGGTCATCGCCGACACCAACCCGCGCACCGCGTTCGATCGCCTCTTCGGCAACTTCGAGCCTGGCGGCGAAGAACCCGAGGTAAACCCGAACCTCAAGCTCGTCGACCGCGTCTACGAGGACTACGCGCGTGCTCGCGATGGCCGCGCCATGAGCTCCGCGGACCGCCAGACCATGGAGCGCCACATGAGCTACCTGTCCGAGCTCCAAGATCGGCTCCAGGGCGGCGGTGCGGTCACCGGTTGCACCCCCCCGACGAACCGGCTTCCGTCCCCGCCAACGGCACCGACGTCGGCGACATCCAGTCAGCGTTCGAGCTGATGATCGACGTGGCTGTCGCCGCCATCCAGTGCGACCTCACGCGCATCGTCACGCTCGACGTGTACAAGGCCGTGGGCAAGGCCGGCGGCAACGATCAGGGCTTCGAGCACAGCTGTGCCAGCTGCGAAGGCAACCCCAACCCCACCGACTGGCACCGCGCCGCTCACGACTGGGATCAGCTCGATCAGCGCGAGAAGGTCGTGTCCATCAACGAATGGATCGCCCGCACGGTGTTCCAGCGGGTACTCGAACGTCTCGACGTCGAAGAAGACAGCGGCGAAACCTACCTCGACCGCTCCGTGGTGTTCTGGGGCAACGAGCTCGGCATGAACCACCTGAACTACAGCGTGCCCGTGCTGCTCGCAGGCAGCGCCGGCGGCTACCTCAAGACCGGCCGCTACATCGACTACATCGATTGGGACCGCAACGTGAAGTTCTCGCAGCACAACGGCATGGTCATCGAAGGCGTCCCCTACAACCGCCTCATGGTCACGCTGCTGCAGGCCATGGGCCTGTCCCCCGAAGACTACGAGCGCGAAGCCGGCCAAGGCTTCGGCGAAACCCGCACCCTCGGCAAGAGCGCCGACGCCTTCGCCGTCGACTACGACTTCGGCCAGGTGGGCGCGGTGCTGCCCGGCATCCGCGCCTAGCTCCCGTCGGTTCAAATCGCCCCCGCGCAACAATACGTGGACAACGCCCGCCCCATTCGGCGGGCGTCTTCACATTTCCCACAAGAAAAACGAGGGGTAAGAACTGGGCGCGCGCGACGTACAGGTTGCTCTCGGGCGTCAGAGTGATCTCTCCCCCCTTCAGGCACGCTCGAAGTGCCGCCCGAGCCCCTTCGTGCCGGAACTCCGCCACTAGGCGAGACCACGACCCCATGGACCAATCAGCGCAATCGACTGGCGACGGTACGCGGTATCCGATTCTCAGTTTCTTTCCGGCCGTCCAGTTCGCGCGAAACCTCGAACTGGGAGAATGGGTCATCGGCACGCCGCCCAGCACCACAGCATGGCGCCCCCCACCGTTTCGAGAGCTGGCTACCGCACTCTTGGAATCCTCCGAGCGAAGTGAATTCAAGAAGCCGGCGCTCTTGTGGCATCGCGAGCACGGTTTCGATGGCAGCGCTCCTGAAGACGCCGAGGTACGCGCCATTCAAGCCGCCGTGCGTTTCGCATTGCTCGACTACAACGACCAAGTGCCTCGTGACTACAACACGGCGTACCGCCTCGCGACGAGCGAGAACGGCGTCCTGTATCGCCAGCCGATCGATGAGGTTGGGCGCTCTGTGGCACACGAGATGGGCGGCGCGCTCAAAAGTGCGCTTGTTGGCGGCTGGAAGATTGGAGAGCGTCCCGTGTCCCTGCCGGACGCCACTCAAGCGATCGATCGCCCTGTCCGGGTCTCGCAATGCTTGTCGGCCGCTGTGTATGCAGGTCTTCTCGCGGAAGGACAAGCAGCCCAAAGGATGGCGATCGCGATCGAATGGCACGCGGTCGCATTGGCCAACCCGAGGGCTGTCACGCTGCAGCAACGCATTATTGCTTTGAAGACTGGCTTCGAAGCACTTTTTGGCGAAAGTAATTCCGTGGTCTGCGCGCGTGCGCTTCGCAGACTGTTCGAAGACGCCACTCGCGCGCACCACGCCCTGTTCCCGTGGCCGGGCTGCCTATGGTCGCCAACTGAGCGCGTCGATCTACCTCGCCAATACAAGGATAGGAAGGGGCGCATCAAGCCGGTAATTCGGAGCGAGCTCGAAGACTGGTTCGTGGCCTTCGCAGACGTGCGGAATTCGATCATTCATGAGGGCCGCATCCCCACAGACGCGTACCAGGCTCCTCCGGAGCGTCCCCTCTCGAGATACGCCGGCCACTTCTTCTGGATCGGCGAACGCGTGTTGCGCGAAGCGATCAAGGCGACACTCGGGCCGGAGATCCTGCTGTGCGGTTTGCTTGCTCAGCGGAAGCGATACGAAAAATTCGCCCCCGAGATCTTGGAGTGGCTCGCTTCCCAGCTTTCCGTCAAGCCGCCCACCGCGCCGCCTGTGCCACGAGCACCTGAGCCAACAGCGCGGTCCTTGGCAACGTTGCTGGACCAGCTGAAGTGTGAGGCTGCGAACGCCGTTCAGGTCCACAAGGGTGTCCCGACGCATCACGAAGCGCGCGCTCCGATGGATGAGTATTGGGTCGCTGAGGTCGGGCCGATCGAAGTAATGATTACGCCGGGTGAGAAAGAACTACTCAAGCAAGCGGGAGCAGAAGACAGGCTGCGCGAAGACTTCGAGGCATGTGACTAGCGGGCGCGAGGCTCTTCGGCATGAACTCCAGCCACTGCGGCGTCGAACGCCCGGCACGGCCGGTCAGCTTCCGGCCGTCTTCTCTTCAGGGGGGTGCAATCTTCGCCTATCGTTTGCGTGCCGTGCTAGGCGCGCCCCTTGGGCTTCGGCCTTGCTGTTCGACAGACCAGCGAAATCGATGATGGCGTGTGCTGGGTCGGGACAGGGGCCTTCGGTCACGGCGTCCTCGCTGACCGGCAGCCCAAACGCCTGGCACTCTCCGAAAGTTACGGCCCAAGTTCCGGACGATGCCAGCTTGTTGCATTGCGTGTGCAGTTCAAACGCGGCGACCGCGCTTGTCTTTGAGCTTCGCGCCACGGAAAGCTTCTTTTCGTCTTTTGCCGTTGGACGAAACGCCTGGCTGCCCACGCGGCCGTCTCGCACAAAGCTCGGGTGGACTTGGCGAAACAAAAGCTCTTCGAGATCAGAAAGCACGGTTGTCTCTGTTTCACCCATCAGGCCTCGCCTCGCATCTGGGTGGCAAGGAAACTACCCAAGCGCACTTCTTGGCCGGGGTCGCTGAGAGCGAACGTTCGCTCGATCATCTCATCAGCGTCCAAGCGGACGGCGCGAACTTCCGACAACTTGCGTGACCAGTCGAGCTCGGCAGAGATCTCCCAGTGAGGGCGCGACCACTCGGCTCGAACGCCGCCTGCGGGGGTGGGGTAGATGTGGGGCGTGGCTAGCTCAAACCCGATAGTGATGCTTTCTAGGAGCTTCGAAGACCAGGCGAGCGCCTCGGCGCAGAAGGCCACGCCTTCGCCATCGAGCCACCCATCTTGCAAACCTTTCAAGGAGTCGACTTGCACAGGCACGGGAATACGACACCCCGGACGACCTGACGCCACATCGCCTTCCTCCGCAGCGCTGACGTCACTTGCCTGCGACACGCGAAGCAGCTTCCCCTCGGGGTCGTATACGCCTATCCCGGATACGCGAATTGCGCTCTCCCTTTGAAAAGAGCGCAAGACCTGTGAGAGCAGGGACGGCGATACTCGCACAGGCACACGGCGGTCGTCACCGAGGCGAATCTCGAAGGAGTCTTGGTCCGCGTCAGCCTCACGGACCACACCGATCAAGTCGACGTCTTCCTCGTAGGTGCCTTGACCGGCGAGAAGGATCCGTCTCCGAACGTGGCGGTTGTATTCCGCGCCGACCCGTTCACCCGCGGGTGCGAGGACAACCGCCTCATCGTCCTTCAGCGTCCTGCCGAATGACGCAAACCTGACGGCGACGCTGGGCGTCAACCACGACGGCAGCGGTGCATTGGCAGAAACGGCCTCCACTGCGGCAGCAACCTCGTCGCGAGCCGTGTCGAACAGATCGCCCACCGGAAATAACTGCGAAGCCGGGAGCTCTCGTTCAACAATCGGGATAGCGCTTCCCGGCTCGATCCGCGTCAAGCTGAGGCGGAACGAATCAGCAAAGCCCTTGGGCAAGCGTACGCGTCCTGGGTTTGCTGCGAAAAAGAACTCGCGGGCCACTGCTGCTAGGAGGTCACGGTACGCCGCGAGTTCGGGCAACGCCTCTAGCGGCATAGCTGCCCCGTCGAAGCGCTTGCCGCGAAAAACCAGGGTTGCGAAGGCCGAGCGGTGCGTCATGGGCTGAACAACTGTAACCCGTGATGGGTGCGTTTTATGTCATAGCGCACCTGCTTCAGCCAAAAAAGCTCGGATGCTCAAACAGCAAAGCCCCGCACCGGTTGGGAGTTTAGCCAGAGCGGTCGCTGCGCTCGGCCTGACGCGAGGGGTTTAGCTGAGAAACGGGTCGCTGAGCACGTAGCCTCGACGGGTTGAAATCCTCGGTAGACTGCGCGGTCTCAGCAAAAGATCCAGTAATTTCAGTACATTAGAGCATCGAGCTCATGTGCTGCCGCGCGCTTATCTCAGCGCTCAGTCGCGTTGACCCAGTGCCTGACTCACGCCATCGTCGGCAGCGTTGCCCAGCTTTCCGATCCGGCAGCACCGGTACTATCCCGGGTTCGGCTTAGGCCGCGATACGCGACGGCGAGTGGCCGGTGCGTACGAAGACTTGCTGGTGCTTTCGCCGCGAGCACTCGAGCACCTGCCCCACTGGCACTTGGGTGCTTGCGGGCAACCCGTAGCCTTACGTCGGTAGCTACGCGCCGGGCGGTCGCGAAGACGATTGCCGAGTCCTCGTCGGAGGAATGGTTGGATCGCGAAGCGGAACGCGCGGGCGAGACGGTTCCCTCAGCGAAACCAGCCACGTTCTCAGAGCTGATGAAGTATCCCGAGGGAAGTGGGCTTCCAGCGCAGCAGATCGTCGTGCGGATCGGAGACGTCCAGTTCTTTGGCGTCGCGGGTTCGCGCGGTGCGCAGCTCTCGCCGCTCTCGGCGGCTGCGACTGGGCCTGGTGCGATCAGCGGGAGCACGGCCTATGCTAGCGCTGTGCGAGCGTTTGCGAGCATCGCGGAGCCGAACCTCGAAGACGTGGAGCTGATCGAACGTGCGCCCGAAGTCGCGCCGCTGCGGGATCGTAGCGGCGGAAAGCTTCAGCTTGGCGCCTCGTTCGACTTGCAAAAGACAAGCGCCTGGGTGTCGGCGAACGGCGATATTGAGATTCGCCACGCGCCGCCGCGCTGACACGACGACGTAAGACGATGTGCATCAAAGGCGTACTTGATCTGCCGTCGGCCGTCCGAGCACAGCGGCTTGGGGTACCACCCGCCATCTGCATTCCGGCGCCATCCCCTCTCATGCCCCCGAAGCGCGACGGAAGATTTCCGCGCGATGGAACTCGAGAAAGCGCTCCTGCTCCTCGTTGAATGCGCCGACTTTCGGCGGCCGCTCCGGATCGATGCCCAGCTTGACGAGGCTCTTCTCCTCGGCAACCGGTGAGACAAGGAGACGATCATCTTCGAAGGAGATGAAGCCCCGATCGAAAAGGAAGTCAGCCTGCGGCGCTAGCATCAGCCCGTTGTTCTCGCTCAGTCGTTCTTCATTGGAGGCGTGGCGCCACGGCTTGATATGGCTCGCAATGAGGTAGACGGGATTCGTCACCTTCGTGATGCGACAAGCCTGCTCGACCGCGGCGACGCGACGCCGAAATTCACCCTGACCGCGGCGAGCCTTGACAAGAGCCTCGCGTTCGGTGCCCGCGAGCGGGGCGATGTCGATCTCCTCCAGTTGATGACGTTCCCAGGTGTCGCGTTCCCGTTCTTCTACAGATGCAATGAGAAGGCCCCGCGAATCCCGGATCGGCATGGGGTTACCGGCGCGTTCGACGAGCTCCCAGAGCAGCTGACCTAGCGGCAGCGGTAATGCGGCAAGATAGACTGACTGAAGGCCAAGGCCGTTCGCGGGGTTGAGTGGCGAGTATTTCGCCGGAAGTAGCGGGCGAACACGCTCCCAAGCATCTCGGGGAGCGACCGGAGTGACTAGACGGACGTAGTCGACGTCGGCGCGGTATCCTATCTCGCTCCAGTTCCGGCCCGCAGTGCCGAATTCGTCGGGCTTCGGAGCGTCATACCCAAACGAACCGATGTGCCCGTACGCGCGGATTGCAGCCTGCCGGTACGAGAAAACGCGGTCACCCGGAGCGACCTCTTTCATGTTCTCGTAGAATTGGTTGCGCGACTGGTCGCGGCGTCGCTTCGGAGACCACAGATAGCCGCCGCCAATCTCTTGGCGGTAGGTTTGCTTCTGGTTCACCCACCAGTACCGCACGCGACCGGTGACTGTACCGCACGGGTGATCCGCGGTCCATCAACGTCGCCTGGCGGTCCGGACGCGGCGCCTGCCCCTGGAACCTCGGCTGCGCCGGTGCGCCTGGCGCAACGACGGGAGCCAAGCGGCGGGTACGCCTCCGCGGCTGCCGGCTCTGGCACGAGCCCGGCCATGGCCCGTATCACGCCCACCCTACGCCACGCCGCGATCGTTGCATCGTCCACGCTGGGCTAAGGTCCAGCGTAACGAAGTCGCTCAAAGCCCCTGTGATTTCAGTGCCTTTGGTGGGTGATTTTGACCCAAGCCCTTCAGCCGGCGCGGGGGGCCGCGACTCACAGGCACCTCGCGTAACACGCCGGTATTGGTTTGTCTTCCGGCCCAGGCCAACTACCCTGACAGCTCCTGTCCTACCGAACGTGCTCCTGGCTGTGCCGCGCGCCTGCCGCCCGCGTTACGATCAACGTACCCGTGGATATCGAAGCAGTCGTGCTCAAGCATCTGGAGCTGCAGGTGAACCGGCAGGCCGCCGGACTTCAGGACCTTTCGGCCCAGGGCGCTGCCTTGCTTGAAATGGCGCGCCGCGAACGAGCGACCGCGAACGGACTGGCTGCGCTCCTTGGCGTCAAGGATGAGTTGTCTGCAAATGCACGCCCGCCCACTAGGCTGGCTCAGTGCCTTCCGTTTGAGGCTCAGTCCCAGCAGAGTCGAGTTCAGACCGAGTGGGCCACGCTCGTCAAAGAAGCCTCGATCGCATTGCAGGCTGAAGGCATCTCACCCGAACAAGTGCAGCTCCCGCGCTCTGAACATGAGCTCGACACGATGGACGTCGTCTCCGCCCTGGCGTTGGGTGCGATTGGCGCCTTCCTCCCATCATTTCGCACCCAAAAGGTCGGCCGCGGATTAGTCGGAGACGCCTTCCATAACCTTCAAGAGGCAGCTGACAAGAACAAGCTACCCCAGGTCGTGCAATCCGTCTTCGGGAGAAAACCAGCGGCATTCATGGACGCCGGCGCCAAGGGTGTTTTCCACAGGTTTCAGGATGGTCACGATCTGCTCACAGCAGTCCCAGAGGGCGTCCGTGCTCTCGGTTGGGTCCGGGGACCCTTGGAGGTGTTTCAGCACCTGCTGCGCGACTCGTTCGGCGGGACAGGAGTTCCGCTGCCCGGATCGGATCTGATCGGGAAGTCTTTCGCATCGTTGGGCGGTGCCCACGTCTCCGAGTTCCTGTCGCCACACGAGCTGTCGAAGTACGCTGCCTTCCGGATGACGGACACGGTCGCCACTGGAACGACGGCAGCGCTGGTATCTATCTACGCTGCGGCGCGAAAGATTCCCGCGGGGTCTATGCGGCTTCCCCAGCTCGGTATGTTAGCGCATGGGCTTTGCTTTCTTGGCATCGCCGCGTGCAGCACTATCCCGGGGGTCCAATTGCTTGCAGCGCGGCGGTCGCACCTCAACTACGTGAGCCTCCTGGCAGTAGCAAAACATGCGTGGGTCTGGCACGGCATGACAAACCGACTTCGTCTAGAGAACGATGATGGATCCGAGCGCATTCGAGCCACTAGAGAACAGCTCGAAGTACGTCGAGCCGACCTGACTGTCGACGCGATGGATGATCAGCTGCGGCTGGCCGCGTACCTGACCGCGACGGGAGAGAACACGCCGTGAAAAACCCGATCGCGCTCGCCATTGCTGCGGCAGCTGCAGCAGCCGGTTTCATCGCCGGCCACCTGCTTGGCAGAGCCAAATCCGAGATGCACACGCAGCAACTGCAGCAGGAAATCCTAGGGTTGCAGCAGCAGATCCTGAAGCGAGACGCAACCGAAGCGCAATTGCGCGCGCAAATTCAGCGCTGCTGGCAGGAGATCGAGACGATCCATGGCCAACACATTGTGATCGCGGAATTTACTAGTTGGATGGCCGAGCAGCATCCCGAGATCCTACGTCGATATCGCGAGATTCGAACAGCCGAAGCAAACATGGTAGCCTTGTCTCTGGCGCGAGATAGCGATCGGCGAGCGCTCGCCGAGAAGCAAGTGATGCTCAGCGTAACGCTGGCGAAGGAGCATCCCGCCGCGCCGACGTCGTGAGCAAATGCTCGGCGAGTGCGCGTGTTGAGTCGGAGTCCCACCACGCTATTCGCGAGGTCGAAGCCCTCCGACTACGCAGCGCGCAGCGAGAATGGAATGAGAGCCACGTCAGGCGCTCCAACAGCAGCGCGCTCGATTTCCGCCTCGCGCCGCGGGTCAGTGTCCAAATGAGCGGGTGGGTGGACAATCGCCCCACGCAGCCGCCCAGGCGCCCCCACCCCCCGCTAGGCAGGATTGGCATAGCGGCTCCCGTGACCTACGCCACCCGCACCTCGATCGGTACGGTGAAATCCATTGCCCACGTGGAGTATCGCGCCCGCGCAACTACAGCGCAGCGGTGGGGCGCGAAAGCTTGGCATCCCACGTTCCCCGTCGCGCTCACCAGCGCTTCAGCGGGCGCTTGCCGCGCGTTCAATCAGGCCGGTCACCTGCTTGGGGCGAGAAATCAGAGACACGTGGCTGGCGCGCAGTTCGATGGTGTGAGCGTCCATGCGATCGGCAAACATGCGTTGCAGGCGGGGGTCGATCACCTGGTCTTCGAGCGAGATTTGATAGTAGCTGGGGATCGTACGCCAGCCGGGTTCACCGGCAGCTTCGCTCAGAATGCCAAACGCAGTCGGGTGCTGCACGGCGGCCAGCACACGAGCGTCGTGTGTGGGGATGTCGGGCGCGAAGTAGCGCACGAACGCCTGGGGTTCGATGACGGTGTTGAGCTGGTCGTCGACCATTAGGTTGGCGATGGCGGGTGTCGTCGGGTACGTCGACGTCAGCTCGTACAGGGTTTCGCCTGCATCGGGGGCGAAGGCGGCGACGAACACGAGCGCCACCACGTTGCTGGCGCCGGCCGTCGCCTCCGAGGAAACGAAGCCACCATAGGAGTGCCCGGCGACAACGAGCGGTCGTCCGATCGCTTCGATTTCGTGGCGCACGATCGCCGCGTCGTCGGCGACACTCTGTTCGCGCAATTGGACCGCCCGCACGCTGAAACCGTGATGTTGCAAGCCTTGGATGACGGCGGACCAACACGATCCGTCGGCCCACGCGCCGTGCACCAAGAGCACGTCGTTCACGGATCGACGCGAGGCTCGGTGGAGAGCTGCGTTGCTCGAGGTGACCTCGTCGGTGCCTTCAGCGCCGCTTTCCGGCATCTCCGAACCACACGCGAGTGCGCCAAACCCAAGCAGGAAGCACAACCCAATCGTTTGACGAGAGAAGAACGCTGACATTCGACAGTCCTTTCGTAGAACCCCCTCTAAAAGCGCAGCATCGGCAGGGGGCGCAGCGGATGCCGCGAGGCCCATGCGAGCGCTGTTTTCAGCAACAGCGCGTGGAATCCCGAATAGGGAAAGGCCTGCACGACCTCACACTGGAAACCGCGATCCAGCCCGCTCCGGACTAGACCTCGAGTCACGTCGATCCAGTCGGCGCGTCGGAACGCATCCGCCACCGCGGGCTCGGAGCCGGAGTGAATCCGCCGCAAGCGATGATGATTCTCGATCGTGATCTCGAGCAATTCCGAGGATAGGTGCGGCATTCGCGTGACCGCGAACTCGACCGCTCGGGTGCTGGAGGGGGCGAGGTAGTCGAAGGTTCGGTCTGACCAGATCCCAATGTCGTGAAACGCGCTCGCGACTGCAAGTAGATCGGCCCCCTGGTCGGATCCGAGCAGGTGACGTGCGTAGTTATACACGCGGTATACGTGCGCGGTGTAGGGGCGCTGGGCGCGGCCGAGCGCCGCGCCCCAAATCGAGAGCACCTCATCCATGAGCGCATGGCGTTCGACGATACTCATCGATCAGTCGTTCGACATCGTGCGCCAAAGGTTCAGCGGCGTCCCCCTCAGGGAATGCGCGCGTCGATCCAAGCCTGGATGTCCGCGAGCACAATCTCTTTGTCGAAGTCGTTCAAGAGGTCGTGCGCGTGGTCTTCGTACAGCTTGAGCGTCTTGTCCTTGGATCCAGCCTTCTCGTAGAAAAACTGGCTGCCGCCTGGCTTGGTGACCTTGTCTGCGGAACCATGCAGAATGAGCACCGGCAGAGTGATGGTTTCGAACTCCCGCTTCAGCCGTTCGTCGGCGCGAACCATCTCCGCAACGGTACGGGTCGGCTGCACCTCGTGGGCGATCAGGGGGTCAGCGTTCATGCCATCGACGACCTTCTGATCGCGCGAAAACTCTCGGTTGGGCAGCTTCAAAACGTGCGCATGCGGAGCCAGGTGGCTGATGCCCTTCAGCACCGCCAGCGCAAAGTCGGGAGCATACACTTGAAACGCGAAACTTTCGCAGATGAGGCCCCGGAGCTCACGCTGATGATCCAAGGCGTAGGTGCAAGAAATGACGCCACCCGCGCTGTGGCCCAGGAGAAACACGGGTAGCCCGGGCTCGCGCGCCTTGGCTTTTTGGATCAACGTGCCCAAGTCGTCGACGTAGTCGGACACCTTCTCGACGTAAAAGCGCTCCCCATCGGACTTGCCACGACCACGATGGTCGAGCGCGTAGACGCTGAGTCCACTCTTGACGAGCTCGGAGGCTACCCAGCCGTAATAGCCGCTATGCGAGTTGAAGCCGTGCGCAATGACGACCACGCCCCGGGATGCTTGCGCTTCGGGGTGCCAAGAGCTCGCGTGAATGTTGAGCCCGCCTACGCCCAAAAAGCTTTGGTCCTTCATGATTCACCGCCCTTTGATGAATTCGAGTACGTCTGCGTTGAAGCGCTCGGCATGAGTCGCGGGAATCGCGTGATCCGCGCCCGCGTACTCCTTGAGCAACGAGCCCTTGACGAGCTTCGTCGCGGCGCGTGCGGCGGCGCCGATCGGGACGATCTGGTCGTCGTCGCCGTGGATGAACAAGGTGGGGATGCCAATCTTTCGCAAGTCGTCCGTGAAGTTGGTTTCGGAGAACTGCGCGATGCAGTCGATCGCCGGCTTCAGCCCGGCTTGCATCGATTGGAGCCAAAACTGGTCCAGCAGGCCGGGTGGCACCTTGTGGTCGGGACGGTTGGCTCCGTGAAACGGCAGTGCCAGGTCCCGGTAGAATTGCGAGCGATTGCTGGCGACTCCCGCTCGGATCTCGTCGAAGACACCGATCGGCAACCCGCCGGGGTTCTCCGGCGTCTTGAGCATCAGCGGCGGCACGGCACCTACGAAGACCGCCTTTGCCAGGCAGCGCGCCCCGTGGCGGCCGATGTAGCGCGCGACTTCACCGCCGCCGGTCGAGTGCCCGACGAGCACGGCGTCCTTGAGCTCGAGCTTCTCGATCAGAGCCGCGAGGTCATCGGCGTACGTGTTCATGTCATTGCCGTTCCAGGTCTGACTCGAGCGACCATGCCCCCGCCGATCGTGAGCGATGGCTCGGAAGCCCTGCGACGCGAAGAAAAACAGTTGCTGGTCCCAAGCGTCCGCGCTCAGCGGCCAGCCGTGACTGAACACGATCGGTTGCCCGGTGCCCCAGTCCTTGAAGAATATCGTAGTTCCATCCTTTACGGTGATCGTGGCCATGTCTCCTCCTCGCTCGCGCTGGAGCGTGCATTCGTCGGCGTCGTGCCGCTGCGCCGTAACTGCTCGCCGCTGGTGCACGCGGCATGCCAGGTGCGGGCCTGCACGAATCGCGGTCAATGTCGTATCGGAGTGCCACCGCGCGCCGGAGCCTGGCAGCAGTTGGTCAAAATGACATCGTCAGGGTGGCAAAGCGTCGTCGTCGCGGGCGGGCAGCTCGACCTCGAAGGTGGAGCCGTAGGGCTCGTTCGGGCGCGCCTCGATCCGGCCCGCATGACGCTCGACGATCGAGCGAGTGATCGAGAGGCCCATGCCGAGACCGCCCGCTTTGGTCGTATAGAAGGGTCTGAACAGGTGCCGTAGGTCGCGTTCTTTGATGCCTACTCCCGCGTCTGTCACCGCGATGAGTGCCCAGAAACCGTCGTCCCGGTGCTCGAGCCGAGCACCGATCGTCACTCGCCTGCGGTCGGACGCACAGTCGCGCGCCGCCTCGCTCGCATTCAGGACCAGGTTCAGCAACACCTGTTGCAACTCGACCGGGTCCCCGGTCACCACGATCTCGTGCGCGAGCCTGGTGAACTCGAGCGTGACGCCGTGGCGTCGGAGTTCGGGCGTGGCGAGGTCGACGGTTTCCTCGATCAGCTTGCCCAAGCTGCACCCCCGATACGCCAGGGGCGAGCGCGTGAGCAGCGCGCGAATTCGGGTCAACACGTCGCCTGCTCGTGCCCCGTCGCTCAGGATGGCGTGGAGCGACTCGCGAACTCGGGTCACGTTCGGCAGTTCTGTCCCCAGCCAATTGAGACAAGCGGTGGCGTTGGCGACCATGGCGAAGACCGGCTGGTTGACCTCATGTGCGATCGAGGCGGCGAGTTCGCCCATCGTGGTCACGCGCATCACGTGCGACAGGTCGGCCTGGGCGCGCTGCAACGCCTCCTCCGATCGCTTGCGCTCGATCACGACACTAGCAAGGTGCGTGAACCGCTCGATCAACGCCGCTTGCTCTCGCGTTGGGACACCGGGTTCGAACTGATACAGCGCAAACGTCCCGAGCACTTGGTCCTGCTGTGAGAAGATCGGCGTCGAGCAGCATGAGCGGAGGCCATGCGTACCGGCGAGCTCCGCGAAGCCATGGGCGTCCCAGCGCGTGTCCGCCCCGAGGTCGGACACGATCAGCTGCTCCTTATGCTGGACCGCCATGGCACAGGGACCGTACTCTGAAGCCAGCGGTCTGCCGTGGATGGCGTCGTTGAAGCTCTGGGGTAGGCTCGGCCCCGCGCCGTGCGCGAAATGTTCGCCGGTTCCATCGATCAGCAAGACAGTGCAGCGGCATGAACTCGTGTTCTCTTCGACCAGTAGACACAACTGCGCGAGGACGTCGGAGAGAGACGCAGAGCGCGCGACCATCTCGAGCAGCTTTTTCTCGCCCGCGAGCAGCGCTTCAGCGCGCTTGCGGTCGTCGATATCGGTGGTTTGCCCATACCAGCGCGTGGGCTCCCCGAGTCCGTTGCAGAGAGGAACCGCCCGAAACAGGTACCAGCGGTGAGCACCGTCGTAGCGTCGTAGCCGTGCCTCCGTCTCGCCCGGCCTGCCGCTCTTCAGAGCAGCGTGCCAGTGGGCCCGCAAGGCGGGCAGGTCGTCCGCATGTACGGCCGCTTCCCAGCCCGATCCGCATGCTTGCTCGAGGCTGAGTCCCGTATACTCGCAGAAGCGTTGGTTGAAGAAGTCGACATGACCGTCCGGTTGCGCGCTGAAAACGAGTCCGGGGATCGTATCGATGGCAAGCCGTAGCTCTTCGGTGACGGCTGCGGCGCGTTGCACCTCGGCCTCCTGGCGCTCCCGCGTCACGTCTCGGTACACCCAAAGATGACCGCGCCCCGCCGAGTCCACGGTAATGGGGCAATAGTCTCGCTCCATGATACGTCCGTCGAGGAAGCAGATTTCGTCGGCGGTCACAGCGGTGAATCCGGCCAAGAGTTCGTCGATCCGAGCGTGAAACGCATCCGGTTCCCGCATCAGGGTTTTCGACTGCAAGACGGCTGCCGCGCAGTCCGCGCCGACCAGGTCCTCTGGGGAGTACGGGATCGAGAACATCGTGCACAATGCCTGGTTCACCAGCGACACGCGGCGATGCTCGTCCTCCACCAAGACGCCGAGGCCGAGACTCGCGACGAGCGCCCGCAGGCGCGCGGTTGCAACGCTCGAACTTTCTGGCGGGGCTCCGACGTCTGGTCGCATGGCGCCCGAATCCTCCCTCCCGATCCCGCGGGAATGCAAGGCTACGCGCCCCGGCGGCAGCGATGACACCAGGTGGAAACACGGAGCGCCCGGTCGGCCGTTACCCCCTCCGAAAGGAGGGGTGAAATCGCGGACCAAATGCGTAGGATCGGCCCTCCCATGGCACTCGACCCCTGCGCGCCCAGAATGAAAGCCGACGGTGACGGGGCGGCGGTCGTGTTCGTCGTCGATGACGACGAATCCGTGCGTGAGGCCTTGCGCCGGCTGTTTTCGTCCGAAGGGTTTGCGGTCGACACGTTCCCCTCGGCTCAGGCGTTTCTCGACGCCTACCACGGCTCTGCGGCTCCGGGCTGTCTGCTGCTCGACGTCTTCCTGCCGGATCTGAACGGGCTCGAGGTCCAGGAACGCCTGAGCCGTTTCGATGCGCCTCCGGCTGTCGTGTTCCTTACCGGTCGCGGCGATATTCCGATGTCGGTGAAGGCCATCAAAGGCGGCGCCCTCGAGTTCTTCACCAAACCCTTCCTACCAGCCGAGCTAATTGCCGCGGTGAGAAGCGCCGTGGAGAGCCAACGCGCCGCGCGGCGCGCACGGGCCGATCTTGCGGACCTGAAGCGGCGCTACGGCTTGCTCACACACAGAGAACGCGAGGTGATGGCCGGCGTAGCGGCGGGTCTCGCCAACAAGCAGATTGCTGCAAGCTTCGGTACCAGTGAGGCCACTGTCAAAGAGCAGCGTGCGCAGGCGATGCGCAAGATGGGGGCGTCGTCCGCTGCGCAGCTCGTGCACATGAGTGTCAAACTCGGGGTCGCCATGCACGACGTCAGGCCGAACGAAAGCGTTCCGTGACCTCCCCAGGGCATTCGGATGACGACGCCCGCCATGCCCGATCGCCGCGTCGCGTCGCGCTGATCGATGACGACGCTTCGATCCGGCGAGCGGTTACGGGCCTGTTGGAATCCGTGGGGTTCGAGGTGCAAGCCTTTGCGAGTGCCGAAGCGTTCCTCGGGGAGGACATCTCGCGCGCCGAGTGCTTGCTCCTCGACGTCGAGCTCCCCAGCATGACCGGCTTCGAGCTGCTCGAGTGCCTCCGCGCGGCGGACTCACACATCCCTGTCGTCATGCTCACCGCTCATGCGGGCCCAGAAGCACGGCGTCGCGCCACCGAGCTAGGTGCGTTCGCTGTCGTCGCTAAACCCATGGACCCCAGCGCACTAGTCAGCGCAGTCCAGCACGCCCTTCGTCCAGACGCCGCTTCCGCCACCCCCTCAAGGTAGGGTGGACAACCTGCGCTTGCCTCGCTACTGATTCGAGAGTGCAGCGACTGTGCATCATGAAGGGTCCCACGGGTCGCGAGGCCAACGAACGAGCGGCTCGACCGTCACGCCGTCCGCTGGCTCTGTCTGCGACTCGAACGGAGGGTCCGCCAACGAGGCAGATCGTCGGACGGAGCCAGGCCCTCCGCGAGGTGTTGCAGCGCATCGACCGAGTTGCCGTCACCGACTCCACCGTGCTCATCCACGGAGAGACGGGTACCGGCAAGGAGCTAATCGCGAGGGCGATTCACGAGCAGAGCCGGCGCTGCTCCGGTCCGTTCGTGAGGCTCAATGTCGCGGCGATTCCCCCCACGCTCCTCGAAAGCGAAGTCTTCGGTCACGAGCGGGGTGCGTTCACGGGCGCCCACACGCGACGCGTTGGACGCTTCGAAGAAGCCGAAGAAGGCACGATCTTTCTCGACGAAATCGGCGAACTCCAGCCCGAGCTCCAACCGAAGCTGCTGCGCCTGCTCCAGGAGCGAGAATACCAGCGCCTCGGCGGCTCCCAGACCTTGAGCACGAACGTCCGCGTGATCGTGGCCACTAACCGCGATCTCGGTGCGCTCGTTCAGAGCGGCCAGTTCCGCGCCGACCTCTACTACCGCCTCAACGTCTTCCCGATCCACGCTCCCGCCTTGCGTGCGCGGCGCGAAGACATTCGCTTGCTCGTTCAACATATCGTCGAGCGATTCGCCAGGCGCTTCGATCGCGAGAAGCCTGTGGTTGCGGAGGAGTCCCTCAACCGTCTTGAAGCCTACGAATGGCCCGGGAACGTGCGCGAGCTCGAGAACCTCGTCGAACGTGCGATGATCCTGTCCGAGGGGCCTACTCTCACGATCGGGCTCGACGAAACCCCGAGCGGAAGTCCGGAGCCCCGACCGCCGGCAGACGAGCTCGACGAAGTCACGCGTGCCCACATCTTGCGCGTCCTCGACGAGTGCCAGTGGGTCATCGCAGGGCCCACGGGTGCTGCCGCGCGGCTGGGCCTCAAGCGCACCACGCTGAATGCGCGCCTCAAGAAACTCGGTATCGAACGAAGTGCACGCCGGCGACCGCCGGCGGCTATTGCGGACCCTCACGCCGGACTTCTCGTCAGCGACCGGTAGACCCCGAAGACTACGAGCGCGAAGCCGGCCAAGGCTTCGGTAAAACCCGCACTCTCGGCAACAGCGCCTTCGCCTTCGCCGTCGCCGTCGCCGTCGCCGTCGACTACGACTTCGGCCAGGTGGGCGCGGTGCTGCCCGGGATCCGCGCCGAGCAGCCCACAGTCAGCAGCCGCCGCCTCCTGATCGTTGGTTGCTGGCCATCTTCGAACAGCTCCCGCTCTCGGGAGACGCAAGCCCCCTCGGGTCCTTCACGCATGCCGCTGCCGTTGACGCCAGGTTGCTCAATCCCCTGCCCAATAGATGTACGCGGCGAGCGGGATGATGCCCAGCACGAGCGAGTCCAACTCGCCGCCCACCAACCAGGATCGTTCGTGTCGGCTCCCGAGGCCGTAACGTGCTTCGACGCGGATCCCCCACTGCAGCGCGGCGATCCCCCATTCATCGTAGTGCATGCCACCGAGCGCGAACCCCAGGTTCAGTCCGTGTTCACTTGCGCCAGCGCCGAGTGCTTGACGGTACCAACCGACGGCGGGGATGAAGGCAAAGCTGTCGCCAAGCCAGAGCGCACCGTTCAGGCCCGCCCCCACGGCGTATTCGCGCTGCGAACCTACTGGAAACGCACCGAAATCCAGATATGGCCCCACGCCAAAGTCGCCGAGCTCGGCGCCGTGTCGGTGGATAGGTCTCGGCGGGCTCGCGAGCACCAGCCCTCGCACGCGCCACCAGGTGCCGCGCGTATAACCAGTGTCGTCATGGAAACCGCCTGTTCCGACCGACACGGGTAGTGCCACGTGGTATTGCCACTTCGGCGGAGGGTCGGGATACGGTGCCTCGTCTGCGGCGGCGGATGGGACCGAAGATTGACTTGCCATGGTCAGCAGCAGGCAGCGTAGGCAGCGTAGGCAGCGTAGGCAGCGTAGGCAGCGTAGGCAGCGTAGGCAGCGTAGGCAGCCCCGAGATCGGCTCACCGGCGGCCTCGCGCGCGGCGCGGCCCAATCGTAGAACCGCGGGACATGCGTGCCCAACGTATACCGTGGAGGAGCCAAATCGGCCAAGGCTTGTGCGATGCGAGTTCCTGCTGCAAGCAGCAATCCCGGAAGCGACGGCCGTTGTGGCCAGCGTCGTCGCATAGGCGATAGTGACGTGTGAGACCACCGAGCGCGCGCGAATGCTGAATCTGAGCCCACGGTGTTTCGCTCGGGGCGGCTTGTCGGCAGGGACAGCGAGGCCCACCGCGCATTTCCCTTTGCTTTGGGGTTGCTGCGCAACCCCTACATGCCCCGTGGCCCCCGCGCACCTCGCCGCCTTCGTGGGGCAAGCGAAGCTGACCCAGCTACACGGCGCGGCCTGCGGAATCTACGAGCCACGCGGCTCGTACGCGGTCAGCAATCCGGAGGTTCGTTGGTTCAAATCGCCCCCGCGCAACGAAGCCGCCAAAAGCCCCTGTGATTTCAGGGGCTTTTGCTTTTGAGGGCGATTTGAACCAACGGCTTTAGGGCCGGAGTTGCTCCACACTTGCCCACGCGATCGGCTGGAGCCAGCTCGAAACGTTCGGTACCTATCCGGCAGCGTCGGACTGCTCGGCATCGAGCCAGTCGTCGTCGCCTTCCAACCCTGGGTCGGTCTGGATCTCGAAATCGGTGGGCGGGTCGCCCTCGATGTAGCCAAGCGCGGCGTAGCCGCGCCGGCGCTTCTCGAACATCTTCGCCAGTACGGGCACCGCTTCATCGACGTAGTCGAAGATCCACACTTCACGTTTGTCGCGGTGCGCGCGGTGCAGGCGGCCGGCGTATTGATTCAGGGTCCCTTTCCACCCGACCGGGGCGGCGAGCAGGAGCGTATCGAGCCGAGCGTCGTCGAATCCTTCACCGATGTAGCTACCTGTAGCGATGATGAGGCGCTGAGCGCCGTAGTCCAACCCGCGCAGCGCCTCGAGGGTCTCGCGCCGCTGCTGCGCGTTCATCCCGCCCATCAAGACGAACAGGTTCTTCGAATAGCGCTGCAGTCGCTCGGCAAGATACGCAACGTGCTCACGCCGCTGACAGAGAACGAGCGGGGATCGCCCTTCTCGAAGAGCTGCCACGGCGTCGTCGATGACGAACGAATTGCGGCGGGCGTCTTCGCTGAGCCGCTTCTGCAGGTCGCTCGATGATTCGGGGCGAGTGGCATTCGAGAGTTCTGACCGGCGCACGAAGTAGCGGTGCGTGAAGGGGCGTCGCGCTGCGGCAAGTTTGGGTGATGCTTCGAAACGGACAGGGCCGAGCTGCATGTGAACAATCGGATGATGCCCGTCTCGGCGTTTGGGTGTTGCAGTGAGCCCAAGCAGGAATCTCGCGGGTATCCGTGACAGAACCCGTTCGAAGCTCGTCGCCGCCGCATGGTGGCATTCGTCCACAATAACCAGACCGTACTCACTGAGCGCGTCGATATAGCGCGAGCCGCGCGCCAGGGCTTGCATCGTGGCCAAATCGATCGCACCGGTTTGACGGGCTTTGGCGGCGCCGACCTGCCCGATGTCCGAGTCGTTGAGCCCGAGAAAGGTAGCCAGCTGAACTCTCCACTGGTCGACAAGTGGGCGTCGGTTGACGATGATCAACGTCGACGTGGCTCGGTGGGCAATGAGAGCAATGGCGACGACGGTCTTCCCGACGCCGGTCGGCAGAACGAGCACACCCGTCTCGTGCGCCAGCAACGCCTTCAGTGCCATCGATTGCAGTGGTGTCAGCGCACCCCTGAAGGTAACCTCGATGGCGTTGCCGGATGTTCGCTGGTCGACGCGCCGTACCACCAGACCGATTTCGGTCGCGAGGGCGAGCAACTCTGATTCGCTGCCGCGCGGCAGTGCAATGTGCTCCTTGAGTTTTTCCGCGCACCTGATCACTCGCGGCGTTTTCCAGGTAGAGACCCGCGCGGCTTTCTTGCGAAAGTATTCCGGATTGCGAAACAACGCGAGGTCGGCAATCCGTGTCTGGACAGGTCCGGCAGCGATTCCCGGCTAACGTAGACGCGATCGCGGACCGCCACTTCGATACTGGGAAGCACTTCCAAGTTCGCAGGGTTTCCCGCCTCACCAGAGGCCCGCCGCTTTGGGGTCACGTCGATATTGGCGAACAAGTCCCCCGTGTGCCATCTCGGTGCCGACTCCCTGGCTCGTAAACTCGCCGGCACGCGATTCTCTCTCGTTGTGTCAGCGCTAGGTGCAACTTTCAGCAAACTCGCAACCCGTTTGCCACCGATGCGAACAACGTTCGCCAGCACATCCCACTGCTGCTCATCAGGAAACGGCTCCAGGTTCTGGTCCAAGAACACCGAGTTGCCGAGGTCACGCGGCGCGCGCTGAAGTGGGAGGGCGATCAAGTTTCCGAAACCGCCCTGCGGGACGGAATCCTGGCTGGGAAACATTCGGTCGAATGAACCGAGCGCCAGGGACGGTCTGGCCTGTTTCGCTTCCGCAAGTAGAAGGCGTCCCAGCGATCGAGCATCCTCGGCGCGTACCGGCTCCGAAAAGAACAGCCACACGTGAGCGCCTTGGCCCGACCGCGACTTCTCGACGTACACCGGGACGGCGAGGTGCGTGCAAGCTTCGCGGACGGCCCTGACATCCGCTCTCCAAGTCCTAGCGTCGAAATCGAGCGCGAGGAACCAGCAAGTCCCATCGACCAAAAGAGGGTACACGCCAACCGTGTGGTGGCCTTGAAGGTGCTTTTCGATCGCGCGCTGGTCGAGCTTTTTGAACGCTTGGCTGGGACATTGCCCGCACTTCGTCGTCTTGATGTGGCAGACGGACTCCACGAACTTGTTGGAGCAGTCGGGCATATACCCACTTGTCCCTCGTCTCGCGTTTTCCCAGCGTACGGGGTACACGTCGTCGCGGCCACGAAACAACTGCGTGAAGATTGCTAGCTTTTCTTCCTTGCCGTACTTCGGCGTGGTGGGTGCAGCGATCGGAAGCCGTCGTCGCGATGTGTCTGCGTCACTACGACGGGCTTCGCGAATCGGCTTCTTCTCGTCCGCGTCTGAAGGACGCCGGGGCATGCGGGCCCAGCGTACAGAGCTGAGCTGAACGGCCAAGTCTCTTGCTGACGGATGAGGACCAGGGTTGTGGGGCGCTTGCGACAGGGGGGCTTACCTAGCCGCTCGGAACAAGCACCACTTCCGCTAGCCCGATCGCCTTGAGGTTCTTCGCCAGGTTCACCTCGGAGGTCGCGAACGGACGTCGATGGAACGCCGCCGTGGCCGCGATGAGAAGATCACCGTCGGTGAAGACGATGGACGGCTTGTGAGATCGAGCTCGCGCCCAGAGCTTCGCTGCGGAATCCCAGCCTCCGCCGGCATCGAGCCCGAGGATCTCGCAGGCGTCGAAGAACTTCGTTAGGGTGACGAGGCGTCGCCTGCCCTGCCCTTTGAGGATCAACTCCTCGACCCCGCGGCGAAGCTCGAACTGGTGAACGTGGCGATCGTGAGGCTTCCCGTGGCGACGACGCCGCTGACGAACTCGAACAGCTTCGGGCGTTCTTGCTCCGCCCCCGGCCTGAGGAACGAGGACACGACATTCGTGTCCAGGAGCATCAGCGCAGGTCACCCATGCGGGCTCCGTCGAGCGTCTTCCAGTCTTCAGCCGTGAGCGTTTCTCGAAGCCGGTCTGCGTACCGCTTCAGGCGCTCACGATGCTCGTCTGACGTCTCCGTCGGGAACGGAGAAACCCAAAGCCCGTGACTACGGATCGCCTTCTTGAACTCCATGAGGTCTAGGAACGCTATATCGATCAGCTCGGCGCAGCGGACGGGCTTCACGCCGTCCTTGGCTGCCTGGACAGCTGCAGTCAGCGCCACTTGCGCCCGCATGAAGGAGCGCAGTTCCCGACTGTCCGTCGCTTGCGCGAACTGCTCTTGATCGATCACGGAGAGTTCATTCGGCACGACGATCGTCAGGAGCGTTCCCAAGAGGGAGCGTAGGAACCCGAACATCCACGCGATCGTGTCGCGCGAATCGTCGTCTGGCAGGAAGCTGTCGAGGCGAGCTTCGTGCTGGTTGAGGTCAGCCATGAGGAACGTTCGAAACTCGTCTCGGTTCGAACTGAGCAGCTGGATCGCAGCCTGGCTGAGCGCCAGAACCGGTTCGAGCAACTCTTGGGCCACCTCGTCGAGTAAGGCATCGTCCAGAGGATCGTTCAGCAGACGGCCAAGCCCGGCGTCGATCCGGGGTCTGGTCCAGGTGACCTTCGCCCGGGCAACAGTGGGAAGGCGGCGGAAGAGCCCGTCCAAATCGAGGACGAGCACGGCCTCGGCGGCAGTTGGCGTGACAAGAGCGGGGAATCCCACGGGCGTACCTTCCTTCCCGGTGAAGTTAACACGCCATGCCTCGGATCGCTCCCGATACCGGGAAATTCCGGCGTTCGGGGGTGAAGTTCGCCGGCTTTTCCTGCGCGGATCGCCCCCTAGTCTTGTTGATAAGCTTGTTCGCGTCGGGCTAGGCTCTCCACGAGGTGCCCATGCTCGACCGTTTCATCCCGCCGTCGACGCGCCGGTTGGTTCTTTACCCGGTGCCCATCAACGTCCGTTCAAGACCCGACCGCCTGCGCATCGTCTGTGAACGCGAGCTCGGGCTGAAGCTGGATCCCGCAACAGCCGTGATCTTTCACAATCAGAAGCAGGACACCCTCGTCCTCTACACCCTCGATCACACCGGCGATCGTTGCATCACGAAGAAGCTGGACCGAGGTGCCTTTCTCCTTCCCGTTCCGGCTGAGGGGCAGAAATACGTAGTGATGGACGCCTCCAAGGTGATGAGTCTGTTTCGCACCTGAGGCTTGACTAGTCCGGCCAAGTCTCGCGCTGATGGGACCTCCACCGGTCTTGGCCATTTCCAGCTTGGAAGCTAGACTTCTCGTGTGTCGTCCCCCAAATCCGAACCCAAGCCACCCACGAGGCTCTGGAAGGCTCACCCGGACGACGCCGACGACGTCCGCGAAGCCATGGCGTGTTGCGACCACGGTGAACTCTTGTCGCCGGAAGCAACGGCGGCTTTTCTACGATGGACCGAGGGGGAGAACGACGAGTCGTGGCGCGAAGAGCTCGCGTAACCAGCTGGTACACGCGCCAGTTCAATCGTCGAGCGGCACCGGCGGCACCTTTCGCGCGGTGATCACGAACACGGTCACCGCACCAGCCTCGGCTTGACCCCACAGCACATCGGCTTCGAGCGGCACCGCGAAAGCCGCAATGAGGGCTTCGGCGGGAAGTCGTGTCTAGCTGCGCAACTGATTGCGCCCGTGCTCACGCCACACGCAGCACGATCCGCAACTCCACCGAAATCGCATGCTCCAGCGTGCAGATCGCCCCCGCGCAACTATGCTTGAGCATTGGCTGGATTTCGTTCTTCTCTGTCTCGCTTCGCGAGGCTCCGCTGCTCCGCGCACTCGTCAACGCTTACTTGCGTTGCAGCAGCGTCTTCTCCCTTGCTTCGTTTCCGGTAATGGTGTCGCGCACCACGACCTCGAGGACAAAGCAGGCGGGGGAAGACGGGAACACTTTGGTGTTGAGGTTGTAGGCAAGGAAGCCGTCAGCCTTGTCCATCGTACCGGGCAAGCCGGTGCGGGTGCCGCGATCGATTTGGAGCTTTTGATCGGCGACGCCGTCACAGCTCAGGTCGGCGTAGACGTGGACGGTGCCACCCACATTAGGTTGGCTCGTGATGTCAACGCTGCTGCAGTCGAGTGCTCGGACCTTGACGAGGATGGTGCGGCCCTTTTGGTAGCGGTACTTGAGGGTCCCGCCGGCGCTCGGATCGGTATCCTCGGTCTGACCATTGCGTGCGAGGGGTTGACCCCAGAGCAAGGGATCGGCGCCGAAGCCGACGCAGCTCGGGGTGCAGGTCATGCCGTCGCCGGTGTAGCCCGAGTTGCAGGCGCACTCGAAGCTGCTGAGAGTATCCGTGCATGAGGCAAAGGGCGAGCAGGTGTCGGTGCTGTCCGAGCATTCGTCGATGTTGACGCAACCACCGGCATCGAGACGATATCCCGGCAAGCAAGCCGTGCATTCCGAGGCCCCGGGGCCCGTGCAGCTCATTGCGGCGCAGCCGGCGATGGCGGCATCACAGGCGGTGCAGGTCGGAACGCCATTCACGCAGCCGCCGCTCTTGTACTGGCCAGCTGGGCACGCATCACAAGGCACGCAACTGTCCGCTTCGCCGTCAACGAGCTGGAAATCAGCTAGACACTTCGTACACTGGGAAGTGCTGGCACTCTCGCACGTGACGGACGAGGTGCAAGAGGCGATCGGCGTGCAAGGCGCACACTGGTAACGGTCGTCCAGGTAATATCCAGACGGGCAAGCTGAGCAGGTCGAGTCGCTGGCGTTGGTGCAACTGATTGCCGTCGTGCAGAAGGGAACGGGGCTGCATGGTGTACAGAGACTGGGCAGGGTTCTCGACATCCATGTTCCCTCCGCGCACTGTGTGCATTTCGAATTGGAGGGAGTTGTGCACGTGACCGGCGAGACGCAATCGGAAACGGCCGTGCAAGGCTTGCACACCGCTGGCGCGACGCTAGTGTCTAGAAAATAGCCGGAGTCGCACTCAGTGCATGTAGAGTCGGTCGCGTTGGTGCACGTCGTGGCACCACAGTCCGGGATGCTCGGGCAGGGGGTGCAACCGTCGTCGGAAGCGTAGGTGCCCGGTTGGCACGCCCTACATTGGTAACGGTCGTCCACGTAGAACCCATGCACGCAAGATGAGCAGATCGAGTCGCTGGCTTTGGTGCACGTGAGTGGGCTGATGCAGAAGGGAACTGGGCTGCATGGTGTGCAGACACTGGGTAGGGATCCGGACAGCCAGTATCCCTCCGCGCACTGTGCGCATTCGGAACTAGAGGCAGTCGTGCACGTGACCGCCGAGACGCAATGGGAAACGGCCGTGCAAGGCTTGCACGCCGCTGGCGTGACGGAAGTGTCTAGAAAATAGCCGGAGGCGCACTCAGTGCATGTAGAGTCGGTCGCCTTGGTGCACGTAAGGGCACCGACGCAGTCCGAGACGATTCCGCCGTTTAACGGTTAGGTTTGGCTGAAGTTCACGGAACCCAGCCGGCATTGCTTGATGGCCTCGCCAACATCAACGCAAGCGCTCGACGGTGACGCCGGAAACGAACTCAGCGAGCTCTCGGAGGTCGTGCTCGTCGCCGGTGACAACTAGGTCGCCGCGAAGCGCGGCAGAGGCGACTACGGTGGCGCCGACCGCGTTGGAGCCATCTGTACTGGCGAGCAGCTCGCCCGCCCGCTCAGCCAGCTTCGGTGTCAGCGCTTCGACTCGACCGCTTTCTAACAAGGCTCGGTGGGTGCCCCGCCACCATTCGGCAACCACCGCCGCGGGAATGGTGATGGACGCTCGTGACAGCCGACATGCACGGAGAAGGGCGAGGGCGCCGGCGTGGCGTCGCTCGAGAGCGACGAGCATTCCTGTGTCGAATGTGACTCCCCGGGTTGCCCGACCGACTTTTGCTGTGCGTTTCGGCTTTCGGCTCACATCGCACCTAGTTTCTTGAGCCAACGTTGCACCTCTCGCTCGGAGATCTCGACGCCTTCACCGAGCTCTTCGAGCGCGCGATCGCGAGCATCCTGCCGCGCTGCTTCGGCGACGAGTTCGCTCAGGACTGCGGAGGCGCTGCGCTTGGTGAGCTTTGCCCTTCGGTGCAGATACTCGGCGGCATGCTCATCCAACGAGTAGCTTCCTTTCCGCACGGTCATCGGCAACACCTCCAGGTAGGAACTATTCCTACCACGTGGTGTTGCCCGCCGCCACCGAGGCTGATGCCAATCTCCGTCTGCTCAGCTCCAGTTGCGTTGCCGGTCCGCCTAGCGGCGCCGGTTCGCTAGCGGCGCCGGTTCGCTAGCGGCGCCGGTCCGCCTAGCGGCGCATCGTACAGTCGCAGTTGCTCGGCTCCCGCGGTTCGCAGTCGATGACGCCGCCGCGCACGTCGAGCGCGATCTTGCAGCTCTCTTCCAGGATCTCACGGAGCTTCTCTCGGCCCCGCTGGACGCGCGACTTCATCCCCGACAAAGAAATCCCGAGCATCTCGGCGGCCTCGGGTTGCGTCATACCCTGAGCTTCCGTGAGTGTCAGAGCTTGCTGGTAATGGGACGGCAGTCGGGCGATCGCGTTGGCTGCGAACGCAGCAAGGCCGGTGTCGGATGCGACCGAACCTTCCAACTCGAGCGCAACCTGCTCGCCGTTGTCTCCGTGCGCGAGCGGATGTCGGGCACGCTGGCGAAGGTTCTCTTGCACGGCACTTCGTGCGACTTGGTAGAGCCACGAAACGAACCGTTCTTGGTCGCGGAGGCCGGGGAGCCCCTGCTGAACCCGAACGAAAATGTCTTGGAGCACGTCGTCGACGTCGGCTGGCGCCACGCGCCGCGCAACGAAGGACCGGAGCTTCTGCGCGAGCTCCCGATGCGAGGAGAGCATGCCCTCGGCCAGCATCAGGCGGCCTCCCTGGGTGGGTCACTCGTATCCGTCATCGTTGGCCTTTGACCTGAAGACGGGACGTCGGGTGGATGGACGCAAGAAATCGTCATGGCTGCCAGACCAGGCAAATCGCCGAGCTCGGGCAGAGGGACGCGAACTCTTTGGATTTAGCCAATGCTTCCGGCGCTATCCCCCGTTCGGCGCGACGGAACCCGAACTTCTCGAAATAGCTCGACGCAGTCGTCGTCAGCAGGAAGACGTGGCTAAGTCCTCGAGCCCGCGCCCACTCGATCCGTTCGCGGACCAGGTGGGTGCCCACACCGGTGCCGCGGAACGCTGAACGCACAGCCAGCGAGCGGAACAAGCCCGCGCGGCCGTGCAGCTCGAGTCCGGCGACGCCCACGACAGCGCCCTCCACGGTTGCGACCCTATACTGGGCTGGGAATTGGTCCTCGACGCCCTCCGTGGGCAGGCCGGCCTCGCGCAGGAGGCGCCTGACAGCCTCGAGGTCGGACGGCATCGTGTTCCGCAGGTCGACCACTACTTCCACGCCTCCTGCTCGAGCAGCTTCACGACTCGCAGCTTCACATCGTCGCGGATCTCGCGCACGCGTTCGATCGGCTTGCCCTTCGGATCCTCGAGCGGCCAGTCCATCCGCCTGAGACCAGGCACGTGGGGGCAGGCTTCGCCGCAGCCCATCGTGACCAACAACGAGGAAGAAGCGGCGAGGTCATCGGACAAGAACTGCGGCTTACCGTTCGAGAGGTCGATGCCGACCTCCTTCATCGCTTCGACGACCTCCGGATGAACGCGGGTGCCCGGCTCGGTACCTGCGGAGACAGCCCGAGCCTTTGCCGGGTCTGCGAGGTGATTGAACCATGCCGCCGCCATCTGCGAGCGGCCGGCGTTGTGAATGCAAGCGAAAAGCACGTGCGGGGAAGCAGGACTCATGTTGACTCTTTGGCGGGGAAATCGACGACCCGCTCGGCGACGGCCGGCAACGAAGGAACGAGCCAGCGGAAGAGATAGGTGGCAGCACCAGCACCCAGTAGCTGTGCAACGATGAATTCCGGTGCGTCTGCAGGTCGAATGCCTGCGAAGGTGTCGCTTGCAGCCCGGGCGAGCGTGACCGCGGGGTTCGCAAACGATGTGGACGACGTGAACCAGTAGGCGGCCGTGATGTACGCGCCCACGGCGAACGGCACGAAGCTCGGGCTTCGACGCACGCAACCCCAGATGGTGGCGAGTAGCCCGAAGGTCGCAACGAACTCGCTGACGAGCTGCGAGGCGCCGGCCCGCACACGAGATGACGCGAAGAACGGTGGCAGCTCGAACATGAAGTGCGCAATGGCCACACCCACGAACGCGCCAGCGACCTGGGCCGCGACGTAGACGGGTACTTCCCTCCATGGCAGCCCGCCCTGCGTCGCGTCGGCGATTGTCACCGCCGGGTTGAAATGGGCGCCCGATACCGAGCCGAACGTGAGGATCAACGCGACGAGGCCGGCACCCGTGGCGACGGTATTGGCCAGGAGCGCGATGGCCACGTTACCGCCCGCCATGCGCTCCGCCATGACGCCGGAGCCGATCACGACGGCGAGTAGGAACGCCGTGCCCAGCGCTTCCGCCGCAGCTTTCCGTGCGAGATCACGGGCAGCAACCACCGCCGCCCCGCTTGATGCCGTGGAGCGTGGGGACGCAACAGCTCTCGCTTGCCGCCTTCTCGTGAACGCTTGGCGCGTGTTCCTGGAAAAGTGGTGAGTCGGCCTTCACCACGAAGACCTCCCAGGCGTTGCCGTCGGGATCTTCGACCCAGACCTTGTCCTGAACGGCGTAGCAACACGCCGTGTTTTCCTCGGTCCTGGTGGCGAGCCCCGCCTGACTGAAGCGCGCGGTCGCCGTGGCCACGTCCTCGGTGCTCGCGACCTGGATGCCGAAGTGGCTCGCGTTGATGCCGGTGCGAGGCGCCTCCTGCATCGTCAAATTGAGGTTCGGCTCGCTGAGATCGAACTTGGCGTAGCCTGGCCGGCGCTTGGTCGCCTGGACGCCGAACGCCTTTTCGTAGAACGCGACTGAGGCGTCGATGTTGGAAACGTTGAGCGAGATGTGGGGTTTGAGGATGTTCATGAGCGGCTCCATTTCTATAAATGTCGAACTAGCGACGCAAAAAAAGGGACCTCAGCAGCAGCTACGCTTGCCGCGCTTGCAGCAATCCTCCCAGAGGTAGTCGGTGAGCGCTCGCAGGTTCTCGTAGATGGCGCCGTAGTAGTGGTAGGTCCCCTCGTTCCGCGTCGAGAGCAGACCGGCATCCACGAGTCGCTTGAGGTGGTGGCTCAGCGTCGAGGCTGGTACGTCGACGTGGCCCTGGATGTCACCGGCGGCCGTCCCACCTTTGTCCCCCTGTACCACGTAGCGTAGGATGCTCAGCCGAACGGGGTGGCCCAGCGCGGCAAGCTGCTCTGCATGGCGGTCGACTTTGGTCATCCGCTGCTAGTTCTAATATTCTCGAATCAGCCCTGCAAGGGATTCTTCGAAATTTATGGAAGTTAGGACAATTCCTGCGCCCTGGGGCCTATGCGTCACCCCGCCGGTCGCTAGCGAGCCGCCGCCGAGCACGAAGGGCCACGCCAACTATGGCGCTGCCCACGAGCAGGCACATGGCCAGCCATCCGAGCACGACCGTGTAGCTGACGATACCGTGCAGCAGCTCGACGGCGAAGGGCGCGGCGGCGCGTGCCAACAAGGCGCCCGAGGCGAGCTGACCGTTGGCCGCGCCGAAGCTCTCGCGTCCGAACAGCTCCACGACGACCGTGGCGCGCTCGAGCGTCATCACACCAGCGGCAGCGCCGAAGGCGATCACGGCGACGATGAGCGCCGGCCCGGAGAGAACGGCGAGCGCAACCAGCGCAATGCCTTGAACGACGAGCAGCAAGGGTAGCCGGATATCCGTAGGGACCGCGCTGCTCAGCGGCGAGAGCAGCAAGCGACCGGGAACCTGCGATGCTCCCGCCAAGCCAGCGATGGAAGCGGCCCCTGCGAGCGTCTCGCCGCGTTCGACGAACTGCCACACCAGACAGATCGTCGCACCGGTAGCCGCAAACGACTGCAGCGCGAAACCGCCGCTCAGGGATCTGCTCATGTTCGACGCGCTGGCACGGAAGGGCCGGGGCGCCGGGCCCCGCGTCAGCGCGCCCCGTGCTGGCGGCGGAAGCGCCAGCCGGATCGCCAGCGTCACGGCGGCGGTCAGCGTCGCCAGCATCAGTACCGTCCGCCGCCAGCCGAATTCATCGAGGCAGGCAGCGGTGAGCGGTAGGAACACCGTGCTCGCAAATCCCGCGATGGCCGTGAGCACGAGCAAGGCTTTGGTGCGCTGCTCGGCGGCAGGAAACCAGTCGACGACCGCGCGAAACGCGGGCTCGTAGAGTGACAACGCCTGAGCCACTCCGAGCCCGGCGAACGCGAGCAGCAGCGGCAGTTCCTGCTGGGCAGCCGCCAGTCCACCCAACGCAACGGGACCGATGACTGCTCCGTAGAGCAGTACAGGGCGCGCCCCCTTTCGATCGAGCAGGCGGCCCACACGTGGGGCAAGCAGAGCAGAAACCAACAGCGAGCCAGAGAAGGCGGCGGCGACAGTCGACGTTGCCACGCCCAGGTCGCGAGCGATCGGCACCGACAGCACGCTGTACGAGTAGTAGAGGACACCCCAGGCAACGAGTTGGTCGAGGGATAGCCCGACCACCGCGGCCCAGGGTCGTCCAGGCGCTGCCTGGGCCTGCATCTGCACTGCTCAGCAGCAGGCGCCCTTGTTGCCCGGAACGCAGCAGCCGCCAGCGTCGCTTTGCAGGTCGCTGTTGCAGACGCCCGTCTCGGGTAGATCGAGCTCGACGCGGGCCGCTGCTTCGTGATCGCCAGCGATCATGGCTGCCACCGAGCGCGCCTGTTCGTAGCCGGTCGCGAGCAAGAACGTCGGCGCTCGACCGTAGCTCTTGGCGCCGATGATGTAGAAGTTCGGCTCCGGGTGGGCGAGCTCGCGAGCGCCATGAGGCCGCACGGTGCCGCAGCTGTGTTCGTTGGGATCGATCAGCGGGCCCAAGACCTCTGCAGATTCGAGGGCGGGGTCGAGGGCGAGGCGAAGCTCACGGTTCATGGCCAGGTCCGGTCGTTGCCCCGTCCCGGCGATGATCGAGTCGATCCCGGACAGCGCGAACTCCTTCCCCGTGCGGGTCCCGATGACCTCGAGCTTGCCCGCAGCTTCACGCAACGCCTCGATCCGAAAGTTCTGAACGAGCGAGAGGCTGCCGTTCTCCGTCAACGCTCGGAGCTCCGCGCCGAGCTTCCCACGGGCGGGCAAGCCATCGCCGTCACCGCCACCGAAGACTCGAGTCAGATTGTCGCTACGCGTAGCCCAAATGATGTTCGTGTTGGCCGTGGTCTGCGCGAGCTCGGCGAGGCCGAGGATGCTGTTAGCCGCGGAGTGACCGGCACCGACTACGAGCGTGGTCTTTGCCGCGTACCGACCGCGATCTCTATCGAGCACATCCGGGATCCCGTAGTGGATGCGATCCCTGTAAGTGGATTCACCGGTCGCGGGGATGCCAGCAGCGCCGAGGGGATTCGGACTCCACCATGTCCCCGTGGCGTCGATCACCGCCCTGGCGAGGAACTCCTCGCTCAGGCCGTTGGCGCTCGTCGTCCTGATCACGAAGGGGACATCTTCACGCCTCGCCGTGCGCACCTTGTCGACACCGTGCCGGGTGATGGCCACGACCCGCCGATCTAGGCGCAGACGATCCCGAACGCCGCTGAGAGCCGCTAGCGGCCGCAAGTAGTGGCGATAGAGCTCGTAACCGGTTGGCAAATCGTCCGGCGGCGGCGCTGTCCACCCCGCTGCCTCGAGCAGCTCGAGCGCTGACTTGTCGATGTTGTACCGCCACGGGGAAAACAGGCGAACGTGGCCCCAGTCGCGCGGGCTCGCAGCCACGTCTGCAGCAGCCTCCAGGATCAACGGCTCGAGGCCACGCTCCAGGAGACGAGCCGCTGCCGCGAGCCCTACTGGACCGGCTCCGATCACCGCCACCGGCAAGGTCCCGAGCGAGGCCATCAGCAGCACCGCCCTTTCTGGCCGCCTCGGCTCGCAGCCCGTGGAGCGCACCCGCACCCGGAGCCCCCGGTAGCCTTGACCTCGGCGTCGAGCGCACAACAGGCGTCGACACCTTGCGGGGCGGCTCCACCGCAGCAGCCCGTCTGGGCCTCCTTCGGCTGCGCCCCGTCACGCTCCGCCCCTTGGGTCCCGCTCTTCTGAAGTTCGTTTGCCATTTCGTTTCCTCGTGTTTCCGGCGAGCAGCTCGCCTTTACCTACGAAGACGGGGACCCCTCCCGAAGGACGCAAAGAATCTTCCGGCCGCCGCTTGTCGGCGAGCGTTGTCCGATATCCAGCGCGCGTTGCGCCTTACGCCGACCACACGTCGCCGAGATGCAGCACCTGCGCGTTCGAGCGGGTCGGCAAGGTGTTGCCGGCGGCCGACAGCCGAGATCGGGGAGCGTTCCGGGTCAGCACGATGTTTGCAAGGGCCTGGGCGTGGCGCGCCGAAGCAGTTGGAAACGACGTCTCGTCTACACCATCGGTCACTCGACCCGCAGCTTCGAGGAGCTGGTGGCGATGCTGCGTGCGTTCTCGGTCGATATGCTGGTCGATATTCGCACGGTGCCTCGTTCCAGACACAATCCACAGTTCAACGCTGACACCCTTCGCGCGCGACTTCGCGCTCGCCGCATCCGCTACGTACCGCTGCCGGAGCTCGGCGGACTGCGTCGAGCCCGGCCAGATTCGCCCAATACGGCGTGGCGTAACGCCAGCTTTCGCGGCTACGCGGACTACATCTCGACCGAGGAGTTCGAGCAGGGCGTGGCGAAGCTGCACGCACTGTCGAACGACGCCACGCTGGCGCTCATGTGCGCCGAAGCGGTGCCCTGGCGTTGTCATCGCTCGCTCGTGGCCGACGTGCTTTGCGCGCGGGGAGCTCAGGTCCAACACATCATGAGTCCCGGGCGTGCGTCGGTCCACCGGGTCACGCCCTTTGCGCAGGTGCGCGGCCAGCAAGTGACCTATCCCTCCGCAGAGTGATGTGACATGAGCCTGGCCGGTCACTTCGGACTGCCGTCGGGCAGCGTGGCTTGGCTTCCCAGCGTGACGACGGTGTCTTTGTCGGCGACGTGGGGGAGGTTTCGAGACACCGGACACGCCAGGCATCGCTCGCGCAAGTACGCGAGGTCGTCCTCACTGGCGACGCCATCGAGCCCGAGGGCGAACGATGTGAGGAACCGCGTGAGCGTGAAATCGCTGGTCTCGCAGTGACAGAGACCGTGGACGCGGTTCACCCGAAGGCTGCGCTCCGTCGCATTCAACCGAAGGTACGCCAGTTGACACAGAAAGGCGCTGTGCAGGAAGTTCAAGAAGGGTGAGCTGTGCACGGTAGGAGTGAAGGGCTGCCAATCCTCTTCGAGGCGCCTCAACGCGAAGTCGAGCTCCATCATCTCGTTGTCGCTGCCCACGTGTCGGCTCAGCAACCGCATCTGGTAGCACCGGGCGACAGGCGCAACCCCCGCCGCGTCGTCTCGACCTTGGTGTGAGTCTTCCGCTGGCACCAGGAGATTCCGATCTTTCTAGTTCTGTGCGGATTGACCGCGGCTAGAGCCTGTTGACACTTTGTGAGCTTAGAGGCAGGGCGAGGTTTCCAGGGAACGCGCCCGCGCCGTGCTCCAGCTTACGGACAGGCGTTCGATGCAGTCCACACCATATTGGGTGAGCACTCGGCGCAGAGCAAGGTGAAGGGGCCACCGAAGGTGCCCGCCGCAAAACCACCGACAGCCGACACCACGGTTTGCGTTGCTGTGGCACCGTTCGAACCGCTCGAGGAGTAGTCGCAATACGCGGGGACGTCGCTGGGGCAGCAACTGCTGCCCTCATAGAGCGGGAAGGGGGGGCACTGGGGAACGGGCGCCGGGCCCGTGGTGACCGTGCCCACGCCGTCGGCGCCGCCCTCCCCGCCGTCGCCGTCTGGCGCAGCCTCATCCGTCTGCCAGCTGCCGTCCCTGCAGTACGCTTCGTGCGCACCACACGCGTCGTAGACGATGCAGGGTCCGAGGCTGCCTTGCCACCCTTCGTACCCGCAGGCGTCCAGGAGCCGCACGTAGGGTGGGCACTCATTGGGCGCCGTGCATGGCTCCGAACCGGCGAGCTGCCAAGCGCCCGCGTAACATTGAAGCACGTGAGCGTCGCGATAGTCGGGGGCGACGCAGTTCGAATACCCGCAAGCTTGATTCTCTGTTGAGCAACTGGAGTAGACGGGGGGCTCTACCGAGGGGCAGTCGGTGATTCCTGAGCTGCTTCCGGTGGTGGTGTCGAAGCTTCCGGTGGTGGTGTGGCTCCCTGAGCTCGTGATGTCGCCGGTGATGTTGCTTCCGGCGGCGGTGCCGCTCCCGGGGCTCGTTGTTCCGCCGCACGCGACCAGCAGTCCCAGGCACAGGCTACAGGCGCCCAGGGTTTGAGCCCACGTCAGGCGACGCTCATGGGCTCGAAGTTGTGCCACGTGGTGCCATTCCTGGCGCCCGCGCGACGTGGTGCGGTCACACTTTGGCTCAGTAGCGCCTGAATCCCCGTCGGTCTTGGTCATCGTCAGTGCCGATAGCAGGGAGCGTGCCGCGGGACGGCGTCGGACGCTCAAGCGGGCAATTTTACCGTGAACTTGCTGCCCCGACCGGGGCCAGGGCTCTCGACGCTGATGCTGCCACCGTGAGCCTCGACGATGTGGCGGCTGATCGATAAACCCAATCCGAGCCCTTTGCGCTCCGCGGGGGACTTGGCCTCTGCCTGGCGGAATGCCTCGAACACATAGGGCAGGAACGCCGGCGCGATGCCCTCGCCGCTGTCAGCGACCGTGAGCTCGAGGTGCGAATCGCGCCGCGCGAGCACAAGCTCGATGGTGCCTTGCTTCGGTGTGAACTTGATGGCGTTGTTGAGCAGGTTCCAGACGACTTGCTGAAGTCGGCGCTGGTCGCCGTGCATCGTGGCCCCCACCGCGTTCACGGAGGAGACGAGCCGCACGCCCTTGGCTTCCGCGGTGGGCGTGATGCTCTCGACGGCTTGCTCGACGACTTGCGCGAGGCTCATCGGCTCGAGGCTCAAAGTGAACTTACCGTTGGCCATGCGCGACATGTCGATCAGGTCGTCGACGAGTTGGGCTTGGGCTTGAGCGTTGCGCTGGATGACGTTGAGACCGTGAGCCCGGCGGGGCTCGTCGGCCGAACCGCTGCGTATCAGCTCGACCCAGCCGAGAATGGCGTGCAGGGGCGTGCGCAGCTCGTGGCTGACCGAGGCGATGAAGCGATCTTTGGCGCGGTCGAACTCGACCAACTTCTCGTTGAAGGCTTGCACCTCCGCGGCTCGGCGCCGGACCCCGCCCAGCACGGCGCGTCTGACGTTGACGGCGCCCTGCACCTGCCACGGGTGCCAGGGTAAGCTGCGCCCGCGCACTGTTTCACGCCACAGCTCGAAGGAACCACGCGGCGAGAGCCGGGGCACGCCGTCCTCGAGCTTGACGTTCTTGTAGGGGTGTCCGGCCCAGTCGACCACGGTCTCCGTCGAGGCGCGAAACCAGAGCACGTAGTCGCCATGCGCCGGCGAGATCGCGACCGCGAGCAACCCCGTCGCGCTATCTTCGAGCCCGGCCTGCGTCTCGAGCAACTTCGGTAGCCGGTCGGTCACGAACACCCCATCGTCGACGCGCGACTCGAGCCAACTCGCGATCTCTCGAATCGTCGCGTCGCTCGGTGTTTGCCCGAACCTGCGCACGTTGCCCTCGTACAGCACCGCCGCGCCCTGGGCGTCGGTGAGCGCGAGCAAATTCTCGTTGACGAGGCCGCCGAGGAAGTCTTCGGCCGCGACCATTTCGTCGTACAAACGCCGCTCGATCCGCGTCGTTTCGGCCTCCGCTTTGGCGCGGGCAGTGTGTTGGTGCGAACCGATCTGCCACGACAGCGTTCTGGCCAAAAACTCGCAGCTGTCTCGGATCGCGTATGACACGCGCCGCGGCCCAGCGTAATGATGACAAGCGATGAGCCCCCACAGCTTGCCCTCGTGAACCAGCGAAACGGACATCGAGGCTGCCACGCCCATGTTCTGGAGATACTGACAATGGATGGGGGAGACGCTGCGCAGCACCGAAAAGCTGAGATCGAGCGGAGCCTGAGTGCGGGGGTTCTCGGCAGGACATAGCCGAGCCGGCCGGTAGCGCGAGTCCACGACGAAACGTAACCAGTTGACGGTGTACAGGCGTCGCGCTTGCGCCGGGATATCGGAAGCCGGGTATTGCTGGCCCAAGAACGTCGAAAGTTGCTCGCTCTTTGCTTCGGCCACCACCCTGCCGTTCCATTCGTCGTCGAAGCGATAAGCCATGACCCGATCGAAGCCGGTCAGCGCACGCACCTCGCGTACGGCGATGCGGCAGAGTTCGTCGGGCGTCTCGGCGTTGTGCAGCCGTGCCACGGAGCGTCTGAGCTGCGGATGGAAAGCGTTGCGCTCGCCGACCGCGTCTTCGAGCTCGACGATCAGGACGTCAGCGGAACGGTGGACCACTGCTTCGAAGGTTCGGCCGGACCGGGCTCGCACGTGGATCGGACAGCCCTCGTTCGGATACTCGAGCCGCACCACCGTCTCGAGTTCCTCGCGATCGTCCGCTTCGAACAGGTCGAACAGGCAAAGTCCAAGCGCCGCTTCGACCGCGACGCCTAGTGAGGCCGCGAGGTTGTCGCTGACCTGCTCGATCGTGAGATCCGCCGGCCGGCAGGCGAGCAGTACGCCGTGCGGCTGAATCGACCCGGGGATGTGAATCGGCTCACGGTCGCAGTTCTCCAGGTCGATGGCGAGCGGCGGGGAGTGTGCGCGTTCGTTCATCGCAAGAGCCCCCGGGCGGTCAGCGTTCTTTCGACCGCCGTGAAAGCGAAATGGGCACCATCGACGAGCTGGGTCTCCGGTTCGTCGAGACAGGCCGCCTCGAGTTGCGTCAGGAACGCGAGCCAGCGGGCACGCAGCTCGCCGCCGTAGCAGTTGAAATACGAGGTGGGTACCGGCCCTAAGCGTCGCACGATCTCTCGACGCAAGACTTCACCGCCGAGCGTCGAGCCTTCGAGCACGTAGCCGATGCCCAGCGCCGTCGTTACGTCCCGAACGGCGCCGGAAGGGTCACGCTCGCCCGCACGCTCTGCCGCTTGGCCCAACTCTGCCGCTTGGCCCAACTCTGCCAGGTCTCGGTGCAGCTGCGGCGCTTTCTGGCGTTCGCGTAAGTCGGGCCAAGCGCGTTCGATACCCTCGACCTGGAGCAGCGCCCGTTCCAGAGGCTCGACCACGCACAAGAGTGCGCCGAGGTATTCGGCATAGCGGCGCCGATCGAGCTCCGGTCCCAGCAGATTCAGCCGCGCTTCTACACTCTGGTGCGCTGCCGCCGTGGCGGCGCGGAGCAGTCCCAGGCGCGGTCCGACCATGCTCGAGGCATTACCATAGCGAGGCCCTCGCGTCCTTCGCGCCTGGTAGGGGCGCCAGCAAGCGGCATTTTGCCCCGTTTACCTGAATCGGGGTGTCGAACGTTGCCGTCAGCGTGGGTGCGGCAGGGCGCGCGCCTGACGCAACTGCAGCAGGTTGCCGTCTGGATCCTCGAACCTCGCGACGTAGCCCCAAGGACGCTCGACGACTTCGGGTGGGTCGAACCGTACACCGCGTCCCTTCAATGTCTCGAAGGCCCGACGGCAATCCTCCACGGCGATGGTGCAGAGCGCCGCGGGGAGGCCGCCGGGTGTCGGCTGAGCGCGCCCGGGCGTACCCGGCCACAGCACGAGCTCGACATCCTGACCCGGGACTGCCACCGTGAGGAAGCGCGGACCCTCGGGGGTGGGGTTGTCGAAGCGCTTCTCGAGGCCGAGCGTATTGGTGTAGAACTCGAGCGCCCGGGTCTGGTCGCTGACGAATAGCGCTACATAGACGATTCTATTCAGCATCATGGTTCCTCCAGTGGGGGGTCTCCACGATGACGACGCAGGCTACGCGAGTGTGACGTCCCGAACGCGGGGAGCGCTTTTCAGGCGGCGCCGCTGGTGGCGTTCTCGTTCGACGGGGGCACCGACGGCACCCGGTCGAGTTTTGGCGCGAGCCTCCTGCGCAGCGACTTCTTGAGCTCCCGCAGGCGTCGTTGGGCTTCGAGTTTGGTGAACGCGTAGGGGACGCGCGTGCCCATGATCCAGTCGAACCAGGGGCGCGTGACGCACCAGTTGGCGTCCTGGTTCGCACCCATGTGATGGTCGTAGTGGCCGGTCATGTGCACCCGTGCCCACTCCGGATCGAGGTGCGCCTTCTTGTGTCGGTAGATGTAGTTGAAGCAAGCGTACACGACCGTCGCGGTGAAATAGGGCGCCACCGGGAACAGGGGGGTATGAAGCGCGCCCATGAACGCGATGCCGAAAGCCTCCTTACCGCGCGCGTTCCAGTCGAAGATCGACTTCTCGTAGTCCGCGTCGTACATGGCGTTCTTACGGGAGTTTTTGTGATGCTCCGCCCAGTGAAAGCGCCAGAAGCTGCGTGGGTTCTTGCCTGGCCCATGCAGAACGTACCTGTGCACCAGCCACTCCACGCCGTTCGCGTAGAGCAGCCCCATGGGGATGCCGATCATCGCATCACCTCCGGACTTGCCGTGCGTGTCGCCGCGATCGACAGCATCCCAACGAGGGCCACCCGGATCTCTCCGGTGCCGCAGAGGGCGGCGCGGAGCACTAACGATCTGCTAAGAGCGCTAGGACTCCTGACTTAATAGGTTAGCCGAGAACGGGCGCTTGTCGAGCGCTAGTGCGCACTAAACTACGCGGGGCAGGCGCTGCACGGTGACGTTGACGTCAGCGTGCCGCTGGATCCAGCCGTTTCAGCGCGTAGTCTTACTCCGGGACTTCGATGATGATTTCGCAGGGGAAGCCGAACTCGATGCCGGTGGTCTCCGGATTTCTCAGCAGCTCGCACGCGGAACCGACGAGCTCGATCTGATCGGCGGCGCCTTCGATGCGGTTCACCTTCCAGCCGTTCAGACCGGCGGCATCGTAGGCTTGCGCCTCGCCCGGGTCTGAGTTGGTGCTGGTCTTGATGAACACGGTGCCTTCCGCCTCCTTGCCCGCTTGGATCGAAATCACCTCTTCCCCGGCGGCGTTGGTCAGGTCGAAGACGCAGCTCTTCACCCCGGCGAGCAGACCGGTGATCTCGGAGACGAGTTGGTCCTGCTGGGCGGGGTCGACGTTGTACGGCTTTTCCGGACCCATAGCGGCGCCGTAGGTACCCTGGGGCCACACGGTGGCATCGAGCTCGGGCAGCAGCGCGGCCGTTGCGGGGACGATGTCATCGCAGAACTCGGTCTCACGCGGTGCGGCGACGGGCTGCCCGGCCCCGGCGTTGGCGAACGCCGTGAGCCACTGTTGATCGATACCTGGATCGGGCAAAGCCACGACAAAGGTGTGGATGGGGACCTGCGGATCGGCCTTCAGATCTTGGAGGATTCTTACCGTGACGTCGGCGCGGCACTCGACCGCGCCGCTGTCGCAGTAGTCGGGGTTGCCGTCAGTCACGAGCAGAATGTACTTGGGTCCGGGGGAGCTCAGGTTGTCCGCTTTCAAGAGCTCCTGCGCTTTCTTCAGGGCGGCTGGCGTCGGCGTCTCGGTGGCCACGCCGGGGTGCATGATCGGCGTGTAGAACGCCTCGATCGCCGCCAGGTTGTTCTTGTCGATGACCCCCACCTCCTCGAGATCGAGCGGACAGGTGTTGCCCTGGCCGGTGAAGGTGCCGAAGCCCAAGCGCACGTCCTGGTGCACGCGCGACACGACCTCGAGTACGCCGTCGCGCAGGGGGTTCCAGAACATGTTGTCCCACATCGAGGTCGAGCGATCGACGAGGATGAAGACGGTAGGGTCCTGCGGCGTGAAGCTGACCTCGAGCGCTTGGCAGGCATCGCCGCCCGTAGTCGTGGTGACGCCGCCGATTGTCGCACTGGCGATGGCAGCCTGGTTGCCGATCGAAGGGCTGGTGGTGACCGCGGTCGTCGCTGGGCTCGTCGTGCTTGCGCCGGCGCCACCGCTGCCGGCCGGCGGCTCGCGGGTCGGAGCAGTTTTCGCGCTGCAGGCGGTGGCGGCCAGAGTCACCCCAGCCACGAGGAGGGTAGGGAAGGTAAGAACGTTAAGGGCTCGCATGGTTTTCGTGCTCGTGAGCTGAGTGGCACCAGCGAGCCGCACCTATTGGGCCGCCAGCGTCAGCTACAGGCTCAGCGGCGCGTAGAGCCGCTCGAGCGTCAACCGAAGCTTATCGCTGTTGCAGAGCGCGAGCCAACTC
>JAICQQ010000464.1 GCA_025937785.1 Polyangiaceae bacterium
CCATGACTCTCGTGTCACGCTCCAACACCATCGTGTTGGTAGCGGGGTCGTCCGCGCTCTCGGAGCTTCGACAGCAGAGCCCACGGCCCCTGATCCTCGAGTTCACGCAGCGGTTCGTGTGCAACGGCTCGCGATGCTGCGCGCCACGCAGGCCGTACGCATCGCCTGGCGCGGGCCACGCCGCCCGTCAGCGCGAGCCACAAGCGCGGCGGACACACAGCCGATGGGGTGGGAGAAGCTAAATGGTCGCCCCAGCCCTGCCCGTCACCGAAGCGCTCGCCTGAATGCTGACGTCGACGCGGGCGCTGGCCTGAGCCACTGCGGACGCTGACGCAGCGACGCAGGCTCCGGCTTCGAGGCTCGCCTTACCGACGACCTCGGGCAACTCGGCGCTCACTTCCACCAGGACCTTGGCGGAAGAAGCCAGCTTTCGTGACAGCTTGAACTGAGCCTGGACCAGCGCGGGCAGGTTGGCCTGCAGCGAGGCGGCCAGCGCCGCTAGATCGCCCGCGGCTTGATTGGCTTCGATCTCCACGTTCGCCGGCGTGCATTCCGCGCGGATTTCGGCGCGAGCCTCGCAGGACGCGGCGCATTCGCCGCTCGCGCTCGGCGGTCGGACATGACCCTCGCAGCGCGGAGCTACCCACTCGCCTTCGCAGCGCGCGTGACAGGTGGCATCGCACTCACCGTTGCACTTGCCCTCGCATTTTCCTTCGCACTGCCCGGAGGCGTTTTGTGCGGCGCACTTGCCATTGCACTCGCCGCGGCAGACACCCTCGCAGCGTCCCAGGCAGCGCCCTTCGCATTTGCCCGAGAGCTTGCCAGGATCGCACTGTGCCACGATCTCGCCCGGGTCGATTTCGACGTCACAGGCGCCGCTGCATTCGGCCTTCGCGTTGGCGTTCGCCCGGCACTCCGGGGGAGTCGCGCGGACTTCGAGTTTCGCTCCGGCCGCCAGAATGGCATCTACCTTCGCAGACACGGCTCCGCACGCGACACGCACGTCCGGGTTCTGGAGCTCGGCATCGTTGACGCCGATGTCGCGGCCGATGTTGCGGCAGGCGGCGAACACCTCGGCCTCCATTTGCGCGGTGACCTCGGCCAAGTCCTTGCTCGCAGCGACGAAGGCGCGCACGGTCGCTTCGGCCTTGCCCTGGGCGCCGAAGTTGGCGCGCATGGGATCGCCGCTGGACGTCAGTTGCGGGCAGGCGGCTCCGAGCGCCCCATACGTTCCCCCCTGTTGTGGAGGTACACAGCGCGGGAACGCCAACAGCGAACCCACGACACCCAGCAGTGCTCCCGTCACCGTACGAATCTTCACCAACCGGCTCCTTTGTTCGCCGACCGAGGTCGGTTGGAACCCCATTGATAGCAACCGCCGTACCATGCGCTGCGCCCAAGCAAACTGGGTCATGTCCAGGGCTGGCTGCTCGCTGCGGCGCTTTTTTGCCCCGGTGCTCACGCTTGTCACGCGCTCCGTCGCGGATCTCGTGCCGAGGTTACCCCCGCGAGTAGCGCACGCCATCGGCGATGTAAGGCACGTAGCGGAAGTCTTGGATCCGGGCGACCTTGTCGCCGCACCACTCGATGCGAACGAAGTACGCGGGTGTGGAGCTGCGCGCCGGGCGGAACATGGCAATCACCGGTGTGCCATCGGCCCAGCCCATTTCTGCACGGAGCTGCTCTAGCGGGGCGATTTCCGCGTAGCGAGAATAGTACTCGGCGGCAGCCTGTCCGCGCCGTCGAGCGCGCGTCACGATATCGAGCTGCGATTCTTCACCCATGAGCGCGCGCAGCGCGTTCCAGTCGCGCTCGTTGAAGAGCTCCGCGTAGCGACGCAGGCTAGCCCGCGCTTCGGCGGACACTTCGTGATCCCCGGCATGCCCCTGTGCCGCACTGCTCTTCGCCAGGTTCGCTCGCCCGCGGACCAGCGCCGCCTTTACGGCGGAGACGCTGATGCCCATGACGGCGGCGGTGTCGGCGAGCGAGTCGCCGAGCACGTCTTTGAGCACCAGCACGCTGCGCTGCAGCGGGGGGAGCTCGATGAAGCGGGCCAGCGCTGCCTCGACGAGGTCCACGTCCATCAGCGCGGCTTCGACGCCCGGGTCGTCCGCGTTCGGCAGATCGGGTACGTCGGCGACGAGATCGAAGTGCTTGTTTTCGTAGCGTTTGAGGAAATCGAGCGCCGCGTTGTGCGCGATGCGAAACAACCAGGGTCTGAGCGGAGGGGTCTCGGCCAGGTTGCCGAGCGCCTGATAGGCCTTGGCCAAAGTCTCTTGCACGACGTCTTCGCCGCTCCAGATCGACCCGGTCATGCGTGCACAGTACCGGAAGAGCTCCGGCCGCACTTCGGCTACCAGATCGACGAAATGCTGGTGGGCTTCGACGTCTGCGGTCGCAAGCAGCGTAGGCGTTTCAGGTCCCGTCATTCGAGCGGCTCGAGACCAGTACCGGTGACAGCGAACGCTGTCAAACTCGGCGCTAGCTTGCCACGTAGACCGTCGCCGATCGCGGCTGCGACCTTGTCGCAGGTTAGCGGGACGTCGAAGCGCTTCATGTAGTCGCCCGCGGGGATGCCCAAGGCCGCGCCGTAACCTGCCGACGCCAGCGAGGCGATGGCCGTGCCCTCGATCAGCTGCTTGGGGAGCATGGCCAGAAAGCGGATGCCCAGGTCTTTCTGTTCGGCGACCTTTTGCGCGTAGGCCGCCAACCACCATTGCATGCGCTTGGCCCCCGCGTAGCCACCGGAGAGGTACGACCCTTGGATCGCCGCACC
>JAICQQ010000011.1 GCA_025937785.1 Polyangiaceae bacterium
AGATCACCAAGGACATCCCCAACGTCGGCGAAGAGGCGCTCAAGGACCTCGACGACGCGGGCGTGGTGCGTATCGGCGCCGAGGTGAAGCCCGGTGACATCCTGGTCGGCAAGATCACGCCCAAGGGCGAGAGCCAACTAAGCCCGGAAGAGAAGCTGTTGCGCGCGATCTTCGGTGAAAAAGCCGGTGACGTTCGCGATAGCTCACTCAAGGTTCCGCCGGGTGTGGGCGGCATCGTGATCAACGCCCGCATCTTCTCGCGCAAGGGCACCGAAAAGGACGAGCGCGCGAAGGCCATCGAGGACCAAGAGCAAGCCAAGCTCGAGCGCACACGTGACGAAGAGGTCAAGATCCTGCGGGACTCGTTCTTCCGCCGCATCGGCAAGGCGCTGAGCGGGCAGAAGACCACCGGCAAGGTCGTCGACGACAACGGCACGGTGCTCCTCGAAAAGGGCGCCGAGCTGAGCCAAGAGATTCTGGACCGAGTGCCTCGGAAGTACTGGGGCAGCGTTCCGGTCGAGAAGCGCGCGGACGAGATCGCCCAGCTCTTGAGCGACCTGGAAGGCATGGTCCGCGATCGCGAGGAGCACTTCCGCGACAAGATCGACAGGCTCAGCCGCGGCGACGAACTGCCGCCGGGCGTGATCAAGATGGTCAAGGTCTACGTGGCCATCAAGCGCAAGCTCCAGGTCGGCGACAAGATGGCCGGACGCCACGGCAACAAGGGTGTGGTGAGCCGCATACTGCCCGCGGAAGACATGCCGTACCTGAGCGACGGTACTCCGGTCGACATCGTGCTGAACCCGCTCGGCGTGCCGAGCCGCATGAACGTCGGGCAGATCCTCGAGACCCACCTCGGGTGGGGTGCTCGTATGCTCGGCAGGCAGATCGACCAGTTGCTGGAGCATCGCCAGCTCGCCGGCGCCCTCCGCGATGGGCTGGTTCAGGTGAATGATCTGGACCCTGACTTCGCGAAGTTCGTCAAAGGCCTGAGCGACGCGGAAGTGATAAGGCTCGCGCAGAAGAGTCGGCAGGGCGTCTTCTTCGGTACCCCGGTGTTCGATGGTGCCACCGAGAAGATGATCAAGCGCGCGCTGCGCGTCGCAGGTCTGAAAGAGTCGGGCCAGCAGATCTTGTTCGACGGCCGCACCGGCGAACCGTTCGACAAGGAGGTCACCGTCGGCGTGATGTACATGCTGAAGCTGCACCACCTCGTCGACGACAAGATCCACGCTCGTTCGATCGGTCCCTACTCGCTCGTCACCCAGCAGCCGCTGGGCGGCAAGGCGCAGTTCGGCGGGCAGCGGCTCGGCGAAATGGAAGTGTGGGCAATGGAGGCGTACGGCGCTGCTTATGCACTGCAAGAGTTCTTGACGGTGAAAAGCGACGACGTTCAGGGCCGTACCCGAATGTACGAATCCATCGTGAAGGGTGAGTACGCACTAGAAGCCGGGTTGCCCGAAAGCTTCAACGTGTTGATCAAAGAGCTGCAGTCGTTGTGCCTCAACGTCGAACTCGTCGAAGGCCCGGGAACTCCCGTGGCGGCGGAAGACTGAGTCAGTGAACCCCAAGGCAAACACCCGCGTTTTATTGGAGATGGCTCATGCGTGATATTTTCTCATTTTTCGAGAAACCCAAAGACCCGCTGTCCTTCTCGGCCATGCGCATTTCGCTGGCGAGCCCGGAAAAGATTCGGGAGTGGTCGCACGGCGAGGTGAAGAAGCCGGAGACGATCAACTACCGAACGTTCAAGCCGGAGCGCGATGGTCTGTTCTGCGCGAAGATCTTTGGCCCGGTCAAAGACTACGAGTGCATCTGCGGCAAGTACAAGCGCATGAAGCACCGCGGCATCGTCTGCGAGAAGTGCGGCGTCGAGGTGATTCAGTCGAAGGTGCGCCGCGAGCGTCTCGGCCACATCAACCTGGCCACGCCCGTGGCCCACATCTGGTTCTTGAAGAGCCTGCCTTCTCGCATCGGGAACATTCTCGACATCACACTCAAGGATCTCGAGAAGGTACTCTATTGCGAGGCCTACATCGTCATCGATCCCAAGGACACGGGGCTCGAAGCCGGTGAGCTCTTGACGGAAGAGCGCTACGCGCAGCTTCTGGAAGAGTACGGCGACGACCGCTTCGACGCGGGTATGGGCGGCGACGCCGTGCTCGAGATGCTCAAGCGCGTCGAAGTGCATTCCCTCGCCGAGACTCTGCGCCAAGAGATGCGCATGTCGACCAGCGAGGCCAAGCGTAAGAAGTACGCGAAGCGCCTGAAGGTGGTCGAGGCATTCCGAGGTTCGGGTAACCGACCCGAATGGATGATGCTCACCGTGATCCCGGTGTTGCCGCCCGATCTAAGGCCGCTCGTGCCGCTCGACGGTGGTCGCTTTGCAACCAGCGACCTGAACGACCTCTACCGTCGCGTCATCAACCGCAACAACCGCTTGAAGCGACTCCTGGAGCTGAACGCCCCGGAGATCATCATCCGCAACGAGCGGCGCATGTTGCAGGAAGCCGTCGACGCCCTGTTCGACAACGGCCGCCGCGGCAAGACCATCACCGGGCCGAACAAGCGCCCGCTGAAGAGCCTCTCCGACATGCTGAAGGGCAAGCAGGGGCGCTTCCGCCAGAATCTGCTCGGCAAGCGCGTCGACTACTCGGGCCGCAGCGTGATCGTCGTGGGTCCGACCCTGAAGCTGCACCAGTGCGGTCTGCCGAAGAAGATGGCGCTCGAGCTGTACAAGCCGTTCATCTACAACAAGCTGGAAGAGCGCGGCTACGTCAACACCATCAAGAGCGCCAAGAAGATGGTCGAGAAAGAGCGTCCCGAAGTTTGGGACATTCTGGACGAGGTGATCAGCGAGCACCCGGTGCTGCTCAATCGTGCCCCCACGCTGCACCGCCTGGGTATTCAGGCGTTCGAGCCGGTGCTGATCGAAGGCAAGGCCATCCAGTTGCACCCGTTGGTTTGCGCCGCCTTCAACGCAGACTTCGACGGTGACCAGATGGCGGTGCACGTCCCGCTCTCCATCGAAGCGCAGATGGAAGCGCGCGTGTTGATGATGAGCACCAACAACATCCTGTCGCCCGCCAGCGGCCGTCCGATCATCAATCCGACGCAGGACATCGTGCTCGGCCTGTATTACGCCACGCGCGAGAAAAAGTTCGCCAAAGGCGGGTACAAGAAGGACGCGCTGCGCTTCGACGAAGGTGAGCAGAAGCTCGTGGGTGCCCCCCGCGGTGTATTCTCGTCTCCGGACGAGGTGCGCATGGCGTACGACAACGGCATCGTCGAGCTGCACGCGGGTGTTCGCTGCCGCGTTACCGATCGCGACGAGGACGGCGTCGAGCGTGTGCGCACCGTGGCCACCACCGTGGGCCGCGTGCTGCTCGCCGAGATCATGCCGACCGGTGTGCCGTTCGACTACGCGAACAAGACGTTGAACAAGAAAGCGCTCTCCTCGCTGATCGACATCTGTTACCGCCGCAACAAGAACAAAGAGACCGTGCTGCTAGCCGACCGCTTGCGCACGCTCGGGTTCACCAATGCGACGAAGGCCGGTATCAGCGTGTGCATGGATGACATGGTCATCCCCGAGAAGAAGAAGGAACTGATCGGGGCGGCGCAAGCCGAGCTCGAGCGCGTCGTGGATCAATACCAAGAGGGCCTGATCACCGACGGTGAGCGCTACAACAAGGTGGTCGACATCTGGGCCGGCGTCGCCGACCAGGTCACCGACGAGATGATGAAGGGCATCGGTACCGAGATCGCTACCGATCCCGAGACGGGCGAGCAGGCGGAGCAATCCAGCTTCAACCCCATCTACATCATGGCCGACTCCGGAGCACGCGGCTCGACTCAACAGATGCGCCAGCTGGCCGCTATGCGCGGTCTGATGGCGAAGCCATCCGGTGAAATCATCGAGCAGCCCATCACCGCGAACTTCCGGGAAGGGCTGAGCGTGCTGCAGTACTTCATCTCGACGCACGGTGCGCGTAAGGGCCTCGCCGACACGGCGCTGAAGACGGCCAACTCGGGTTACCTGACCCGGCGTCTGGTCGACGTGGCGCAGGACGCGGTCGTAGCTGACTACGACTGCGGTACGCTCGACGGTATTCGCGTCACCAAGCTCGAAGAGGCCGGCGAAGTGATTCAGCCGCTCTCTGACCGCATCCTAGGTCGCGTGGCGCTGGAAGACGTCGTCGATCCGCTCACTGGCGAGAGCATCGTCGAAGCCAACTCGCCTCTCGACGAGGCCGCGGTGCGAGCCATCGAGGACGCCGGCATCGAAGAGGTGGTGATTCGCTCGGTGTTGACCTGCCAGACGCGGCGTGGCGTGTGCGCCGCCTGCTACGGTCGCGACCTGGCTCGTGGTTATCGGGTCAATATTGGTGAGGCCATTGGCATCATCGCGGCTCAGTCCATCGGTGAACCGGGTACGCAGCTCACCATGCGGACGTTCCACATCGGTGGCGCGGCGGCTCGTGGCAAGATCGAGCAGAATCGACTCGAAGCCCGGACCGAAGGTACCGTGCACCTGCGTCACGCTCAGGTCGTGCGGCGCACGGACGGTACGCTGGTGGTGATGAACCGTCACGGCGAGCTCGTGATCATGGACGACACCGGTCGCGAGCGTGAACACCATCGTTTGGTGTACGGCGCGATGCTTCGCGCCGAGGACGGCACTCGCGTTGCGGCTGGGGCTGTCGTCGCCGAGTGGGATCCGTTCGCGGCTCCGATTCTGACGGAGCTCGGCGGTATCGTGCAGTACGGCGACCTCGTCGAGGGTGTGACCGTGATGGAGAAGGTGGACGAAGTCACCGGCCTCTCGCGCAAGATCGTGATCGACTCGCGCGCGGCGGATCTGCGACCTCGCATCACCATCGCCGATCCGGAAACAGGCGAACCGCTGAAGCTAACGGGTACGGACCTGGATGCTCGCTACTTGCTACCGGTGGGTGCAAACATCGTCGCTCAGGAGGGTGAAACCATCACCCCCGGCGAGGAAATCGCACGCATTCCGCGCGATGCCACGAAGGTGCAGGACATCACCGGTGGTCTGCCGCGCGTCGCCGAACTGTTCGAGGCCCGCAAGCCCAAGGACCACGCCATCATCAGCGAAATCGACGGCATGGTGACCTTTGGCAAGGACACCAAGGGTAAACGCAAGGTCGTCATCACCCCGTACAGCTTGGACGGTCAGCTCCAAGAGGATCAGGCACGCGAGTACCTGATCCCGAAGGGCAAACACATCCAGGTGCAGCCTGGCGACCACGTCCGAGCGGGCGACCCGTTGCAAGACGGCCCAGCGAACCCGCACGACATCTTGCGCGTGAAGGGCGAGAAGGAACTAGCAGCCTGGCTGGTGAACGAGATCCAGCAGGTGTATCGGCTGCAAGGCGTAGGCATCAACGATAAGCATATCGAAACGATCGTGCGTCAGATGCTGAGGCGTGTCCGCATCAAGGAAGTGGGAGACACTCACTTCCTGATCGACGAACAAGTCGAGAAGTACGTGTTCGAGAAAGAGAACGCTCGAGTGATGGAGCGCGGGGGCCAGCCGGCGGTTGCCGAGCCCATGCTGCTCGGTATCACCAAGGCGTCTCTCTCGACCGAGTCCTTCATCAGCGCCTCGTCGTTTCAAGAAACCACCAAGGTGCTCACCGAAGCCGCGATCAACGGCAAGGTCGATGACCTGCGTGGCATCAAGGAGAACGTCATCATGGGTCGCCTGATCCCCGCGGGCACCGGCCTGCCCGCCTACAAGCGCTTGCAGGTGTTGGTCGACGAGAAGGCTCCCACCTACGCTCCCCCCTCGCTCGCTCGCCCCGAGCCGTACTCGTCGGCCATCGGTGAGGAATGACGCTGGCCGCGTAGGCGGCGCCGAGGACTAGACCGAACCTGGGCGCCGCCGCTTGCGATGGGCGGTCTGCTCTCGTCAGAACGCGGAGGCGCCCCGCGCGCGCAGCTTCTCACTGGTCGTGAGCGCCGGGCGACCGAGCCTCGGACTCTTCAGCGGTTTCTGGCGTGTCCGCCGGGGCTTCAGCGCGCGCGGTTTCGGTGTTGGCCACGTACCTTGCGCTGAGAAAACACAGCGCCATGGCGGCGTAGCCTGCGCACCAGGCCCAGGCCGGGTGCCCCACATCCAGCACCGTGTCTCCTGGCGTGAACCTGTAGCTGTGCACCAAACCAAGTAGACACAGCACGGCTCCGGCAAGACACCAGACCGCGGCCACCGCCAGGCGGCGTTCGATCACGTAGGTCGTAGTAGCCGCCAGAATCATGGCCGAGAAGATGAAACCTTGCTCGAGCGCGAACGCCCCGTGGATGAACGTGTCTGCCGGAAACGCCGACAGCAGCTGGTCGTCGAAGCTCGCTCCTCCTTCGCTGCCGTAGCCGGCGGCGCGCAACCCCGACTTGGCCATGAATGCACCCCAGGCCGCCACTCCAGGCAAGAGGCCCAACACGACCGCAGGCGCATGGGCTCGCGGCGTTGCCTGAAAGGCTTGTGCGCAAATCACGATGCCGATCCAAAGGACGATCGCCATGCCTGCGTCGACGGGAATCGCCCACACGACATAGCCCAGCGTCCCCGAGAGCAGCACGATCGTGAACAGCGCTGCGTTCAGCCACGAGTAGCCCGCGCGAGCACCCATTTGCTTCCAGCCGGGGTGCCCGATGTAAATGGTGGTGGGAAAGCACGAACCGAAGAGGGCGGCCGCTATCGTCCCTGCTCCGTTCACGGCGAGCGACGGTGTGGTGTCGAAGCGATCGCCGGCGGCTTCTGCGGACTCGATGTTCTGGAGCGAGCCCACGAGGTTGAAGAGACCCATCGGCACGATGACACCCAAATAGGCGAGCGCGTGACCGCTCGAGAGACCGTCGACGAGGTCGCCTACCACCGGCACGGGTACTCGGACGGCAGGCGGCGCCGCGGGTAAGTCCCCGGTCGGCGCGAGCCCTTGCCACCAGGCTATGAGCGTCCCTAGCACGACCGCTACCAGACCGCCCGGGACGCCGCCGCGGAAGCGTACCTTGCCAAAGTACACCATGATCACGATCGCCAGCGTGGTCATGCCCACGAGCGGACGTGCGAACGTTCTGAACATGAACCCGAGCGAGATGAACGCCAGTGCGATCCCTGCGAGGGTCGAGAGCAAGGCTGCGCGCGGCGTCAGACGCCTCAGAGCTTCCGCTCCGAATGCTCCGAACAGCTCGATCAGACCCGACCCGAGGCAAGCGACGAGGCCCGCTTGCCAGGCGGCGCGTGTCGGGTGGGGGTGTCCCATCGCTTCAGCGCCGAGTTTGACGGGCAGCATCACCAGGAACACGAACGCGAACAGCGAGACGGTATTGATGCCGTAGGGCAGCGCACAGACGTCGTCGCGCTGCTCCCGGCGTCCAAGCACGATCGCCTGGCGGGAGTAGTAGATGTTTCCGACCAGCAGCGAAATCGCGACTCCGGGCAGCACGTGCCCGTACAAGAGCTCGGCGTCGAATCCGAGCACGAACCGACACAAGGTGTCGATCAGGAGCAGTTGAACCAAGTTGTCCACTGCGAGCCCGAAGAAGCCGTCGACGTCACCACGCACGAACCAGCGCATGCGCGAAGCGTAACCCGCTGAGAGTGCTCGCGTCCGCACTGGGGTCGCACGGAACACCTGAACGCTTGGTAGGTCCCCACACTTTTCCGCGGCAGGGCTGCCGAACCCGGGTGATTGAGGGCGCGCTGGAGCTTAACATGCCGGCGCCCCTCGCGGCGGGGCGGGGACCCAAAGGAGAGCGGTATGGATTTGGAACGAGCTACGGGCCTTCGCAGTGATGGCAAAGTCGTTGAACCCGATCGCCAGACGCTCACGCGAACTCTGATACTGAAGATCGCTGCGCTGGGCGCACGCATCCCCGAAAGCCTAGGTGATCATGAAATCTTCGAGTTGGCCGGTGATCTGTTCAAGAGCTATCAGGAACAGCGCCGCCTGCTGAGCCAGCACCTGAACCCGGCAGATCGTCGCATCCAAGATTTCTTGGACCAAACCTTCGCCGGGCTGCACCTGAAGACGCCGGTGCGCCTGCCCTCGGAGACACTGGTCTTGGATCGACATGGCTTGGCGCGCGAGCTGTCGCTGCCGATGGACGCCGACGAATGGCACAACGGTCAAGTCTCCAGTTACAGACTCGACAACGGAGTGCTCCACAATCCGATCAACGATCGGCGCACGACGCAGGGCGTGTTTCACGTCGCGGACTACGGGCTCCCGGTGCCGGCGGACAAGATCGCAGTGCCCCTGGCCACTTACGCTGCCTTACTCGAGCTGGCGCTCGAGCCGCCCAAAGACCTGTGCCGGCTTCCATTCGCCGCGCCCTGGCCGTCGCCGGTCGAGACCATGGTCTCGCTGCTGCTGCGGCCGCTCGTGTGCCCGCAGGTTCCCGGGGTTGCTCCCGAAAAGCGCCTGGAGGTGCGCTTCTTCGCGCCGGGCGGGCTAGTTTCGAACCTCGACTTCGTGGAGAGCATCTTCGGCAACGCGGGCGACCCGCTGTTGCCGGAGAACGACGCAGCGCTCGACGTCGATCATTGGACTGGCCACACCGGGGCGGTGATCTTGGCGCCGCACTTGGTGCTGGTGAAGAAGAAGGCCGTGGGCTTACCGCACGTGAGTCAAGCCACGCCACGCCAGCGGGCGCACGGCATGTGCTGGGCAGACGAGAACGAACTCTACAACAACGGTTCGCCCTTCAAGATCACCTTGCGTGACATGCGCGGTGTGATGGTCACGATCCTGGCGGATAACTACTTCGGTTACTGCAAAAAGGAGGTGAAAACTCAGATTGGCCTGAGCGCGAACCTGTCGGGCCTGGCGGAAGAAGAGCACGCTGGTGGAGCCCTCGCGTTCTCTACCTACAGCCTGGGCACGCGCTACGTGCAGGATTCACGCATCATGAGCACCGACCATCGCTTCGCCGACGTCGTGGCTCTGCTCGGCGACACCATCGATCTGCACGAGGCCGGCTTCGCCACGGACAAGAAGTTCCGCTCGATCCACTACATGCCTGAAAACATGGCCATCGATCTGAAGACGCAGGCCATTTCTTGGACGAGCCGGGGACACGAGCAATCCATCAAGATCCTGCCGGGCAACATCTACGTGCACCCCAGCGGCTACAAGGTGAGGCTGCAGAAGCACCCCGAAGCGCCGAGCTGGCGTTTGATCGGCACGGTTCCGGAAGGGACCTTCTGCCACAAGCCCTGCACGGTCTCGGGTGGAGGTAAGTCGGAGATCAGCAAGAGCCTCGTCGACGCGGTGCTGTACGGTCCCATCTACGTGACCCAATTCGACGAAGATATGGCGAAGGTCGCGGAGATCATCGGACGCGACTACACGGACTGCATTCGACCCGAGCTACGCCCACAGAACAGCAAGAGTCCCACGCGGCCCATCCTTGGCGAGGAACGCTCCTTGGGCTCGGTGATCAAACTGCTGACGCCGGACCAGGCGACCTACACCGACGAATACAACGCCTGGCTCGAGGCGATTCCGAATCACGTGCGTGCGATCGTGTTCATCATCAAGCGCTTCTACGACGCGGAGTGGGGCGCCGATTGGCGCCGGCATTTCAGCGTGGACATCATCAATGGTGCCCCTGGACACGAGCTGAAGGGTGACGGGCGCCGATTGGTGGGGACCTACCTGCGCGTCGGCCTCTGGAAGAACGGCGCTTGGCGTACCTATAAGGTTCGACAAGACTTCATTCCCGCAGACAAGGTGCAGATGGAGGACGACATCACCGCGTCAGTGGTCGTGCCCGCGAACAAGCTGCTCGGCCTGCCGAAGGAGTACGACGGTCACCCCAGCCTGAAGCTCTCGCAAAACTGCGAGTTTCGCCTGTTCCAGCGCCCGGACGACGCGATTCACCCTGGGTTCGACAAGCAGACCGAGTTCGACATGGCGCAACCCGGGTTGTTCGCTTCGAACTTTCAGCCGCTCGGGCCCGACGAGGTGCGCGAACTCGCCGAAACCGTAGAGCTGCGTTCGGCGTTCACCGAAGAGATGAGGAACCACATCGACAAGAACGCCCAGCGGGGCGAAGGCTTTTCGCTGTGCTCGGCCAAGCCCCGGCTGGTTCAGGGCAAGCCGACGAAGAACCCGCGCTACCTGCAGGTGCGTCCCGATATCGTGAGGCCCCGCGATCGTTACGTGGCCGAGGTCGGAGCCCGCCTGTACCGTCGCATTCCGGTACCGAACCCGGTCGTGTTTCCGGTGATCAGCGTGCTCTCGGGGCGGCGTAACAACCCACCCGACGAGGGGATCCGAGCGCTCTGCGTGTACAACCCGATCCATTATCAAGAGTTGCCCGAGCTGTTCATGGACTACATCTGCTCGGTGACCGGAAAGTCGCCGAGTACCACCGGCGCCGGATCCGAGGGGGCGCTCACCAAGGGGCCGTTCAATGCAATTTGCGCCACAGCTGACCTCAACAACAGCCTCGTTTCGATGTTGCTCTGTGGCTATGCGGGCTTCAGTTCGGCGGCGGGCTACGTCGGGCCGAACTGCCGCGTCGACCACGACATCAGCCTGCTCATTCCCGAAGTGTGGTGTCGCCTGTTTCCGGAAGAGCGCGACCCACAGCGCATGATCCAGAACGGTCACCTAGAAAAGGTCGAGGACTACGAGTTCGAGGGTCGATCCATCAACGCCAGCATCCTTGGTTACCGGATCACGTCCAAGTTTGCCCACACCTTCCTGGGTCGTGTCTTCGACAACCCGGTTCAGGTGTTCACCGAGGACATGCTGCGGCCGGAGACGCAAGACGCTGCGGTGTTCGCCGACGGCGTCGACAACATTCGACAAGCCTACCGCCACGCTGCGCGCCTTTATTTCGAGGATGGCAGCATCGATGACGCATGCCCGCCGCTCCGGGCCCTGCTTCACATCATGGCCTTCGACGAGTGGGAGGGTAAGCGCTTGAGCGATCCAGAGCTGCGCGCGATGTTCACGCGTGAAGCGCTGTTGGCGAGCGACTGGTACCGCGAGCGCCTCCACGTCAAGCAAGCGCGCGACGTCGCGCTTTGGTCGCGGCACGTCGCGGCGCTGGCCGCGTTCATGAACCGAGCCGAGTACCGTCAAGAGGTCGTGCGGCTCGGCGTTGCCGATCGGCTGAAGCATGCTCAGCGCGAGCTCGAGCGCGTCAGCGGCGACGGCTATCTGGCTGAACTCGTGGGCACTATCGGCGCCGATCCCATCCATCGGCACGCGCATGCATCCGTCGATACGGCGCGACCGCCGACCGAAATGGGCGCTGCCCACGGCATGGTCAACTAATAGATCGTCGCATGCGCGTCCGAGGGTCGAAGCGAAGGGTCCGCCTCACCGAGGTAGAGCTCGAGCCCAGTGAGCAGAAGCCGATGCTGCGTATCGCGCCGGCAGCGGCTTCGCTGATCTGGCTGGGCTCGATCGCCCTGGCGACGGCCATCTACATGGAATGGTTGCCAGCGCGCGCCCTGTTCGAGCCAGAAACAGCGACCCCTTCGCAGCGCCCGCGGCGCTCGGAGCGCTTGCGGCCGCAGGAACCGCCAGCGCCACCCCGGCCGATCGACGCGGCCATGCGCTCACGGCCAGCGCCACCGGTGATGGACACGAGACCCGCGCCTGCCACGGGTCCAGCAGCGGAGCCTCCAGTCTCGCCGCCCGAAACCGCGATCAGTACTCCCTCGACCGTGCCCGAGTCGTCGCGAACGATTCGCGGTAGCTACTACAGCGAGGACTCGAGTTGGGCCGCCGGCTGGTGACGCCGACTAGAAGCTGATTTCGACCCCATTTTTGTAGAACTTACCGGTGACGCCGAAGGGCAAGAGCGCGAGCTCGAGCGCGCCATCGGCGGCCTCGTCGACGGTTCCCGGAGCATTTGGGCCGCCTAGATCCGTCTTCACCCAACCGGGATCGAGAGCATTCACCGCAATCTCGGGTGCGAGCTGCGCGGCAAGCAGCAGCGTGAGCCCATGGAGGGCCCATTTGCTCAAGCGATAGCTCGGGATCCCCGTCGACCTCATGCGTTCGAAATCGCCAGCGCCAGAGCCGACCTGGAGGATGCGCGGCTCGCTGCCCTTGCGCAACAACGGCAGGCACGCGAGCGATACGTGGAAGGGGGCGTACAGATTCACCGCCATGCTCTGCTCCAGCGTTCCCGGCGGTTCGCCTTCGAAGCCGCGCGCGTCGCTCAACTGCACGCCGGCGTTGTTCATGAGGATGTCGAGTGCACCCCAGCGCTCGCTGACCACCCGCGCCAGTTTTGCGGGTGCGGTCGTCTCGGTCAGGTCGAGCGCGAGCCAGGCAAAGGCTTCTGGACCCGCCGGGGACAGCTCGGCGGCGAGCCGTTCCAAGCGCCGTGAGTCGCGGGCGACACCGAGCACTTGGGCGCCGTGCCTCACGAACAGTCGGGCTACGGCCAAACCCACGCCTCGCGAAGCTCCCGTGAGCAGCACACGGCGTCCGGTCAACAATCGTTCCATGGAAGTCACTCCTCGTGGCGCGGCGACTTGCGTGCTCGCGTGAGAGCTCAGGGCGCAGATCGAGCAAATGGCGGAGCGGCGCGCGACGAGGCCGCGTCCCGCGGGTGAATCTTGCCGTCTTGTAGCACGTATCCCTTCGTGCCCAAGCTCTCAATGAGCAGCTCTCGGTTGGTTGCCACCAGCATCGTCACGCTTGGGTCGTCGCGGTGCTGGCACAGAATTTCGTGAATCAAGTTGGCGGTCGTCGGATCCAGGCCAATGTCTGGGTCGTCGAAGAAGAAGAAGGTTGGCCGCGTCGCGAGCGCGCGCGCCAGTGCCAGGCGCTTGCGGTTCCCAAATGAGATGTGCGCAGGCAACGCGTCGAAATCGCCAGGGTCGAAGTGCACGCGCTCCAGAGCCGCCACGGCCTCGCGGTGAACCTCGTCCGGCGTGAGGCGCAGCGCGTCCGCGTGATACGAGAGTGGCAGCTCCACGTTCGCGAGCGCCGAGACGTTGGACAAGAGCCCGCCCTCCTGAAAGACGAAGCCACGGCGAACCCCCAGACGAAACAGGTCGCTCGGATGTTTGGCATCCGCGCGATGCCCGCTCAAAAGGACGCTGCCGTGCTGCGGAGCGACCAACCCGGCACACAGGTAAAGGAATGTCGACTTGCCGGAGCCGTTGCGTCCGGTAATCACGGCGCTGTCACCGCGCGCGAGTTCGAAGTCGGTGTCGTTCACGACGCTGACGTCGCCATAGCCGAACGAGACGCCGACCATCGCGATGCCGGGCTCAGAAGTTTCGTAAGTCGTCATGGGGTCGAGTTCAGCTCACCGGGGGGCCGACGATCCAATAAAACGTGAGTGTTATCAAAGCGTTCGTCGCGACGCACGCGAGCAGCGTCATGACCACGGCGTAGCTCGCGCGTCGTGGTACCTCGGTGGGTGAGGCTTCCGCCTTCAAGCCGAAATGACAGCACAGCCATCCGACCAGCACACCCAGGGACAGGCCCTTCGAGACGAAGAGCGGTAGGTCCCAGGGCAAGAGAGCGTTGCTGAACCCGGCGCGCATGTTCTCGACTCCCACGCCGCCCAGCGCCGTGCCCACCAGATAGCCAGCCGCAATCGCAAGCGCTCCGAAGTAAACCGTGAGCACGAGTACGCTCACGATGCACGCCGCGATCCGGGGCATGACGATGAAGCGCATCGGGTCGATGCCCAGCGAGGCGAGCCCCAAGATCTCGTCGTTGACCTTCATGTTGCCGAGCTCGGTTGCGATCGCCGTTCCGGAGCGTCCGGCAACCACGATCGCAGTCACCAGAGGCGCCAGCTCGCGCAGCATGACGGCCACCAAAATCTTGCCGACCATCTCGGTATTCAGCGCGCCGCTCAACAGCTGCACCTGCAGCACGAAGGTAGCGCCGACGAACGCGGCGATGGCGCTGACGAGCGGAAGTGCTTCGAAGCCGGTGAAGAAGACCTGACGGATCGCGATGCGCGTGCAGACCGCGCCCGCGGCCTTGCCCGGAGCGAACGGCGAAGCGAGGGCCGCGAGCAAGGTCTGGAACAAAGCGACCATTTCGCGCGTCGCGCCGAGCGCGGAGCCGCCCAAGCGCGCCAGAAAGGTCGGATCCTTGGCGGCGGTCGATCGGGGGGGCAGCGTGGAGGGAGTGCTCACGGCTCAGCCCCACGGAGCTTACCACGCGCGACGCGGGCGAGGCGCGTGGTAGTTCGGGCCGCCTTAGCTCGCGTGCTGCTCTACCAAGCCGCTCGGCGCTTGCGTTCGCCGGCGCTTCACCGAGAGCGCGAGCGTTTCGAGGAGCCGCTCCGTGGTCTCGAAGTCGAGGCAGGGATCGGTGATGCTGACGCCCCGGGCGAGATCTTCGCGCCGCGCCAGATCTTGGCGCCCGGCGCACAGGTTGCTTTCGAGCATTACCCCGAGCACGTGCTGGGAACCCGACGCGAGCTGAGCGGTCACGTCTCTCGCGACCTCGGCCTGACGGGCGACGTCCTTGCCGCAATTGCCGTGGGAGCAATCGACCAGCACCTTCTCGGGTAACCGGCGGGCGCGGAGTCGCGCCGCCGCTTCGGCTACGTGCTTGGCGTGGTAGTTCGGACCCTGGCTGCCGCCACGCAGCACCAGGTGTCCGGTGGGGTTGCCTTGCGTGCGGACCACCGCGACGCGACCGGCGCTGTCGACACCCAAGAAGCTATGCGGTTTGGCGGCGGTCTGCATGGCGTTGATGGCTACCTCCAACCCGCCGTCGGTACCATTCTTGAACCCGACCGGCATCGAGAGCCCGCTCGCCATTTCACGGTGTGTCTGGCTCTCGGTGGTGCGCGCACCGATGGCCGCCCAGCTCACCAGGTCACCCGTGTATTGCGGCGCGATCGGATCTAGAAACTCCGTCGCTGCGGGCATGCCGAGCGTCGCGACCTCGAGCAGGAGCGAGCGGGCCAAGGCGAGCCCCGCCGGAATGTCCTCGGTCCCGTCCAGATGCGGATCGTTGATGAGCCCCTTCCAACCCACCGTAGTCCTCGGCTTTTCGAAATAGACCCGCATCACCAAGAGCAAGGCGTCGGAGAGCCGCTCGCTGACCCGCATCAGGCGCTCGGCATATTCGAGCGCCGCGCCCACATCGTGCACCGAGCACGGTCCCACGATGACGAGCGGGCGCGAGTCCGTGCCCTCGAGCACGGCGGCGATCGCGTGCCGGGCTCGAGTGACGGTGGCTTCGGCCGGCCTCGTGCAAGGGAGCCTGGAACGGAGCTCGTCGGGTGACGGTAGGGTGGAGGTAGCGGAAATTCGGGTATTGAAGGTCGAGGACATGAGAAGGGACTTTCCAAAACGAAAAAACCCCGGTCGCTGCGGCGACCAGGGTCTCTTGACACTCACTGACCAGTTTGACGAACGCTACATGGTCAGCCCCAGCCGCCGCGTGCTCGCGGGCCAGTAGCTAAACCAAAAGCTGAAGCGTTCGACCAACATGCTTCGATTCAAGATAGTACGCCTTCCGCGACGGGGCAACGTCAACGAGCGCGATCCACGTTGCCCGCACAATTCGAAGGTATTTTGCCACTGCCGGCGGCAGCGGGCGCGGGTGGCGCGGGCAGTCAGGCACGAAGTTACATTGAGCGATCACCCGCGGCTGCGTTAGTGTGCACCCGGCCATGCAGCGCGGACGGAACTTCTGGTGGCTCGCACTGGTATTGGCGCCCGGCGGACCTCTGGGCTGCAGCTTGACAGCGCAAGCCACAGGCTCCGTCCAGAGCGGGGGGGAAGCGCGCGGTCAGGCGTCGTCCGAGGTCTCGGCCGAAGCCGCCGCACCGGCGCCACCCGCGCCGGCTGCGGCTCCGGCGATCGAGCTGAAGCAAGGGCGCCTCGAATATCGTGGGGTGATAAACTTCGAATACGATCGGGCAGCCCTGCGCGAAGATCCGGAAACCACGCGGACGCTGAGCGAGTTCCGGAACTTCCTGCAGGAGCACCCGGAAGTGTCGCTGGAGATCGAGGGGCACACCGACTCTCGCGGATCCGACGAGTACAACCTGGATCTGAGCGACCGGCGCGCGGTGAGCGTGAAGGACTGGCTGGTGGAGCGGGGCATCGACTCGGCGCGCCTGACCGCGGTAGGCAAGGGCGAAGGTGACCCGCAGCTGCCGGAGCCAGAGGAATGTCGCAACGCCGACCAGGAGAATACGGCAGCTTGCGAGGAGACATGGGCTACCAACCGGCGCGTCGTGTTCGAGGTCACCGGCGGGGAAGAAACGATCGCGGAGCCGCCACCACCGCCACCACCACCACCGCCGCCGTTGTTGCCGGCGCCCAAGGCGCTCGAGGTCGTACCCGCGCCCGTCGACGGTTGCCCCTGGTTGTTCGGGGGACAGCTCGGGGCTCTAGGACCGCGTTCGCTCGTGACGGTGGCGGCCGTCACACAGCCGGGTGTGTGTTGGCTCGAGATCGGCCTGGGGGTGGGCTACGCCGCAGGTCGCTATTCTGCCAGCGCTGCCGGGCTGACGGCTTACGGGCACAGCACCAGCTTCACCATCCCGCTGCGTGCCACGGCCTGGTTCATGGAGCGAGGGCACTCGCTGGTGGCGGACTTGGGGCTCGGCGTCACGCACTTTCGTTCGAAGGCTACCGCCGCCAACGTGTACGAGGGGAGCTACACCTATACGCGCAACACCACACCCTTCCTGTCGACGCTCGCGCTCGGTTACGGCTGGCGACCAGAAGCTTCCCAGCCAGGGTACCGCTTCACTGCCCTGGTAGGCGGCGTCTTCTATCCGACGACCATGGGTGGCTCCAGCAGCGACACCGACGGCCCCTTCGCGCCCGGAACTGCTGCAGAGCTCGACAGCGCGCTCGATGAGCGCACCGAAGATTTCACCGACGCCGATCTGTTTCTGGAGGCTGCCCTCGGCCTCCTGTTTTGAGCGCAGCGACGACGCGGGTTACTTGTTGCTCCGTGGGCAGACCGACGTCGACCACGATGGCATCGTCAGGCGCTTCGAGTGCATCGAATTGCGAGCGAAGCATGCGGGCGGTCATGAAATGCCCCGAGCGTCCCGACAGACGCTGGCCGATGAGCTCGAAGGTCCCCTCGAGGTACACGAAAGTTACCGAAGTGTGCGAGCCTCGCAGTCGCTGCCGATAGGCGCGCTTGAGCGCGGAGCATGCCAGGACCAGGCCAGTTCGCCCCGCATGGTCCCCGAGCAGTTCGGCAAGCCTCGCGAGCCACGGGGCTCTGTCTGCGTCATCGAGTGGTTCACCCCGAGCCATCTTGGCGATATTCGCTGGCGGATGGTAGTCATCCGCGTCGGCGAAGGGCAGGCCCAGCCGTTCGGCAAGCGCGCGGGCGAGGGTAGTTTTGCCTGAGCCTGCCACTCCCATGACGACGAGCTCGAACGGGTGCACCGTTTTAGTGTACACTGGCCGCCGTGAGAACCGTTGCAACGAGTCCAAGCTCCGGCAGAATCGCCGGGGTTCGCGTGCTATTGGTGGCGCTGGCACTTGCTGGCGGGCTGTGTCAGTCGACGCCGAGCTTTGCTCAGACCTCGGACGAGCTCTCCGAGGCTCGGGCCGCCTTCCAGCGGGGCATCGAACTCGAGCAGGCGAAGAACTGGGCTGGTGCGCTCAAGCAGTTTCGGCAAGTAGGCCAAGTAAAGATGACGCCGCAGGTGCGGTACCACATCGCCCTCTGCGAAGAAAACCTGGGCAAACTGGTGGCTGCGCTCGGTGGCTACGAGCTGGCCCTCGCCGATGCTGAAACGGTCGGCGACGGCGTGAGCTTCAAGCAGGAAGTCGAAGCGAGCGTCAACGATCTTCGAGCGCGCATCCCCAAGGTCGTCATTCAACGGGGCTCCGGGGCCGAGGCGGCAGCCATCGAACTCGATGGCGTCGCGCTCGGGGAGAGCTCGGTGGGCGTCGAGGTGCCGCTGGATCCGGGACCGCACGCGTTGGTGGCGACCGCGCCGGGCCACGCTAACTATTCCGAAACGCTCGAGGTGGCGGAGGAAGAGACGCGCACGGTCACCATCGACCTCAAGCCGCTCCCGACCGAAGCGCCGCCGGACATCGGCGGTGGCACCCCTGACGATAGCGGCGTGAAGGACGATGGGGGCAAGAAGTACAGCTTCTATCCCTACGTGCTGATGGGTGTGGGTGGTGCGGCGTTGATCACGTCGGGCGTGCTATTCGTCATTCGCGGTCAAGATCTGTCCGAACTGAAGAGCAAATGCACGAAGGCCGACGATTCGAACTACACCTGCCCGCCGACCCTCGACGAGTCAGAGAAGGCCGACCTGCGCTCAAAGGCCGATCGAGTCAAGACGCTGGACACCGTGGCACCCGTCATGCTCGGCATAGGCGTGGTGGCGGCGGGCGTTGGTGGAACACTGTTCTACCTCGATATGCGTAACGCCAAGAAGCATGCGACTGAAACCAAGCGTATCCGCTGGATGGCAGCTGCACCCGGTGCCGACATCGGCGGTTTCAGCGTGGTCGGGCAGTTCTAAGTACGAGCCGAGCCGGCTAGAAGCCGGGGTCCTGCTTCCACTTGTCCTTGTCCTTGGACTCCTGAACAGGAGGCTTCGGGGAGATGGCCGGAGCACGAGGCACGGGCCGCGCGGGGCCACCCCAACGTGGAGCTGCGGGGCGGTCGGCCTTGTCTTCCTCGGTCGCTTTCGCCTCGTCGGTCGTGTCCTTCTTCGTTGCGGCCGCATCTTCCGACGCAGTGTCGTCGGCGGCGGGCTTTTCAGGCGGCGCGCTGTCCGCGGCAGGTCGAGGAAGCGCCGGGGCCACGTCGCTTTTTGGCTGTTGTGCGACACTTTCGGTGGGAGGCGCAGGCTTGTCGTTGCCCACCATGGTGTAGGCGATGGCACCCGCCAGAATCAAAACGCCGGCTGCCGCCCCGAGCAACAGGCCTGGGCGCTTGAAGCCACCGAAATCGGCGGCGGGCTCGAGGTTTCCTGTCGTGATGCCGCTCCCGACTTCGGCCATCGCGCGATTCTGACCGGATGAACCTCCCTGGATGGCTTGTCGGGTGCCGCTCTGGGTCTGCGCCTGGAGGTCGGCTCGTTCCAGAGCTTCGGTGAGTGCTCGCTTACGCTCTTCACGGCGCGCACCGAGCAAGGTCTGCACGAACTCTCCCACGTCGTGGTCGGTCGTGGCGCGCAGCTCCTCGGGCAACTTGTCGAGCGCTTTCAGAACGTCGTTCGCAGAAGCGAAGCGCTTGTCGCGATCTTTCTCGAGCGCCTTCATGATCACGGCCTCGAGCTCTGCCGGGTAGTTGGGCACTACCTTGCTGGGGGCCATCACCGCCTGCGGTGCGCAGATGTTATACATCGTCGCCGCTTCTGATTCCCGCCGGAACGGGTGCTTGCCGGTAGTGAGCGCATACAACACGATGCCGAGCGCGAAGACGTCGACGCGACGATCGATGGCTTCGCCGCGCACCTGCTCAGGCGCCATGTAGCCGACTTTCCCTTTGATTTGCCCGGCTTGTGTCGCGCCATCCCCGGCGGCCGTGGCTTTGGCCACGCCGAAATCGACGACTTTGGTTACGCCGTCGAACGTCACTAGAATGTTTTGCGGCGAGACGTCGCGGTGCACCAAACCCACCAGGTTCCCATTCGCATCTTTGAGCTCGTGGGCGGCGTGCAACCCGGCGCAAGTTTGCATCGCGATGCGCACGGCGACTTTGGCTGGCACTCCCCCCTGACGCTTGGCCGCTTTCATCAGCTGGTTCAGCGGAATCCCCTCGATCCATTCCATCACGAGGTAGAGGACTCCGCCCTGCTCACCGAGGTCGAGGATCTCGACCGCGTTGGGGTGGCGAATCTGAGAAGCCAGTGAGGCTTCGTCCAGGAACATCTGCTCGAACTGGGCGTCCTCGCTGAGCTTTGGCAGCATCGTCTTCACGGCGACGATCTTCTGAAAGCCTCGCGTCCCGCGCATGCGAGCGGCCCACACCATTGCCATTCCACCGGCTGCGATCGGCAGGAGCAGTTCGTAACGACCGAGGACTTGGCCGGCTTGTGCGCCTCCGTCGTTTTGCTGAATGGTGGGAGCCGAATTCACGCTTGGGTTGATCAGTCTGGCAAAGTCCCGTCGGACCCTCAAGTGCGAGGCCCGCTCGCTAGGCACTACCAGGGCCCGGCAACGGAGGAAAGGCCGCTGAGCACGAAGAAGTCACCTCCCCGAACTCTGTGTTTTGCACGGGATCCGCTGCAGGTGGACGATCCGCGGCGGGTCCGACGCGGCGCTGCACTTGGGGTGTTGACGACTTCGCAAAAGTGAGACCGGACAGTGATGGTGAGGTGCGTCCCCGTCCAATGTGAGCAATTGTCCTACACTAGCTTACCTTGCACCTCTGGGGGACGGTCAAGAAAAGGGGTGCGTTGTGTGTAGGGCGATCGTGGTCATCGGTTCCAACGTGGCAACACTTGATGCAGTTTGATGAGTGATGGATACACGGCACACGCGCTGGGCTTGGGGATTGATGCTGCTGCTCGGCGGGTGCAGGTCGTCCAATGGGCCCCCGGGCGCAGATGGTGCGCCAACAGCCCCTTCTGCACCCCCAGTGAGTCAGGCGCCGAACGCGTCCCCCCCGTCATCCGCGCCGATCCCGATCGCATCGGTTGAGCCACCTCCGCCGGCACTAGCACCCATGCTCACGGGAGAGCCATTACAGGAATTGCCGGTGCCAGGCTTCGGCGCCGCTGTGGTTTCGGTTCCACTCGGTGCCCGCACGATGCGCCCGGTGGTGATCGCGTTGCACGGAAACTACGACCGCCCCGAGTGGCAGTGTGAAGTGTGGCGGGACATTACGGACGGCTTCCCCTGGGTATTGTGTCCACGTGGCGTCCCCCGCGGCGACGCGCCCAAGAGCGCCGACCGCTGGACCTATACGACTGCCGCGAAGGTGACGGAAGAAGTGCGCGGTGCGCTCGCCGCGCTGACGGAGCGATTCCCAAAGCATGTGGACGCACGGGCTCCCGTGTTCACCGGTTTCTCGTTGGGCGCGATTCTTGGAGTACACCTGCTCGCTGCTTCCGACGCGTTGCCGCGTGTGCAAAGCGCCGTACTCACGGAAGGTGGCTACGCTGGCTGGCACAAGGCGCGCGCCGAAGCGTTCGCTGCACGCGGCGGTGCGCGCGTGTTGTTCGCCTGTGGCCAGAGCGCTTGCCGGCAAGCCAGCAAACAGACGGCCAAAGCGCTGGAGAAGCAGGGCGTTCAGGTCGAGATCGCGTCCGGGGGCGACATCGGACACACCTACGATGGGGCAGTCGCCCAAGCGATTCGAGAGCGCTGGGCCTGGCTCACCGGAGGCGATGCGCGCTTCGCATCGCAGCCGAGCGCCGCACCGGCGGCCCCATGAATGCAAGCGATGACGTGTGGCATCCGCGCAGCCACGAGCTTTCCCCGTGCGCGCGAGATGAGGTAGGCTCGCGCGCGTCATGAGTCTCGCTCGTCGCGCGATCGGCGCATCGCTCGCGTTGAACCTGGCCCTGCTCGGGTGCTCGGGCGCGGCGCCGGCGAACGCACCGGAGTCCTCCCCTCGGCCCGCCCCCGCCCCCGCGCCGCCGGCAACAGCAGCACCCGTTGCTCCCGCTCCGGTAGCAGTCGAGCCGGTGCCTGCGCTCGAAACGCCCACCGACACGGCCCAGACGGAGCCTGCTGCCGCACCGGCGCCGGCCGAACGACTCGCCGAGGTGAGTCGAGCGTGCGCGGAGCTGTGCGCACAGGCCGCCGAACAGTGCTCCGCGCGCAGCGCGCGGAAGTGCCGCGCCAATTGTGAGCGCTACGAGAGCCTGGCGGAACGCTGCGGCGAAGCCACGTTGGCTGCTGTGCAGTGCCAGGCGGCAACGCCGGGCCTCGTGTGTTCGAACGTGGTGGGACCGTGCGCGACCCAGTTCCAGCAGCTGAACGCGTGTGAATCGGGTCAAGCACCCGCGCCGGCGGCCGACGCTCCTGCAACGACCTCAGCATTGCCCGCCCACTGGGTGCGGCTCACGGACGAAGCGGCGGGCTTCTCGGTAGGCCTACCGAAGCTCGGCGAAGCGCAGTCCGAAGCTGGCAATCGAACCTGGCGCGCACAGGACGACGAGGGGGTGACCTACGTCGTTGCCGTGTTGCCTCCCTTCCAAGGCGCAGTCACCGACAAGCTTCTGGTCCAGAAGGTGCTCGTGATTCTGGGTCAGCGCTGCCAGCGCGACATGAAGATCCACGGGCGCTATCAGACGGGTGGACGCGAGGCCGTGCGCTTCGACAGCCACTGCGGCAACGGCGAGAGTTGGCACGGCATGCTGCGCATTTCGGAGCGCCACGTGATCATGACGGCCGAGATCGTACCCGCCGGGAAAACCGCCACCGGTGACCCCTACTACTACAGCTTCACCTACCTCTAGCGAGCGCTCGGCCCGGCGGACCCTTTCGGAACTTGCCATTCGGTGACGAGCAGGCATAGTTCGCGGCTCGAATGGCGCGTGCACCTGAGCACAACAAGTCTTCCGATCGCGTGATCGCGACCAATCGGCGCGCGAGCTTCAATTACGAGCTGACTGACAGCTATGAGGCAGGGGTGGCGCTGATCGGTAGCGAGGCGCGGTCGCTCCGCGAGCGCGCGGCGGATCTGACCGACGCCTGGGTCGATATCGACCCGAGCTTCCAGGCGTGGGTGAAAGGCATGCGCATCCCGCCGATGCAGCACGCCGCGTTCGGGCATGAAGAGAGGCGCACGCGCCGACTGCTACTGCACGCGGAGCAGATCGCCCGTTTGAAAGCCGCTGTCGAACGCGACGGGATGACCATCGTGGTCACCAAGTGCTACTTCAAGCAAGGGCGCGTAAAACTCGAAATCCGTCTGGCCAAGGGCAAGAAGACGCACGACAAGCGTCACGCCATCAAAGATCGTGAAGCCGAGCGCGAAGCTCGCCAGGCCATGCGACGGCGGGGGTGAGATGGCTCTTTGCTTGATGCTCCGCGAACCATCCACGCCCGATGCTCCGCTGCCGGACGGGCATGCGGATCTCGACGCGGTTTCCGGGGATCGAGTGACCGTGCTGGCGAACGCCAGTGCCCCGCCTGGTGCGCCCCTCCAGTTGGTCTGTGGCGCGCGCGTATTCGAGGGACGCGTGCGCAGTTGTCAGCGGGCGAGCGCCAGCAGCTATCGCATCGAGTTCAGACTGGTGAATCTGTCGAAACCGGCGCGCCTGGAGCTCGAGGCGCTCATGGCTCGATCACGACCCCCAGATTGAGACCGAACCAGGCGCCGCGCAGGCGTTCACTGCGGGTCTCGACCTGCAGCGGGATGCTGCGCAGCAGGTAGGAGGCGTCTGCGGCGATGTTCAGCCGCAGTTGCTGGGCGACGCGCGGCTGAAACTCGAGGTGCAGCCCAGCGCGCGCACTCCAGGTCTGCCGTTGCTTCGGGATCGCATCTACCGAAACGGGGCCTCCGAGGGCCACGCTGGCAGCTGCCAACTCTAGACCCACGGCCAGGCTCTGCGCATCGAAGCGGAGCTGAGGTGCGGCGCGTACCTCCAACCATTCGATGCCGTGAACTTCGGGGATGCCACCGGCGGCGCCGAACAACCACGCGGCGCTCCACTCGACGCGGCCACGCTGCGGGTGGTTCAGCTGGACCCCGAGCCGCGGACCCGCCAGCCAGGCGCTCGGCTCAGGGAGCCACGCGGCTCCCCCTTGGCTCACCAGCGCCCAGCGCTCGCGGCGCGCGCGTTCGACCTCCGCGCGCCGTGCTTCGAGGTTTTGGCGAGCCTGATGCTCCAATTGTTTTGCCTTTTGCGAGTGGGTGCGGGAGAGGCGCTGCGCCAGCTCCGCGGTCGCCAGCGCGATATGGCGCGCCAACAGCTTTTTGTCACCGTGTGCGGTCGATACTCGCCGCGCGCCGTAAAACTCTCCGAGCTCCCACAGTTCGATGCGGAGTTCTCCGGCGGGGGTGAGCACCAGGCGATAGAACAGGGTCAGGCTGCTCGAGTCCTGCCGGCTCGGGTTGGGAGCCACCTTGACCTCGGCGAGCTCGAGGTGGATCAGTCGGCGTGTCACGCCGTCGTTCAATACCTCGCCCGCTGCGGGGCTGATCTCGACGACGACATCGGGGGCGGCGGGCGCGGCAGCAGCGCTGCCGAACGCGTTCAGCGCGAGCCCAACGAGGCCGCTAGTAAGGCGAATCCTCTGGCGGGAGCACTTCCGTCGCATCCCGATCGTAGCCGGCGCCCGCGGGCGGCTCGGCTGCGCCTGCGTCGGGCGCGGCAGGCACCGTCGAGCCGTCTGCCGGCACTGCGGTGTTGAGCTGTTCGCGAATTTGCTCAAGGTGGCGGCCGTCAGGGAAGTCGGTTTCGTACTGTTTGGCAAGCGTTTGCGCGCGTTCCCAATCGCCCTCTTCTACCGCAGCCTGAATATCGCTGGCGAGAGCATCCTCGGCGAAATCACCCTCGGGCGACAAACGCCGGTACAGTGAGAATGCCTCGGAAGCTCCTTTGCGATCACCCGATTGCATCAACATTCTACCGAGCGTCATCGCCGCGATCGGGGCGTTGGGGTTGCTCACGAAACTCTCGGTGACGCGGCGCAGCGCCTGGATCGCGCGGCCGCGATTGCCGGTCGCGCGCGCCACGTCCACCAAAACCATGAGCTCGTCCGCGGATGCCTGCGTCAGCACCCAATCGAAGCCACCTTGTTCTTCGAGTGCCTGAGAGGCGCGCTCGTAGTCACCGCGATCGGCGAGCTGAAGCCAGAGCGCCGGTGACGGCGCCGGAGCCGGAGCCCGGACCAGCGGAGCTGCGGCCGTCGGAGCAACCGGTACATCGGAGTAGGTGAGCGCGGCATCTGCGCTAGGCAACGCTCTTGGTGTTCGAGGCGGCTGACGCAGACCTCGGGCTTCGGCCTGCTCGGGTTTCCGGGCCGGACTCTGCTCGGCGTTCGAGCGTTGGTCGGGCGGACCTGCGGGTTCCGCAGCTGCTGGTTCTGCGACGAGGCGACCGGGTGGAGGCAGTTCGGGGGCCACCGATTCGCGCCCGACCACGAACCCGAGCGTGAGCCCTGCTGCCAAGGCCGGCGCCCAAGCCACGGACCACGAACGTTTGGGTGCCTTGCGAGGTGGCACGAGGTTCGATTCGAGTCGCTTCCAGATCCGCTCGACGCGCGCACCACCGGCATTGTCGCGCAGCGCAGCGGATTCGATCTGGGGCGGGCGGCGTTGCTGACTCATAGGCGCTGTCGACTCAAAGAGTCTCCCCCTCGAACGGCGCGACGAAGTGATCTTGAATGAAGCGCTGCGCTCGGGTAATCCGCCGCTTCGCCGTCGCGAGCGAGCAACCGAGCAGCTCTGCAATGGCATCGAGCCGATGGCGCTCGACGTGGCGCAGCGTCCAGGCGATCCGTTCATCGGCCGGCATCGTCTGCAGCAGGGCGTACACCTGCGCCAGCTGTGCCCGCGCCTCCGGGCTGGCCGTCTCCGCTGCGATTGAATCGAGGTCGATGGGATCTTTCGACGTCAGACCGAAAGCCCCCATCAAACGGCGCTTGCGCAGGCGCGAGCGGATTAGACTCACGACGATGGCGCCCAACCAGCCCTTGAAGGCTTGCCCGTCGCGCAGTTCGCCCAGCTTGTCGTGCGCCCGTAGGAAGGCGTCGTGGACGACGTCCTCTACGTCGCGTGCATTGCCCTGGATCCTTACCGCCAGGTTGATGGCGAAGACAGCGTAACGTCGGTACAGCGTCTCGAAGGCGCCGGTTTCACCCTGGGCGACCAGTGACACGAGGCGGGCATCGTCCAGCGCCGCGAGGGGACCTGCTTCATCCTCGGATTCACCCGAGCGGACGACGTCGTCCGGGGTGACGATGCGCGGCGTGCGGCGCAGGTCGGGGACGCTGGGTGCAGGAACAGCGCGCTGCACGAGGCGTAGGTGGGCGGGTGAGCCGGCCATGGGGTTCTCGGTGTCTTGACGCCTCATCCGCCTCTTTCGGCTCAGAGCGTGCCCTACTTCGCGTTCGGAGCCTACCCGGCCGTCGGCCCATTGCCCGTGCTCCGACTTAACAAGCTAGAATTATTGGATTATTTTTCTTGTTTCAGAAAAAGCTAGGCCGCCGTGAGCCATATTCGCTAATCGAAGCATCTCAACACCGACTCCGGGCACTCCTATTCCCCCGCCCGGATGGGAGTAAAGTCACATGATCATTCGTACAACGCTCGCTCTGTCTGCTGCTCTTGCTCTCTGCGTCGCCTGCGGCGGCGAGACTCCTCCGGCCGAGGCCCCCGAGGGTGCCACCGCTGAAGAAGCCGCTCCCGAAGAGGCTGCTGCAGAGGAACCTGCTGCAGAAGAGGAAGCTGCTCCGGCTGAGGAAGCTGCTCCGGCTGAAGAGGGCGCCGAGGCTCCTGCAGAGGGTGGCGAGGAAGCGCCGGCTGAGTAATCGGCATTTCCCAAGCCCGAGAAAGGCCGAGGCGAATGGCGCCTTGGCCTTTTTCATTTGGTGCGCCCGAACTTCAGCGAGCGGGGTCTCGCCGACCCCAGAGAAGCGCGGTTAGGCCGCTTGGCCACCCAACAGATCGACGACGAGGCGGGTGCGCCCGACCAAGATCTCGTCGCTGTGGGCGAGCTCTTGTTCGCCGCGGATGCGCACGAACACGCCGGTGCGCGAGCCGAGATCGGTGAGGACGACCGCGCCCGCCTGCTCCTCGACGATGCAGTGCTGTTCGGCGACGAGCGGGTCGTCGGGGAACACCAGGTCCCCAACGGCGGACCCGATCTGCAGGGTATTACCGCGCGCGACGACGCACGCGCCCGAGGCACCGCCCTCGAAAACCTGGACGACGCGGAAGGACGACGGCCACTTCGGTGACGAGTAGAAATAGGTGGGGTCGGGATCGGGGCCATCGTCGGCGACGGGGTTCTTTTCGACGCGAAGCAGCTGATCGCCGACCACGAACTCGTCGCCGATCTCGAGTTCGACCGGGGTTCGAATCCTGAGAAAGACGCCGTTGCCCCCGTCCAAGTCCTCGAGCCACAGGCGGTTGTCGCGGAACACCAACACCGCTTCTTCGGGGTGGCAGAAGCGTTCACCGGAGAGGGCGATGGTGCCCTTCGAACCCACGATCGCCTGCTCGCCGCTCGGGGCATACGTTTCGGGTCCGCCCACGAGGCTTCTGAGCACGCGCAGCTGAAAGTGGGCGCGCTGGGCTGGCGGCGCGGGCTCCGCCTTCGACGCAATCGCAACTTCGCTCGAGTCGCGCCGCTCTTTCTTCTTGGTGAGCTTCTTGATGTCTACGTTGGGGGGCTCGGTCAGCTCGTCGAGCCCGCCGATTTCGCGGCCTTCCAGGATGGCGTTGAACCGGCCTTCACGCAGCGCCAGGATCATTTCGAAGTGCTGGCCTTTCATCAGGCCGCGCACGAACTCGGCAACATCCGCACGTTTCACGCTTTTCGCGTAGGAACGCCGGTGACTCTTGATCACGCGCCCGCCGTCGGCGAACAGGTGAGTGACGATGTGCGGCTGGTCGAGGCCCGAGTCCTCGGTCTGCACGTGGAACACGTGCCCTTGCCACTTGATATTGTTGTTGAACCCCATCTGCGCCTTCCGAAAAGTCGGGCGACGCATTTCCCCTTCGAGCCGCTTCAGCTCGGCATCCGAGTACGTGGCGATGGCGGCGTCGAGATCTGCGTGATCTCCGGACATGCCCTCCATCCGCTCGAACGCCATTTGCGCGACCCGCGAGCTCGGGTCGATGCGCAACGCTTCGGCAAGCAGCTGCTGGCCTTCCGAATCGTTGTCACCTTTGGCGGCCCAAGCACTCAGTAGCGCGACAGCTTCGTCAGGTCGGCCTTTCTCGACCAACCATTGTGCCAATCGACCTGCTGTCTCTCGAGCTTCTCCTGGGCTCATCACTTCACATGATCGACGGGTGCGCCTGCTTCGCGCAAGCCTGAATGCGCCCCGTCAGGTGTGGCGGGGCGCGCCAGGCCGGCTGAGCGCACCGGAGCTCGGGCGGTGCGCTGGTCCGTCGGCCGATAGTCGCCATGCTCACTCTGCGCCGAAGCATTCTTCTGGGCAGCTCAGGATGTCAGCGGGCTCGCACACCTCGTTGCCGCAGGCCCCGTAGCAGTCCTGAGGGCACCACGCGGGTTCGTCGAGCTCGCAGATGTAGTTGCCGCAACTGCGGTAGCCACAGTCTGCATAGCAGATCCCGAATTCGCCGGGCTCGCACACCTGGTTGCCGCACCCGAGACCCGAGCCGCAGTCGAGTGGACACCAGCCGACTTCGCCACGCTGGCAGATCCGATCGCCGCAGAATATCCCAGTACAGTCCCAAGGGCAGCTCACGGCCTCGCCGGGCTCGCACACTGCGTTCCCGCAGTAGGCGTCGATCCAGCAGTCGCTCGGACAGGTGGCAGGCGTCTCGAGCATGTCGCAGATCTGGTTGCCGCAGAACGGAGCGGGCGGGCCGCAATCGCTGGGACAGTTGTTGGGATGCTCGCTGGCACTGCACACCATGTCACCGCAGTAGCAATCCCAGCAGCTGAGCGGCGTTTCGTTCTGCGCGCAGCGGCCGTCCCCACAATACGTCGGATTCGGGCAGTCGCTCGGGCAGCCGTTGCTGTCCTCGCCCACTCCGCAGACCATGTCACCGCACCAGCCGCAATCCCACGGGCAGTTGCGCCTGTCTTCGGAGCTGCCGCAGGTGCCGTCCCCACACCAGCCGCAATCGTTCGGGCAGTTGTAGGCGTCTTCGAAGACGGAACATTGCGCGTCGCCGCAGAAGCAGTCGCCACACGTGGCGGGGTTTTCGTGCGGCTCGCACCAGGTGTTGCCGCAAGTGTTGGGGCACTCCCAAGGGCAAGTCTGGAAGTCCGAGGGGTCGCAGTAGCCGTTGTAGCAAGCGTACTGGCACTCTTCGGGACAGAACTGGAAGTCACCCGGGTCGCAGTAGCCGTTCCCGCAGCTCGTGGTGCAGTCCTGCGGACACCACGAGGGCTCGGACAGCTCGCAGTATCCGTTGCCGCACACCGGGTACCCGCAGTCCTGCGGACAGTACCAGTACTCCTCACCCTGACAGATCTGGTCGCCGCATTTGCCCCCGCAATCGACCCCGCACCAACCCCACTCACCCACCACACATGAACCGTCTCCGCAAAAGCCGCAGTCTTCGGGGCACCAGCTGGGTTCGGTCCCGAGGCAGACGCGGTCACCACAATAGCCGCCCCCACAATCTTGGGGGCACCACAGGTATTCGTCGGCCTCGCACAGAGTGTTGCCGCACACGCTATCGCAGTCCTGCGAACACCACCGGGGCTCGTCGTTGACGCAGTAGCCATCACCGCAACCGCAGTCCCAGGGGCAAAAGATGTTCTCGTTGCCCTGGCAAATGAGATCGCCGCACACCCAGCCGCCGCAGTCCTGGGGACAGTACCAGTACTCCTGACCCTGACAGACGAAGTCGCCGCAGCGCGAGCCACAGTCTTGCGGACACCACTCGGGTTCGCTGCCGGTGCACCAGCCGTCGCCGCAGTAGCCGGTACTGCAGTCCTGTGGGCACCACACGGGCTCGTCCCCCGAGCAGATGAAATCGCCGCAGTAGCCGTTGCAGTCTTGTGGGCACCATTCGGGCTCGGCGGACTCGCAGACGTCGTTACCGCAGACGTCGTCACAGTCTCCAGGGCACCACCCCGGCTCACCTGCTTCGCAAATGGCGTTGCCGCACTCCGTGCACTCCTCGGGACACAGGGTAGCGTCGCCTGCGTTGCACACGCCGTTGCCGCACGTCTGCCGACAATCTTGGCACGAGGATGCGTCTTCGCCGGGCTGGCAGATCAAATCGCCACAAACGCTGCAGTCGATGCACTTGCCCTGTTCGCCGGACTCGCAGCTGCCGTTGCCGCAGCCCTCGGAGCAGTCGAGTGGGCAGCTCCCTTCGACCTCCGCGGCCGAGCAGAAACCGTCGCCGCACGGCGAACAGTCTGCGAGGCAGTCCGGAGCTTCGCCCGGCCCGCACGTGCCATCGCCGCAGCCGCCACCACTGCAGTCATCGGGGCAACTCCGAGGCGTTTCGCCGGTCGCGCAGCGCCCGTCTCCACAGTCGGTAGTCTCACAGTCGCTGGGGCACCAGCCCGTTTCGTGGGGTTGGCACACGGTGTCGCCGCAGCTCTCCGCCAGGTCAGTCCCGGGCGCCCCGAGGTCGGATCGCGCACACGCGACCGGCCACGCAATCACGAACAAGCACAATCCGAAGCACAGGCGCACGACTTGCCGCACCGCTCCTCGCCCTCGACTCGCTCGCATGTTCGTCGCTACCACCTTGTCGCTCACTCGCCCCACGGAGCCTGACTCTGCTCGAACACGGGCCCTGGCTGGCCCCTGTTGGCTCGGACGCGCACGTAGCAAAGCCCGAGCCAGCGGCCGACTCCCGCGATCCTTCGCTCAAAGGCGCACAGATGTGCCAACTTTCCGGCGAGATCGTGGCACAACTCTGCGTCTCCGATCGCGGCTCTGCGCCCGCGAGCCTTGCTATGTCCACCGCAACCTTTCATCAACTGCAGGACGCGCGCCTCTACGCCCTGCTGCATCGCGGCAACCCGGGCGACGCGCAGTTCTACGTGCGTCGCTGCCGGGGGGCCCGCCACGCGCTCGAGCTCGGCGTCGGCGCTGGCAGAATCGCCGGGGCGCTCGCCAGCGCGGGTGTCCCCGTCACCGGTATCGACAACCACGCCGGCCTGCTCGAGTTGGCGAAGCGTGATCTCGTCGAGACCGGCGCCGCGAAGTTCCAGCTCGTCCTCACCGACATGCGCAGCTTCGAGTTGGGCGCGAAGTTCGATCGGATCGTGATTCCCTACTCGGGTCTGTTCTGCTTGTTGGACGCCGCCAGCGTGCAGGCTTGCCTCACGCGCTGCCGGCAGCATTTGATGCCGAACGGGCGCCTCTTGTTCGATGTCTACGAGGCAGATAGCTTCCACGCGGACTGTGAACCCGACGCCTTCGACGAGTCGGAGCGCGAACACGTCGTCGATCTCGCGGACGACGAGACGAGGCTCAGCGTCTTCGAGCGCAGCACCTGGAACAAGGCTACGCAGCGGCTCGAGATGACTTACGAGTACTTCGACGAGCAGGGCCGATTGCTGCATTCGTCCCTCGTCCGGCACCGCTATTGGTTGCTCGATCAGTTCGCGCCCACCTTGGCCGAAGCGGGCCTCTGCATCGAGAACCTCCACGGTGGGTTCGCAGGCGAACCACCCAGCCTCGACGCAGAGGTGATCGCGGTCGAGGCCAAGCTGGCCTAGCCCCCGCAGAGCTCGTCGTACACCGGCTCGGCGAATTCATACGCGACCGGGCTGACGCCCAACGTGTTTTGCCCGCACTCGGCGTCGTTCCCGCTGCAGCCATCACCCGGGCCGCAGTCCTCCGCGAGCCAACAATCCAGCACTTCTTCGCACTTCCTCCTGTCGTCCTGGCTGGCTTCCAGGCAGCTCTCGGCTGCGGGGTCGTCGCGCCAATCGTCGAGGCAGTGGTCGCCACCACCTCCGGTGGTGCTGCTGCTCGTAGTCGCAGTCGTCGCAGCGCTGGTGGTGGAGCCGCCGGTCGTTCCCGCGCTGGTGGTGGAACCGCCGGTCGTCACTGCGCTGGTGGTCGCAGCGCTGCCGGTCGTCGCAGCGCCGGTCGTCGCAGTGCTGGTCGAGGTCGTCGAGTCGTCGCTCGTCGAACTTTCCGTGCCGTCCTCCGTCGTCGAGCTGGTATCTCCGCCGCCTCCATCGCTGGTGACCGCGTCCTCGCTGCTGGTGGAGCTGGCTCCCCCGGAGCTTTCACCGCTGGTACTGTCCGAACCGCTGCCCCCGCTGGAGTCGCCCCCCGAGGTCGACGAGCTCGAGCTCGTCGCATTCGAGGCCGAGGTGTTGATGGTGGTCGTGTTACCGGGTCCCGTCGCCACGGCCGCGGTCATCGTGCTGGTGTTCGCGGTCGCACCGTTGGTCGCGCTGCTGACCAGGTTGTCTGCCATCGAGTCGTTGTCTTCGACGGCTGTCGCGCAACTCTGGAGCGTCAGTCCCAGCGAAGCCCCCAGCACCCACCAGTCTCGTACTCTCATGTAGTCTCCTGGTCAATCACACCAAGCTTCTGCCAAGCTTACGCGGGCCGCTCACGCCGTGCCAGGCGCACGCGGACCGGGAGCGCTCAGCATCCACTCACAGGCGAGCGCACGCGATCACCCTGGAGAGCCTGGTGGGAGCGTTGGCTACTGGCGGCGCACCGCGCCTAGCGCGCCCTCCATTGCCACTGGCTACTCACACGCGACGTGCGGGCCGCCAGCGCCATCGTCGCAGCTGCAGCTGGAACCGAGCACGCCGGTGACGCACGCGCAGCTGGCGGTCTCGGCGCACTCGGGCAACCAACCGCAGGCCGGGCCACCGTTGGCCTTCTCGTCGCAATAGAAGCCGACAGGGCACATGCTTGCGCCGCACGCGAAGCAGGTTTGGTCGGAGCAATCCGGTCCCGTCGGGCCAGGGTCGCCGCTCGCGCCGTCGTCGGCCGCGGGGGACGCTCCCGACGCGCCGTCCTCGGCGTTCGCTTCGGAGTCATCAGCTCCCTTGGCGGGGGCTTGCGTGCTTCCGCCGCAAGCGCTGGCGAACAGCCACGCCCCGAGCGCGACGATAGTCGCCGCATGGCGCGGCGAAAACGACTCGAAAACGCCCAGATCGCTCGAGGAGCGTATACGTCCCGGCTCACCCGCGTTACAAGCGAATCGTGAGTGCGGTCGACGACTTGCGCCAGCTGGTCCCGGGGTCACGAGTGAGTGATAGCCCATCCGATCGAGTCGTGTACAGTCGGGATCTGTGGCCGCGGGACCTAATCCGATTGCGGGCCCATGATGCGACCCGTCCCGGGCCCAGCGCCATCGTTTGGCCGAGCTCCCAGGGCGACCTCGCCCGAATCGTCGCCTATGCACGCGACACCGCGACGCCGATCGTCCCCTTCGGAGCCGGCAGCGGCGTGTGCGGGGGGATCGCGCCCGATCGGCAGACCATCGTCGTCGATCTGAAGGCCCTCACCGGGTTCACGCTGCATCCGGACGAAGGTGTCGTCGATGTCGGAGCAGGTATGCTCGGCATCACGCTGGAGAACGAGCTCGAGGCGTTGGGCTACACCGTCGGGCACTTTCCCTCCAGCATTCTGTGCTCGACCGTCGGTGGGTGGCTGGCCGCGCGCGGTGCCGGGCAGTGTTCCGGCCTGTACGGAAAAATCGAGGACATGGTGGTCGGCTGCGATGCCGTGCTCGGTTCGGGCGATGCCGTGCGCATGCGCTGGCGCGAACGCGGACCGAACCTCGCCCCGCTCATGATCGGTAGCGAGGGCACACTGGGGATCATCGCCGCCGCGCGCCTTCGCTTGCATCGAACGCCCCGGGCCCGCGCCTACGCAGGCTTCATGTTCAGGGACGTCGAAAGTGGCTGGGAAGCCCTGCGCGAGATGTTCCAGAGCGGGCTCCGCCCCGCGGTAGCGCGTCTCTACGACGCGCTCGACACCGCCTTGCATTCGTCGAAGTCCGGTCCCAGCAAAGACCCTTCATGGGTCCTGCGCAACGCCCTGCGCATTCCGAACGCCATCAACCACGCCGTCCGGGGCCTCGAGGGAGCGCTGCTGAATCAGTGCCGGCTCGTGCTCATCTTCGAGGGTGAGCCTGCCGCCGTCGCGGAAGACCGCGAGCGCGCGCTGCGCATTTGCACCAGTTACCGTGCCCGCGATCTCGGCGAAGCGCCCGCCCGCGCCTGGCTCGAGCATCGCTACTCGGTGAGCTACCGGCAGTCACCGGTGTTTCGCTCCGGCGCATTCAGCGACACGATGGAGGTCGCCGCGCCTTGGTCGAAGCTCCGGGCTGTCTACGATGAGGTGAGGCGAGCGCTCGGGCGCTATGTGGTCGTGCTCGCGCATCTGAGCCATGTGTACCCCGACGGCTGCAGCATCTATTTCACCTTCAGCGCCATGACCGACAGCGACGAGGAGGCGCTGGCGCGGTACGACGCCCTCTGGCCCGCCGCGCTCGGCGCCGCGCTCGCCGCTGGCGCGACGCTCAGCCATCATCATGGCGTCGGCCGCAGCAAGGCGCCGCTGATGGGCGCGGAGCTCGGCTACGGCGTCGAGATGATGCGCCGCCTCAAGCAGGTCTGGGACCCGGCAGGCGTGCTGAACCCGGGCGCGCTCTTGCCCAAGGAAACGCCCAAGGCTGCGGCCCTGCCTCGAGATCTCGCCGAATGCGCGCTCGACGAGAAGTCGCTGCTCGCCGATTTCGACGCCCGCCTCTCCCTCGACCAGTGCGAAAACCTACTCGTGCGCCGAGGCTACACGCTCGGTATCGCCCGCGCCGGCAGCCAATCGCTCGCCGACTGGGTCGCCGCCGGCCTGCCTGGCGCGCGCTGTCGCTGGGAGGATCCGGTGGATCAGACGCTCGTCGCGCTCTCGGCGACCCTGCGCGGCGACGCGGCGCTCACGCTCACCCCGGTACCGCGCCGCGCCGTGGGCCCCGATCTCTCGACGCTCTTCGTCGGCGAACGCCGCGTCGGTCGCCTGGCGCGCGTCACGCTGCGCGTGCACCCCGTCGCCGAAACTCCGTCGCGCACCTTACCCGGCAGTATCACGTCACACGACGCGCTGAGCGAGGGGGAAGCCAGCGCGTGGGAGCAGGCGGTGGCGGCGCAGCTGGAGTGAAGCTCTACTCGACGCTCGCCAGCACGATGCTCACGTCGAAGGACTGGCCCGGAAAACCGTCATCCTTCCAGACTCGTTCGGAGTGCGTTACGAAGCCCTCTTTCCACGCGACCAACCAGTAGTCGTGATTGTCATCCCCAGCGACAACGTCGGTGATCTTGAAGCGACCCTCGTCGTTCGTCTGCCGCAAACAAGCAAGTTTCGTGTCCGCTCCTGCGATCAAGTCGTCGAGAGGATCATCGACCCGTCGATCTCCGAGATAGAGACACGCTCCAGCGATTGGTGTTCCGGATTCATCGGACACGAAGCCTCGCGCGGTCATTCACATGCAGCCACTGCCAAGCCGACATGGTTTGTCGGCTGAAGCCGAGTGCCGATGCCGGCTTACTCAGGCGGTACCAAGCTATCGCTGCCGCCGAGGTCCAGGCTCTTCGACAGCCGGGCGAAGGCGGTCTCGACCTTCTGCCGATCGGCGCGCTCGAGCTTGCCCTCGCCCGCGCGCCAGAGCGCGTAGCGCAGGGCGGCGGCTTCTAGCTCGGTCAGGGCCGTGCTGCGAGTCAGGTCTAGCTCGGCCACGTGGTAGCGCAGGATGACCTGCCCGTCGGTCATGATGCGCTCACCGACGATGACGCCCTTGCTGGTGCCATCGCCGACGAGCTGGCGGATGATGCCGCGCACGCGGGCGGCGCGGCGGCGCACCCGCAGTGCCTTGGGCTGTTCGAACAGCTGGAAGAAGCGGTTTCGTGAGAAGGTATTGGGCGCCAAGATCAAGGCACACAAGAGAGCGTCCAGGTCGACTTTGTTCCAAACGCTCATGATGTTGCCCTACGGCGAACCCTGGTCCGGATCACGCAACTGTTCGAGCTGGGCTGCCTGGTGCCAGGCGCCCACGGCATCCATCAGCTCCGTCAGGTCGCCGTCGATCACCCGGTCGAGCTTGTACAAGGTGAGCCCGATGCGGTGATCGGTCAGGCGGTTCTGAGGGAAGTTGTAGGTACGGATCTTCTCGGAGCGATCGCCGGCCTTGACCATCGAACGGCGCTCGTCGCGGATGGCTTCGTCTTGCTTGCGCTGTTCGAGCTCGAGCAGCCGGCTGCGCAGGATCTTCAGGCCCTTGGCCTTGTTCTTGATCTGGCTGCGTTCGTCCTGGCACTTCACGATCATGCCCGTGGGTAAGTGGGTGATCTGCACGGCGCTGTTGGTGGTATTGACGCCTTGACCGCCGGGACCGCCCGACGCGGCTATGTCGAAGCGCAGGTCTTTTTCATCGATCTCCAGCTCGACCTCGTCGGCTTCGGGCAACACGGCGACGGTGGCCGTCGAGGTGTGGACACGGCCTTGGGCTTCGGTGGCGGGGACACGTTGCACGCGGTGCACACCACTCTCGAACTTGAGCTTCGAGTACACCTTGTCGCCCGTCACTAGCACGATGATTTCTTTTAGGCCGCCCGCTGCAGCTTCGCTCTTGCTCAAGAGCTCGATGCGCCAGCCCTTGGTTTCGGCGAAACGCGTGTACATGCGGAACAGATCCGCTGCGAACAGCGCCGCCTCTTCCCCACCGGCGCCCGCGCGGATTTCGACCAGGGTGTTGCGCTCGTCGTTGGGGTCCTTCGGCAGCAAGAGGATCTGGAGCTCCCGCTCGACCTGGGCGATCTCTTGTTCGAGCAGGGGCAGTTCTTCGCGCGCAAGGGGGCCGAGCTCCGGATCTTGCAGCGCTTCTTTGTCTTCGGCGATCTGGCGGGTCAGCGCGCTGAAGCGTTCGAAGTGCGTCACGATCGGCGCGAGCTGGGTCCTTTCCCGGTTCAAATCGTTCAGCCGCTTGGGATCGGCGACAACCGCCGGATCGCACATGAGCTGGTCAATCTCTTCTTGGCGCCTCGCGAAGGCCCGCAGTTTGTCGGTCGGAATCATGGTGATGAGGGCTCTCGGGGCCAGGAATTCAACGAACCCGTGGCAAATCTACTCGAGGGTGGCTCGGAGTACGAGAATGTTTGGATTTCAGCCACTTATGTTGGAACCTAGCGGTGGACCGGAAACTTGACGTAACGTTAGTTACAGCTAAAAACTAGGAGCAGCATGACGGATCCCTCGTCACGAAGACAGGTGCTCAAGCAACTCGCGGCAGCCGGCGCCGTTTTGGGCGGCGCAGGGGCGCTGACGCGTTTTGCTTTCGACCCCGGCGGCTTTGGTTTGTCGGATCCCAAGGGGGAGCGTCAAGTCCGAAGTTTCGAAGTGGCCGAGACCGAGAGCCCGATCTTCGCGATCGCCAAGAGCAGCAAGGACCCGGCGGAGCTGACGCGCAAAGCCATCGACGCGCTCGGCGGCATGAAGCGTTTCATCTCCAACGGCGACATCGTCGCGATCAAACCCAACATCGGTTGGGACCGCATGCCGGTACACGCCGCCAACACCAACCCCAAGGTCGTGGCTGAGGTCGTGCGGCTCGCGTTCGAAGCAGGCGCCAAGCAGGTCATCGTGACCGACGCCTCGTGCAACGAACCGAATCGCTGCTTTCAGCGCTCGGGGATCTGGCGCGCGACCCACGCCCTGGGCGCGACCGTGATCCTACCTGCCGAACATCGCTTTCGCGAACTGCGAATGAAGGGCGAAGTGCTCGACCAGTGGCCGGTTTACACGCCGCTCGTCAACGCCGACAAGGTCATCAACGTGCCGGTGGCCAAGCACCACAACCTCTCCAAGTTCACCGCCGCGATGAAGAATTGGTACGGCTTGCTCGGCGGGCGGCGCAATCGCTTGCACCAAAACATCGACGTCTCCATCGCCGATCTGGCGACCTTCATGCGACCTACGCTCACCGTCATGGACGCAACCCGCGTGCTCCTGCGCAACGGACCGCAGGGCGGCAACATCGACGACGCCGTGGACATGCATCAAGTCGTCGCGAGCCTCGATCAGGTCGCCGTGGATGCGTACGGCACCACCCTCATCGGCGAAAAGGTCGAGAACGTGAAGTATCTGAAGCTAGGGCACGAACGCGGCCTGGGCAACATGCATTGGGAGCAAGTCCCGCACGTGGAGGTCTGAGGCATGACCCTCGGTACGCACGCAGGAGATCTGCCGCAGCCGATCCCGTGGCTCGGTGCGCCCGGGCCAGTGCGGGCGCTCGATCTGGGCCCGCTTCCAACGGCTCCCATCGATCGGGCGCCTGGCTCGTATCCGGCGCATGGCTCGGCTGGTGATCCGCCGCGGCGCGCGATCACGAGCTTGCCGGCGAGCAGGTCAGTAGCTTCCACCGACAGCAAGCCCCCGACAGCCTGCAGCGACCAGCGATCGTCCAGCAACACCGTGGCCACCACGGGCACGGCCACCATCAAGCCGGTAGCCAAGCTCACCAAGGTCAGCCTGGTCGAACGCGTGCGCGGCTGGCTCCCGAAGAAGAAACGCCGGCCTGGCTCGGGCATCCCGGCACGCAAAGTGATCCAGGTGCTGGTGTGGGTGCGGCGCTTCGCTCAATTCGGGTTCTTTGCCCTATTCTTCTACCTGCTCGCCCAGACCGCCTTTCGCGGCACCTTCGCGGCGGGCTCGGACGAGCCCGTGCGCCTCCCGCTGCCGGTCGAGGGCTTCTTGCTCGCTGACCCCTTCGTGGCGGCGATGACGCTGCTGTCGACCCACACGGTCTACCGCGGGCTCGCGTGGTCGCTCGTCATCGTGGCGCTCACCATCATCTTCGGTCGCGTGTTCTGCGGGTGGATCTGTCCGTTCGGCACCTTGCATCACTTCTTCAGCTGGCTCTTTCCGAGCCGCTATCTCCAGAGCAACCAGCGCAACAACGCCAACAAGACCCACTGGTGGCAGTCGGGTAAGTACTACATGATGTGGGGCTTCCTCGGCGCCGCGCTGATGGGCAGCGCCATCGGAGGCCTGCTCGACCCGATCTGCGTGGCCGTGCGCGCCATCGGACTCGGTGTGATCCCGGCGCTGCAGTATTTCGGTGTGCGTTCGGCAGACGCGATCGCCGAGACCAACATCCGGCCACTCCAGCTGAGCAGCGACAGCACGCTCGACTTCCTCTCGTCGCAGGTCTGGACCAGTAACCAGGTCTATTTCCATCAGACGTGGTTCATCGTCTTTCTGTTGGTCGCGATCTTGTTCATGAATCGGTTCATCCCCCGATTCTGGTGCCGCGCGCTGTGTCCCCTCGGAGCGTTCTTGGGCGTGATCGCGCGCTTCTCGCTGTTCGGCATGGAGAAAGACCACTCCAAGTGCACCGACTGCAACCTGTGCTTGACGCACTGCCAGGGCGCCGACAGCCCCCAGGGCGGCGTCAAGCACCGGCGCGACGAGTGCCACGTCTGCTTCAACTGCGAAGCTGCTTGCCCCGAAGACGTCATCAAGTTTCGCTTCTTCCCGGGCCTGCGTAGCGAAGTCCTCAAGCCCGATCTCACCCGGCGCACGGTGATGGCCTCCACCGCGGCCGGTTTCGTCGCAATTCCGGCGATGCGCATCGCCAACTGGCCCGACAAAGCCTACAGCGAAAAGGTCATTCGCCCGCCAGGCTCCGTGGAAGAGCGCGAGTTCCTCGAGCGCTGCATCCGCTGCGCCGAGTGCATGAAGGTGTGCCCCAACAACGCGCTCCACCCCGCTTTCTTCGAAGCTGGCCTCGAAGGGCTCTGGACGCCCATCCTGATCCCGCGCATCGGTTACTGCGAGTTCTCGTGCGTGCTCTGCGGCCAGGTGTGCCCCACCGGCGCCATCCAAAAGATCGACGAAAAGATGAAGATGGGCATCGGGCAGAAGCCAATCTCCATCGGCACCGCCATGTACGACAAGGGCCGCTGCCTGCCCTGGTCGATGGCGACGCCCTGCATCGTCTGCGAAGAGTTCTGCCCGACCTCGCCCAAAGCAATCTGGGCCGAAGACACCGAGGTCCCCAAGCGCGACGACAAGTACACCAAGCAGGGCGAACACGCGAAGATGCTCACCATCAAGGTGCAGAAGCCCCACGTCGACCCCTCGCTCTGCATCGGCTGCGGTGCCTGCGAAAAGGTCTGCCCCATCGTCGACAAGCCCGCCGTCTACGTCACCAACGCCGGCGAAACCCGCTCCAAGACCAACGTCATCCTGCTCGAGAACACCGCCTACGGGCAGACGTAACAGCGAAGTTGGGGGCCGCGCTTCGCAGCGGAGTTCTCACTCGGGCGTCGCGAGCGGTTCTGGCAACCACGGAACACTTGCGCAGCTCGCCGATTTGCTCTAGCTTCGACGCGTGGCCACGATCTCCGCTCTCGAAGCAAAGGTGGGCCATCCGCGTTATGTGCGCGATCCCATTCACGGCGATATCGAACTGTCCCCGCTCGAAGCCGCCGTGGTCGACAGTCGCCAGTTCCAACGGCTGCGCTACATCCGCCAGAACGGGCTGCTCCATTTCATTTTCCCCGGTGCAGTACATACGAGGTTTGCGCACTCACTTGGCGCGTTTGCACTTTCCAAGCGCGCGTTCGCGCAGCTCGTGAGTCCGCTTGTGCCGGTGCACGAAGGAGAGCTGCAGGACCAGTTGGAGTACCTAGGAACAGTATTTCGATTAGCTGCGTTGCTCCATGATGTTGGGCACTGCGCTTTTTCTCATTCAATCGAGCACGTCGAAATCGAAGGAAAGCCGTTCTTCGGAACGCTCGAGACCTTTCTGACGCAAATGGGTCAGGTGGACTTGCTGGAAGACCTGAGGTCATCGGCCGCAGATGTTGAAATCGGCAAGCTTCCGACGAAGCACGAGCATATTAGTCTAGTGCTGGTTCGTCGCATCTTTGAGAATTCCAGCGTGAGAAAGCGCACGAGTGCCTCGGAGGATCTTGCGCGAGATATTGCTGCATTGATTGATGGAACGTTGAAGCCATCTGAGCGTTTCGCGGCGGCAGCACAATCATTCGCGACTGGACTGCAGACACATGCAGCTATCGACTTTGTAATGTCCGACTCGCTGCCGTCGCAGATCTTGAGCGTGCTTCACGCGCTTATTAGCGGGACTGTTGATGTTGATAGGCTCGATTATCTCGTCCGCGATTCTTTGCACTGCGGGGTCCCGTACGGGAAATGCGAGGTCGAGTTCCTTCTCAAGAGCATCCGGATTGGCGCAGTCGCGGGGCTACCAGCATTGATTCTGGACAACAAGGCTCGATATGCCCTCGAAGACATGCTGTGGTCTCGCTACCAGTTGTTCGTACAAGTGCTAAATCACAAGACCAACGTCGCACTCAATTCTGCGTTAAGAGTCGCGTTGGAGGAGGCCGTCGAAGACGTCCGCATCGAGATGCCTGATACGGAGCCCAAGCTCCTTGCATTTACCGATGACTACGTGATGTCTAAGATTCACAGAGTCGCGATGGCGGGTAAGCTTTCGGAACGATCCTACACCAAGGCACTTATTGATCGTAGATTCCCGCTACACCTTGATGTTCTGGAGTTGGTCAAAATTCCCGTCGAAGATCGTGAGCGTGCCGTTTCGGAGAGAGTTCGGCAGCTTGCATCGGAACTAGGCGTGGCTGAAACAGTCGTCACCATCGGTCGCGCTACAAGTAAAATCATCAAAGAAAACCCGTTGTATCTTCAGAGCTGGAATCGTCGCAAGCAGAAGTATGAGGAACCAGTTCCGTTTGAGTACTCGAGCATTCAGGGGCCACTTGAGCATGTTGTGGTCCACTTCTTCGCTGATCGAGACACTCTGCCGGGTCACCAGAGGAGTGATGCGTCATGAAAGACAACCTAAGGGCTCAAGCAATAATTCGGTCGTACGATGCGTCAACCGCGACTGGTTATGTTGACGTGTCCGGGCAACATCTGGCCTTTCCTGTTACTAGCTTTTTTAGTCAACCACCAAACAGAGCACCTCGTTCAGGAGAGCAAGTCGAGGTGATATTTAGGCTTGCAAGTGACGGCATCTTGGCCGTTCTTTCTGTGCCTAAGTAGAGGTTCTCACCCAAACCTGGGGTCCTTCGGCAACTGTCGCAACTCAAGGCCGTTGCGCCAGGATGATCACGCGGGGCGAGTTGGGGCCGAGGTAAACGCCGGGAGTGGTGGGGTGGCCGCTGGCTTCGACGACGCGGAAGCCGACGGCGTGGAGGAGCTTGCCGAGCTCGTGGAGCGTGTAGAGGCGGATGGAATAGAAGCACTCGCGCGTACGACCGTCGTCCATGATGATGGAGCGTTTCACGCGCAGACGGCTGGTGATGTAGTCGACGCTCATGTCGTCCATGCAGACGCAGGCGTCGCCCTGGAACCAGACCTGAGAGGGCTGGTGCTGCATCACGTGGTCGCGGTTGACGACGTCGATCAGAAACATGCCGCCGGGACGCAGCGCCTGGAAGATGCGCTCTGCCACGGCGACGTTCTTCTCTTCTTCGAAGTAGCCGAAGCTGGTGTTCCAGCAAAAGATGCCGTCGAACATCTCCTGGAAGGCCATTTCGCGCATGTCGCCTTGCAGGAAGTTGATCTTGAGCTCCCGCTCTTGTGCGGTCTCGCCGGCGATGGCGAGCTGGTACACCGAGAGGTCGTAGCCGACGACGCTGTAGCCGCGCGACGCAAGCTCGATGGAGTGTTCTCCGGTGCCGCACGCGAGGTCGAGGACGACGGCGCCTTGAGCCACGCCGAGGGAATGGTCGATGAAGTCGACCTCGCGCCGGATGTGGCGGTTACTCAGGTGGTGCGTGGCGCGGGCGAAGTCTTCGCTGAAGACCTCTTCCCACCAAGGTTTGCGCTTCTTGGCGGGCGCGCGCGGCCCCTTCTTTTTGGGCGGCGACGGCGCCTGACGTTTGGGCGGAGGCGGCAGCTTGACGTCCGTCGAAGGAGCGGACGTCGACGGCGGTGGTGCACCCTCGGCGGGCGGAGCTGGAGGCTTCGGGAGGCTGGGCTCGTCCTCGGTCAGCGCCTGGACATCAGCCTCGTCGAGGGAATCGGGGGGCGGCTCGAACTCTTCTTCGGCGTAGTCCTCGATGTTCTCGAAGTCGTCGCCGTCGGATCGCGTGAGCGGCGCTGGTGGAGGCGGAAGAGCTGTGTCGTCGACGCCGATGTTGATCACGCGGATGGCGTGCACGGCGATCGAATCCGTCTTCACGGGAGGGGGAGGGGTGCTGGGTGGCGGGTAGGACGTCGCAGCTCCCGCAGCGCCGGGTCGCAGGGCGTGGGGGGCCGGTGTCATGACCGGGGCAGGCGGGACCGGAAGGGCCGCAGCAGGCTGGGCGACGGTCAGAGCCGCTGGCTGGGCTGCGCTTGGTGGAGCCACGAGCGGCTGGGCGACGGGGGGAGCTGCTGGCTGGGCTGCGCCTGGCGGAGCCGCAGCCGACTGGGCGAGGGTCGGAGCCGCCGGCTGGACCGCGCCTGGTGGAGCTGCGAGCGGCTGGGCGGCTGGCGCAGGAGCAGCGGCCGGCTGGACCGCAACTGGCTGAGCAACGCCTGACGGACCCGCCGGCTGAGGCGCGCTGGGAGCGGCAGGCACCGCGGGAGCTGCGGGTGACGCTGCGATAGTCGGAGCTGCTGGCGCTGCGGGCACTGACGGCGGTATGGCGCCTCTTTCGACCGAGGGCGGGAGAGGCGGAGGCTTCAGCGAGGGGGCGCGGGAATAGGTGGCTACGTACTCTTCGCGGCGTTCGGGCTTAGGCGGCGGGGAGAGCACCTTGGAGGGCGGTGTCGACGGCGGTGCGGGTGCGGCTGGCGCAGGCGGAGCGATGACGCGCGGCGCCGGCGGCGAGGCGGGCTCGATCGACCGCGCCGAGGGCGGCTCGATCACCTTCGGGGGTGGCGCCGGCGGCTCGATCATCCGCGCGGTCGCGGGTTCGGCGCCCTTGGCAGACGGCGGCAACATCACCCGCTCGTCGCTGCCGAGGCGCGGCGGTGGAGTGATGTCGTCATCGTCCGACTCCTCGCGGAGCGTCGCCATGCGTTGGCGCGGCGGCGGCACGAGCGGCGGTCGCGCTCCGGCATCGCCGAGCATATCGTGGGGACGCGTGGGAGCGCGCGGAACTACCGGCGCCGCGCCGAGCTCGGGATCGCTCCCGGCTTCCGGGGGTGGCGTGGTCCGCGGACGAGGGGCGGGGAGCTCGGGGCTCGAGATGACTTTCTTGCGCGGGGGCGCTACGCCGGCAGCTTGGTCCGTGGTGGTGGCGGGCGGGGGATACTTCGAGTCCTTCAGCCGTGGTCGAGGCGGTGGTGCGGAGCGATGGTGGGCTGGCGAGTCACGCCCAGATTCGTCGTCCTCTGCGAAGCGGTCGGGCGCAGAAGCTCCGGGGACCGGGTGAGCCGAAGCGCGTGGCCCGGACTCGTCGTCGGGCAGTCCGGTGCGTTCGGCGGCGGCGATGCGCGGCTCGCGCTCGTGGTCTTCGTTGTCGTGGTCTTCGTGCTCGCCGCTCATGGTTCCCTGAGGAGCGTTTCTCCGTACTTGACGGGGCCAGGGGGCCGCCGGAGCGTCACCCCTGGTTCGAACAAGGCCACGACCGTGGAGCCGAGATGGAAGATGCCTACCTCGTCACCGCGCTCGACCGCGACGGGCGGCGTCAGGCGAGTCAGGCCTGGCAGCGGGCTCTGATCGTCGAGCGCGCTGACCCCGATCCGGCCGACGATGGTGGCGCCCACCATCACCAGCGTGACGCGCCCCAAGGTTTCGGTTTCGAGGTGGAAGGCAACGCGGTTGTTCCGAACGAACAGATTTTGCACGTACCGTTCTCCGATCGAGTTGACCGGGAACAGGTCGCCGGGAATAGCGCGCAGCGACGTCAGTGTACCGGTGACCGGTGTATGCACGCGGTGATAATCGCGGGGGGACAGGTACACCACGATGAACGAACCATTTTGGTAGCGCTCTGCGTCGCTCGTGCTGCCGAGCAGCTCGGTCACGGCATAGCTCTGCTCTTTCACACGGAGGCGACACTGGTCGCTGACCTTGCCGCTGCACGAGAGCATTCCGTCCGCCGGGCTCACAACCGCGTCATCGCTCACCGAGCGCGCGCCGTGCCGGAGACGTCGGGTGAAGAAAGCGTCGAAGCTCGCGAACGGGCCTTCGACGTGGGCTTCCTCCATATTGACACGGTAGGCTTTGGCGTAGGCCAGAGCCACCACTTTCGACACGTTTGGATGGAGTTGGCGTTCGCAGAGACGTCCCACCGCGTTGCTCAGTCGAACGCGTGGGAGAACTCGGATCAGTTGCGCAGCCGCGTAGGTCGTAACACTCACCAGGAATCTCTGTATTTAAATCGCTTGTGTTTACTATCAGTTAGTGGGGCTGCATGGTAGGCTGTCGACCGGCTTTTGGTCAACATGACCTAAGGCCCCCCGAGCCTCGTTTCTCGAGGCTACCGCATCGGCGGCCTTGCCGCAGGCCGGGTGCTAGCAAGCCCTAGCGACCGCCGAGCGCGCGGTAGGATGGACTCCTACCGCGGCGCAGGCCTTAGCTTATCGAACGATCTGTCGAGCGGCGCGGCAGAGCTCGTCCACCGATTCCGAAGTGGGTGAGAACTTCTCGTGACGTGAACGCCCCTGGCAGGCGACTTCGTCGAACAGCGGATCTACCGAGAGAGCCAAATCGAACGCCACCTTGGCCTCTTGGGTGGCCCCACTCCGTTCGAGGAAGCGCCCGCGCAGGGCATACCAGGCACCGTGCAAGACATCGATGTCCGAAACGCCTCCCAGAAGCTGGCTAGCTCGGTCGGGCTGACCATCGGCTAAGGTCGCACGGGCCGCGCGCCAGCGCACGAGCGCCAAGCTACCTGCCGGTTCCAGCGCGGGTGCGATGGCCTTCGAGGCGGCGTGATAATGACCCTGCTGGTGAAACAGATCGGTCAGTCGCACCCAGCGAGCCAGAGTCTGCCCGTTGACGCCTTCGGGCACACCGTGGAGGTTCTGCTGCGAGGTCTCTGGTGTGTACTTTGCCAAGTGCAGGCGCCACTTGACGTTCCACTCTGCCAGTGTGTAGCCGCTCACGCTGCGCATGGCGGCGTCCGCGTTGAGGGACCCCAGCCCTTTCAGGTCGGCGAACAGCAGCTTCAGCGCGGTGTCCCCGTTCTGTTCGATCCAGTAGTTGACGAAACTTTGCACCTCGGCATAGGCGATGGAAGCCGCTTCGGGTGTTGGCAACATCGCGATCGACGGGCCCAATTTGTCGATGCCCACCGCGCGACCGTTCATCATGGCGTGATAGGCGATGCTCTCTGCCGACGGTTGGCCGTCGCCGGGTCGCGGCTCCCGCCAGCGGGTCTCTTCGCGTTTGGCGATGCCTTCTTGCAGCCACAGCGGTGCTCGATCGCGGGTGGCGCGAGCCAGGGCGAGGTGGGTGATCTCGTGGGCTAGCGTATCCTCCCAGCCGTAGCCTTGCCGCGTGGCTCGCGGTGAAATCATGGTCACTCGGCCCCAGCGCGCGACCGCGAGGGTCCCGGTGGTTTCCGCGGCCGTGACCGGCAGGCCCGTGACGGCGGAAAGCGAGAAGGTGTCGCGCACTAGATCGATGCGGAGCGGACGCGGCAGCTCGACGCCCAGGTCGCGCTGCATCGCTGCCCGAGAGCGTCCGGCGACGTCGATGATGAACGGCACCAGCGGCTCGTCGCGCCCGTCTTGGAGCCGCACGTGAACCCCTGCCTCGTCGTCTTTCACGACCAGGGCACCCGCGGTGGCGCCGGCACAAGCGGCCGCGACCGCTAGAAGATCCGCGCCCTCGCGTACGCTGGCGGCGCTCGCTCCGGTGAGCACGGCTTGCGCGCCTTCGCAGTCGCCCGTGTAGAGGGCGAGGCGCGCGCGTTCGAGCGGCAGCGCCGGTGAGTCGCTGTGCTCGTCGAGCAGCTCGCGGGCGCGAGCCACGTCCAGCTCGACGATCGCATCGAGCACCCGCTCGGGGTGACCCGGTGTGGCGCGCGTCGACTGCGGCAGCGCCAGGCACAAAGCGGCCAGCGCCACGCTGCGCTTCCACGCACGTTTCCGAACGACGATCATCTCAGCAGCTCCTCGGCATAGCGTTTGACAGCCGGTGCCAGGCGACCTTCACGTTCGCGCCCCAAACCTCGCAGCACTCGGTCGCGAAAGTCCGCAGCCTCGTTCGCTGCATTCGGGTCGGGCACTTCCCCCCCGGTCCTGAGGTCGTTGCCCCCGTCGTCGGACGCCTCGGAGCGCCGGGATTCCCCCTTGTCGGAGGTCTTGCCGGTGCGGGCTTGCTCCAGGAGCCGCTGTGCATCTTGCTGCAAACTCAAACCCTTCTCGGCACTGCCCTCGCGGAGCTCGCGGGCGGCCTCTCGCATCAGCTCTTCAGCGCGGTCCAGGCGCCTCAGCACGTCTTCCGGGAGCGGTGTCTGGTCGTTCTTGCCGCGACCCGACAGGTTGCCGGCGCGCTCGGCCAACTCACGCTCACGTTGACTTGCTTTGTCGAGGCCTTCGCGCGCCGCGCGTTCGGTGGCGGCCTTCTGTTTCTGGAGCTCCGCCTTCGCCCACTCGAGGTCCTGCTCCAGGCGAGCGCGCGCTTGCTTCAATTCTTGGGGATCGAGCCAGTCCGCCAGCGACCCTTGGTTCGATTTCGCCTCGGCTTCGCGCAGCGCTTGCATTGCTTGCTCTCCGCTCTCGACCGCCTTGTCCAGCTCCAAGCGTTCGAGGTTCGAAGCCATGGCGCGGGCATGTTCGCGAGCCAGCGCTGCGGCCGCGCGAGAAGATCCGGGGTCTGCACCGACCTCGGGCAAGTTGGCGACGCTGCGTCGGATCGCGTTCGCGCGCTCTTGCGCCTCGGCCCGCAGGGCGCTGTCGTCGATGGCCTTCTCCGCCTGTTCCAGGGCTTCCTCCACTTCGCTGAGGCCACGCGCGTGTTCTTGTGCGAGCTGCTCGAGCTCTTGCGCGAGTTGATCGAACTGTTGGTCCGATTCGGAGGGCTCGCCTTGCGGCGGTCGCTGGCCGGGGGACCCCGATTCGACTCCGCCTTGGCCCGACGCACCGAAGGAGGGATTGGGTCTGCGTAGCCGATCGGCCAAATGCCGAGCCGCGCGCTCGGCTTCCATGAACGCCTGCTGTCGCTTGGCCCGATCGACCCGGCCGAGGTCGCCTTGCGCGACGCTGCCGAGATCGGCGCCGAGCACCCCGAGCTTCGCCAGTTGTGCGGCACCCTCCAACGCCAGGCGCCCAGAATGCTCCAGCCTCCGCAGGCCCTTGTCTTGCGCACCGATCTCGCGCGCCTGCTTCGCCCCTTCGGCGGCGTCCTCGACCACGTCGGCAAGCAAGATGGCGACCGATCGCGCTTCCCGCGTGGCGAGCCGCGACAACGCCACGTCGATGGCCAGCACGGCATCTTGCAGCTGCCGCTCAGCCGAAACGCCCGGGCGCGGCGGGCGCTTCAGTACCTTGAGCTGGCCGAGCACGAAGTTCTTCATGCCCGCGGGGACTTCGAGCCCTGCGTAGGTGCGGTCCAGGCTGGCTTTGAAAGCGTCGCTGGCTTTCTGCTGCGCGGTGCGGCGTCGCTTGAGCTGTTCCTGCCGCTCCGACGCTGCCTCTGCCGCCGGCTCCGAGTAGAGCGCGAGCACGTCGACGAGCTGGTTCCGCGCAGCCTCGAGCGCCGTGAAGCGCTCCGCCTCCGGCTCGCCTACCACTGGGGGCAACACCACGATCGCGGCGCTCTGGCCCCACTTGGGTCCGGTGATCGGATCATCGTCTTTGGCCTCGACGCTGATGTGCACGGGGAGAAACATGCGTTTCAGCGTGTCGTCGCTGGCCTCGAGCGAATAGCCACCGCTCGCTTCGCGATCTTCCGCGTCGAGCTTGAGGAGCACGCGGCGCGAGTCACGTTTCCCAGAACTGATGACTAGGTCGACCTGGCGGATGCCGTGGTCGTCTTCCGCACGATAGCGAATGTCGAGGGTTTCGATGTCCTTGAGTCGGACGCTCTTCGGTGCGCCTTCGACCCAAACCTTGGGCGTCTGATCGGCTATCGCCTCGAGCGGAAGCCGCTCGGGTTCGGGGATGGTCACCTCGCCGTAGCGAGAGGCCACCCACAAAGTGGTAGAGCTCTTCAGCGTCCAGTTTGCGACGATGCCCGCGTGCCCGTCGCTGACGAAGGGAACCTCGGTCACCCCGTCGGTGAGCACGAGCGCGCGACCTTCATAGCGTGGCCGACCTTGGAGCACCACGGTGCTGCCGGTGGCAAAGCGCCCGGAGACGCCCAGCATCGCGCTACGCACGGGTTCGCGCAGATAGCTCGGGGGTTTTACGGTGACGCGCTTCAGATCCACGAACGTCAGCTCGACCGGTGCTCGTCCCCGGTGTGCGACTAGCACGTCGAAGCCTTCCACGAACCGCATCGGATCCGGAACGATCAGGGCCAAGAAGGTGCCGAAGGCCGTCAACGCCAGCCAGCGCCAGCGCGTTGCGCGTTTCGATGCGGCGTGATGCACGGCATCCAGCGAGGCCTGTCGGAGCAGCTTGTGGTAGTGGTGGCGGGCCAGCTCGGGGGAGCCCAGCGCGGTGTCTTCGTGGGTCTGCCGCACGACGTCGTACGCTCGCTCGGCGCGCGCACCGAGATCCTTGTCGATGGCGCGTAGGATCTTGCGCAGGACCTGGCGTTCGTCGCGCCAGTGTCGAGCACCCCGCACCATGAGCGCAACGGTCACGGACAGCGCGCCCACCAGACCCAAGGCAGCCAACCCACGTGCGCTGCCGGTGCCGCTGCGCGCCGCATGGGCGACCACTGCCAAGATCGCGCACGTCCCCGTGACCAGTGCCCAGCGTACTGCGGGAGACTCACGCTTTTGCCAGGCGCTCATCAGTCGGGTGAGCAGGGTCGTCAACATTCGGGGCGGGCCTTTGGGACGTAGCTTAGTGCTTGGACGCGGCAGACGCGAGGCCAACCGGGGTGCCCCAGACCTGCGTCGGTTTGTGCTAACCTCCTCGTGTCGTGGGGCAGTCCGGCTTGGAATCCGAAGGTTCGCGTCTGGAGCGGGTGCTGCTTGCTTTGCCGGAGCTCGAGCTCCGCGTGAACTGGTTGAACGATCAGTTCGCGGGCTCGTCGATCGGCGCCATCGCGGAGCGCCTCGACGAGCTCTGCGCTCGCAGTGAGGCGTCCGAGCCAGGGGCGCGCGAGGCGATGCTCGCCGTGGTCTGTTGCGTCGTCGCGCAGGCCGAGTCGCCGCTGGTGCGAGAGCTCAGGGCGTACGCCGATACCGCCTGCCTGCTGAGTTTGGCCCGGCTCTTGCTGACCGATCGCCACGACCGAGGCGAACGCTCGACGCGCCACGCCAGCCTCGCACCTCAGGTGGTCGCCGACGTCCCCGATTACGGCGCGGGTCGCGAGCTCACGGTGGGCGAACGACGGACGCTCGCTCGCCGGCCTTCGCGAGGGAATATCGAGCGATTGCTGGCAGATCCTCACCCGCTCGTGATCCGCGAGTTATTGCTGAACACGAAGTTGACGGAAGACGACGTGTTGCGCTTGGCGGCGAGGCGTCCGGCGCACGTGATCGCACTAGAAGCGTTGACGCGCTCGACGGCGTGGCTGTGCCGTCCCCGCGTGCGCTTCGCCATGGTCCAGAACCCCGGCACACCGCTCTGGATCGCCGGGCCGCTGCTGGTGCTCTGCAATCGCAAGGAACTGTCGGAGGTGGTGAGCAACACCAGCGTGTCGTTGGCGCTGCGCTCCACGGCCCAGGAATTGCTCGCCTTGCGACCGCCGCTGCGTCAGGGCGGTACCGATCCGGACCGCGCTCTGCAGTAGCCTCGTTCCCGACGTCGCGCCGCGCTACCCTTCACTGCTGTCGTCTTGATAGACGTGGAAGGCGCCGAGGACGAGCCGTGACGCGCAGGCGCGACAGAGCGGCGGCTCTTCCGTGCGCACTTCGCTGCCTCGCGTCCACATGAACAGCCCGCTGCCTTCGGGCAAGCCATCGAAGGTCTGGCCGCAGAGGTCGCAGACGAAACAACGCTCTTCCGCCGCCTCCGGTGGAAAGCTCGGATCGACGCTGGGCTCGGGCCTGGGTTCCGGCACGCCCGCGAGTATAGCAGAAGGTCGGGGGCGCTCTCCAAGGGTCAGCCACGGTTTCGTGCCATCACGAAACCGGTGTGAAATGCAGCTGCGGTCTCACTCCGCCGCGGCTGGCGCGGATTCACAGGAGAGATCCAGCATTTCGACGACATCGAGCGTGCGCACTTTTTCTTCAGCGGCCGCCGCCTTGACGCCGTCGCTCAGCATCGTCATGCAGAAGGGACAGGCGCTGGCAATCGTGTCGGCGCCCGTGGCCAGGAGCTGACCGGTTCGCTTCACGTTCATGCGGTCGTTGTTCTGCTCCTCCATCCACATTTGAGCCCCGCCGGCGCCGCAGCACAGGCCCTTGTCCCGCGATGCCTTGGTTTCGACCAGCTCGACGCCCGGGATCCGTCCCAAGATCTGGCGCGGGGACTCGTAGATGTCGTTGTAGCGCCCCAGGTAACATGAGTCGTGAAAGACCACGCGGGCCTTGACCGGTGCACGCGGGACCAGCTTGCCCGCGGCCACTAGCCCCAGAAGATAGTCGGTGTGGTGCACGACCTGGTATCGGCCGCCGAAGTCGGCGTATTCGTTGGCGAGCGTGTTGAAGCAGTGCGGGCAAGTCGTCACGATCGTGCGAGCACCGCCCTGGCCCTGATAGCCGTTGAGCGTCTCGATGTTGGCTTCGGCCAGCATACTGAACAGATACTCGTTACCGGCTCGGCGCGCTGGGTCGCCGGTGCAGCTCTCTTCGTCGGCTAGAATGGCGAAGTCGACTCCGGCGGCTTGCAGCAGCCTCGCCGTGGCGCGGGCTATTTTCTTGGAGCGGTCGTCGTAGCTGGCAGCGCAGCCCACCCAGAACAGCACCTCGGTCGTCGGTGCTTCGGCGAAGGTGCGGAGGCCCAAGCCCTCTGCCCAGGTTGCGCGGTCCACCCGGGCCAGGTTCCACGGGTTACCGTTGGTTTCCATGCCTTCGAACGGCTTGTTCAACTCAGCCGGAAACTCCCCTCGGATCATCACGAGGTTGCGCCGCATCTGTACGATCTTGTCGACGTAGGTAATGTTGACGGGGCACTGCTGCTCGCAGGCGCGGCAGGTAGTGCAACCCCAGAGCACGTCTTGGTGCACCACCTCCGGCACCAAGTCGACCGGTTGGTGCTCGGGTGGGCGCAGCGGTTGCTCGGGGGGCGGTGAGTCTCCATCGGCAACTGGCGGGCTCGGTGCGGTCTTCGCCCGCTCCGTTCCGAGCTTCAAGAACTCGTCCTGGCGCGCATACAAGTGATCGCGCAGGTGCAGCGTCAGGTGCGTGGGGCTGAGCAGTTTGCCGGTCGTCGTCGCGGGGCAGTTGTCGGAGCAGCGACCGCACTCGGTGCAGGTGTAGAAGTCGAGGATGTCTTTCCAGGTGAAATGCTGGATGCGGCTGTAGCCGATGCGCGCGGCATTCATGTCTTCCTGCTCGCTGGCCTTCTCGACCATCGCCATCAAATCTTCGGTGTTCTTTGCCAGTGGCCGGAGCCGACCACGGGGGGTCAGGTCCGTGAAAAACACGTTGGGGATCGCGGTGATGATGTGAAAATGCTTCGAATACGGCAGGATGTTGAGAAAGATCAGGACGAGGGTCGAGTGAGACCAGAACCCCGCGTGCCCGAGCACCACGAGCGTGCTGGTGTCCAAGGGTTCGAGCAGCAGCGCAAAGAGCGAGCCGGCAGGCTCGGGCCAGAAAGCGTACTCGAGGGAGTGCGCGGCTGACTCGGGACCGTACTGCGCCACGAGGGTCGAGGCCCGCGCGCACCAGTCGCTGGCTTCGGCGCTACCGCATTCACTGGTGAAGCGCGCTTGGAGAGCGCGGCTTGCCCCGTCGTAGACCATGTCTCCCAGCATCATGGTGCTGATGATGCCCAGGATCAGCAGGCCCTCTCCGCTGAGCGACATGCGTTTCTGCGGGCGAATCACGCGGTAATAGACGAAGACCGCCACACCGATGAGCACCAGCGTCGCGAACACGTCCTTCAGCCAAGAGTAGGCGTGCCCGAGCGGGGTATCGCCCAAGATCCAGAGGTTGAAGGTCGGATCGAAACCTCGGCCCCAGAGCATCACGCTGCGAGCGAGCAGCACCAGAAATCCGAGGAAGATCAGCTGATGCGCGATGCCTGCCCAGAAGTAGTAGCGCATCTTCTTCTGGAACACGGCGAAGGTCCAGACCTGCTCGAGGCGCTTGCCGACGCGATCGATGCGAGACTCCCAGGTCCGTTCGCCGACGCGTAGCAGCTTGCCCCGATGCGTGGCGCTCCAAGCGAACAGCGAGGCCAGGCTCAGGATGATGAAAGCCATCAGCGCTGGGTTCATTGCAGCGAACTGTAGCCTAGTTTCGACCGTGTTGTACCCCGAGTATCGTCCGAGCCGCCAGCCGAGCGCGCTCTCCAACGCCGCAGGCGCTGATTCATCCGTTAGAAATGAAGCCGGGTGCAGCCGTGCGACGTGCTCCTACAACCAGCCGGACAGGTACAGCATCCAGAGGAATACCAGCACGAGCAGACCGCCGAGCACCATGCTGCGCACGACCACCTCACGCGGGGCCCGGAGCTCGCGCTCGGCATCGGAGGGCACCAGACGCACCGCAAGGTCCGCATCTGCGGCACGTGAGATTTGCAGCATCAACACGCCGCGCGGCAGATTTTCGGTGGCGGCATGCCCCCCGGCGTGCGGAATGCGGACCAAGAGCGGCTTGTCCGCTTGGGACTCGTCCAGGCCACGGGTGTCGGGCAGTGAGACTCGCACGGTCTCCGGGGGCTCGTCCTGCTGGCGTAGCCGAAGGGCGCCGGCGCGCTGGCATTGGTCACAGCCACCCCCCTGGCAGTGGGCGCAGTTCAATTGACGGGGCAGTTCGAGCTCGATCGTCTCGCCGCTGATGAGCCATGCCGCGGGGATCCGGATCGAATGGACTACGTCGGGACCGCGAGGTTCGGTCAGCGGGTCCTTGGCAACTTTGGCGAGGGTGGTGCTCAACCCGTCGCAGCTTAGCGGCAAATCCGCCGCAGTCGAACCCGCGAGGCCGCGGATGCGACTAAAACTCGAGCGTGACCTGTTGCTCGTCCTCGGGTCGCTTCAGCTGAAACTCGAGCGAATACGTCTTCTGGCCGATGCGCGCGCCGAGCATGACGAGGACCGGGGGTTCGTTCTGTCCGAGTTGCTCGAGCCGAACGGAGACGGCGTACTTGCCTGCGAGCGGTTCACCGTCCTCGAGGTAGACGTTCTCCATGTTCTGCCCGCGGCAGGCGTTGCTGCGCCCCGGACAGTCTCGCTGCTTGGTGAGCCCGCTCTGCGTGACTCGCCCCACCTCCACGAGCTCGCCATTGGGATCGATGACGTTCAGGTCGACGTCGGCTTCTGGGTCGTCCCAAGCGATCGCAAACTGGACGGCGCCCGTGTGCACGCCGCAGCCCTCGTCGAGGATGCCGTTGCAGTTGTCGTCGATAGCGTTGAAGCAGAGCTCAGGACCCGTGGGCACGCAGGCTCGCTTCACCACCGCGCCCGGTTCGGCCTCGATCCCTTTGAGCTTGGGTGCCGCTGGGTCTTCCGGGGGTGCCGTCATCGGTGTACGGCACCCAACAGCCACCAGACACAGCGCCGCCAGGCCGAGGCTGGCGCGAGCGTGGCCTCTGCTTGTCACTCTTCGGCTTTCTTCTCCGTCTCGGCCTCGGGGATCTTCACGCCGACCACGACCGTCGGATTCATCAGCTCGTGGTACGCCTCGCGCGCCAGCCGGCCAGTCTCGCCGTCCTCATCGCGCAGTGCCAGGAGCACGCCCTGCTCCTTCATGAACTTGAGCGTGCGGATCGAACCCTCGCGTTGCTCTTTGTCTTGGCCCTTGGCCATGTCGTACAGGCGCTTGCGCAGCACCACGCGGGTGAACGAGTGGGGCCCGTTGTCGAACTCCAGGTTGTCGAACTGTCGTTCGAGCATGACCCGCGCCCACTCTTGCCGGGTCTGCATCACCTCGATGCGCGAGATGGCGACGGCGTTGTCGACGTACTTGAACAAGAGACCTTTGGCCAGGTCTTCGGTCGACCAGTAGCCGAAGCTGTTGAACCACAGGTGTTGCAAGTCATCCAGGGCCGCCTTCTTGGACTGGTCGGAGTACGACGCGACCGCGCGTGCCGCGACGTCGGGAGTACCTCCCAAGATCAGTGCGAGCGCCGCGTCGTTCATCAGCACCTCGTCCTTCAGCATTTCGAACAGCTTGGCCTCGGTGTCTTTGTCGACGCCGCTCTTGGCGATCGCGCGCGCTACCTGGTGCCGCGTTTCGATGGCCGAGTCCTTGGACATCAGCTGCATCAGGGCGGGGGCAGTGCCGGGCATCGGTCGTTGGATCAAAGTCTCGAGCAAGCATTCCCGGCGGAACTGATCCGGCTTCTCGTTGCCGGAGTACTCTTGGATCTTCTTGGCAACCGTCAAAATGTCGTCGGGCTGCGCCACCCAAGCCATCGCGGCACACGCCGCCAGGCGGGACTGCTCGTTCTCTTTCTCGTCCTCGACGTACTCGAGCAGTGGCTTGAAGGCCTTGGTGTCGCCCCATTCGCTCATGCCGTGCGCGGCACCCACGCCGACCGCGCGGAGCGACATGCCCAGGATCGCGAGCCCGCCCGCCATCAAGCCGTCCATGGTCACCGTGAGCTCTGGCGACTTGAGCGTCAGCATCTTCTCGAAGACAGGCCAGGTCTTCTCGTCCTTCATCCAGCCGGCGTAGCGGAGCGCGCTTTGGGCGATGACCCATTCTTCCGGCATCGGGGGCTGCTGGCCCTCTTTGGGCAGGGGCGCCCTGGGGTTCGCCCACTCACGCAGCGCTTCGATGTCCTTCGTCGAGTTCATGGCCGCGAGCGCGCGCAGACCGTTCGCGTGGGGCGAGGGCAGCTCGTGGATCCAGAAGATGACGGCGTCTTCCGCCTGGTCACGGATGGTCTCGGCCTTGTCGGGGTGCAGCACCGCCAAGTCGGCGATCATGCGGGCCGCGATGACGCGCTCGTTGTCGTCGCGCTTCAACGCCATCTCCCAATCGTACTGATCGCTGTAGATCTTGAGCGGGTCCATGCGCAGGCGCTTGGCCAGCGTGGGGACCGCGCGCACGTCGCCGATCTCCGCCATCAGGAAGGCCGCGCGTGTCTGGTAATGAATGTGGGGCTTGGTCTGGATGTACTCGTAGAGCGCGGTCCCGGCGCGCGGGTCGGCGAGCTTCTCGATCAGATTGAAGATCTGTCGCGTGCCGTACCATTGGTCCTTCGGATCGTTGGTTGGGACGCTCTGCAGCGCCAGCACCAGGCCCACGGAGCCGACGCCATCTCGGATCGCGTCGAGGTACTTCTCTTTGGCCTCTTTGTCGGCGTCGCGGAGCTTGGCCAACAGCGGGTCGCGGGCGGACGCATCGCCGATCTTGCCGAGGCCTGGAGCCGCCTGACGCGCGACTTCGCCGTCCGTGTCCCCGAGCAACTTGATCAACGTCGCGGTGTACTTCGGCTCGGCGTTGGCCGAGAGCACCGTGGCGACCAGCTGCCGCACGGCGGCGCTCTCGTCGCCCGCGTAGGTGGCCAGCTTGTCGAGGGTGATGAGCTTCACCAACTTCTCGGGATCGAAGGCGCTACCACCGCCGAGCCGTTCGACCTTCGACAGGTGACCGGAACGGTAGAGCTTCAGGACCTCGTCGAAGGCACGCGCATCGCCGAGCTCGACGAGCGCCCAGCCGATCTGCGGCTTGGTGCCGGGGCCGGCTTTCGGCAACGCCTGCAGCAGTGCGTCGCGGGCGGGTTCCCCGTCGGGCTGCCCGTAGTAAGCGAGGGAGGTGGCCGCCATGCCAGCGACCTTGTCGGACGGCGAGGTCAGAGCCTTGGCGATCAGGGGCAGCGCGTCCTTGTCCTTCTTCCACGCGAGCTGCTTGAAAGCCTCCTGGCGGAGTTCTCCGATACCGCTGTCGTCGCTGCCCTCGGTGCCGGCCCACTTCCTCCAGCGGCTGAGCTGTTCGCCCTCGGGCAGAACGTAGATCGCCTTCTTTTCTTCTTGCGCCTGCTCGACCGTCAACCGCTCGGCCTCTTGCTTGGCACCGAGCAACAGGAACGCGGCGAGCCCACCCGCGGCCAACAAACCGATAATGATGACCCAGGGGTTGAAGCGGCCTTTTTTGAAATCCCCGCCGCCTGGATCGAAGCCGGCCGGCACGCCACCGCCGGGTGGGAAACCACCGGGAGGCCCCGCGTCGAAGTCGTCGGGGGGGAACTTGGCGAGATCCATCCGCGGTGGGACGGGGTTCGCGGTGGGTTGAGGATAGTTTACGTCGAGCATGGAATCCTCCCGCAGGCTGTGCGGAGATGAAACGTGACGGGCTTGGCCTCTTTGTGGGCCCGAAACATGGGGTGCCGGGCACCTTACTCGATCAAAGACAGCGAGTGGAGAACTCCCTCCGCCCCTTGTCGTCCGCCTGTTCGGTTGAGGCAGAATATTCGCGCCTCACTCCTCTCCTTGCATCGCGCAGGAATGTCGGCGCCCCCTCAAGAACCGTGGCTCCGAACCCTATGCGCCTCTCAACCCCCAAGCCGCCAAAGGCCGCCAAGATCACGCCAAGATTTTCTCTTTTCCTTGCTCGGCGCTCTCTGTGAGCTTGCGCGTACGCCGAGTGTGCGCCTGCGAGTTCCAGGTGTTCCGAGCATTGCATGACTGACGCGCCGATCGATGGCGAAGCGTAAGTAAGAAAAAACTTGGCGAGGCTTGGCGTTCTCGGCGTCTTTGCGGTTAAGAAGGCGTCTCGGCAAGGCGCGCGTTTGGGGTGACAGCCATGCGTGATGCACAGGATGGACGTAGAGCACGGTGTGACCCGATCCCAAGGACGATTCCGCGCGTTGTGGGTCGCTGCGGTGGTGACTTTGGGCGCCGCGGCGCTGGGTTCGTTGCCGGAGACGATCGCGGGGACCGCCATCGGTCTGTGGTTTCTGGGGGCCACTTATTGGCTGGTGTTGCGGAGTCGCGCGCCGGGAGTCGAGCGCGAGTATGGCCTGCAACTGGGCGGCCTGCTCGAACTCGAGCCGATCGACGGCAAACGACTCGTTGCCGACTGCGCTCGCGCGCTCGGCTGGGCACTCAGTGTTGCGGCACTCACGTTCCCGTTCTTTTGGCTTGGTCATGTGCAGTGGTACGGCACCACGCGCGGCTTCGCTCCGGGAGTGGGCGGGGTCGAGCTGGCGGATCAACTAGTGGCCCAGCTGGCGGTGGTCGCGCTGCCCGAGGAGGCTTTCTACCGAGGCTACCTGCAGACGGCCCTCGACAAGATCTGGCGCCCGAGTCTGCGCCTGTTCGGCGCGCAGGTGGGACCTGGGCTGCTGATCGCCAGCGCCATATTCGCCGTGGGGCATGTCTTGACGGAGCCGTACCTGGGTCGCCTGGCCGTGTTCTTTCCCTCGCTGGTCTTTGGCTGGCTGCGCGCGCGAACGGGAGGGATCGGGGCTGGGGTCGCCTTTCACGCTGCGTGCAACGGCTTTGCTTGGTACTTGGGTCGAGGCTACGGTCTGTTCGGTGATTCCTAGCGCTTTGCTCCAACAAGCCGTCGATCGCGCGCTCGGCGAAGATTTGCATGCGGGTGACGTCACGTCCGAGGCGCTGCTCGGCGAGGATGTGCAATGTGTGGCGCGGGCGCTCGCCAAACAGCCGCTCGTTGCGTGTGGCAGCGAGGTGTTTGCGCGCGTGTTCTATACCGTCGACCCAACGCTGCGCGTCGAAGAGTTCGTCGCAGACGGTCAGCAGGTGCCGCCGGGTACGGCGCTCTACTGTGTCGAAGGCTCGGCCCGTAGCGTCCTCGCGGGGGAGCGCACCGCATTGAACTTCGTGCAGCGCCTGGCGGGTATCGCGACGTTGACGCGCCGTTTCGTCGAACGCCTGCCGGCAGAGACCAAGGCCCGCATCGTCGACACGCGCAAGACGACGCCGGGCCTGCGTGCGTTCGAGCGCTACGCAGTACGCAGCGGGGGCGCACGGAACCATCGCGACTCGCTCGGCGCTGGCGTGCTCATCAAAGACAATCACATCGCCGCGGTCGGCGGGTTGACCGCGGCCATCCAGCGCGCCCGTGGGGTCGCTCCGCACAGCCATCGCATCGAGGTCGAGGTCGAGTCGCTCGCCGCAGTCGACGAGGCGCTTGCTGCGGGGGCAGACATCATCATGCTCGATAACTTCGAGCCGGCCGAGCTGGGGCTCGCGATCGAGAAAATTTCGGGGCGCGCGCTGGTCGAAGTCTCGGGGGGCGTTACGCTCGATCGCGTCGAGTCGCTCGCACGAGCCGGGGTCGATGTGATCAGCGTCGGGGCGCTGACGCACTCCGCGGCGGCCGCAGACATTTCGCTCGACCTCGAGCTGCTCGGAAGCTGAGGCCGATGACGACGCACGGAGAACGCGCGGCAGGCGTGGGCACTTCGCTGGTTGCGTTCGATGCTGCGCGCTGTCAGGCTGAGTGTGCCGCCCGGGATCTGGGCTTCGGCATCCGCATCGAGTACAAGGCCGTCACGGACAGCACCAACGATGACGCGCTCGCGCTCGCGAAAGCGGGGGCTGCGCACGGCGTCGTGGTCGTCGCCGATTGCCAGCGGTGCGGCCGAGGCAGACGCGGCGCACGCTGGTCTTCGGCGGAACGAGCCGGTCTGACCTTCTCGTTGATCGCGCGCGCTCGCTGGAAGCCGTCGGAGCTCTCGCTGCTGCCGCTCGTGGTGGGCCTCGCCGTGAGGCACGTCGTGGCCAAGCGCGTCAGTGAGCCCGTTCTCGTGAAATGGCCCAACGACGTCTTGGTCAGCGGTCGCAAGGTTTGCGGCGTACTGGTCGAAAGCTACTCGCACGCCGGCGAGATTCGCGCGCTGGTGGTGGGTGTCGGGTTGAACGTGCACCGAGAGCGCTTGCCGCCCGAGATCGCGGACCGCGCCGTCTCGCTCGAGGCTCTGGGCGCCATCGAGCTGTCTCGCGAGCTCCTACTCGTCGATCTCTTGGCGGAAATGGAGCGGCGCTTTCACGAGCTCGCAGCCGACGGTTTCACGGCAGCCCACGCCGAGTTCGCCCGTTTCGATGCGCTGAGCGGGCGCCACGTCAGCGTCGGAGAACACAGCGGTATCGCGCGCGGCATCGCCGAGAACGGCGCGCTCATCCTCGAATGCGACGGCGTACCGCGACAGATCGTGGCCGGCACCGTATCGTTCGATTAGGGATCGTTGGGTTCTAGGGGGGATGGCGGCTCGAAAAATACAGAACAGCAAACAGAGTTGGAAACTGAGATGAAGTGCACGGCGAGCCGATCATTCGTAATTTGAATTTCTGTTGCATGTTTCACATTCGACTCGCCCGACGGGCGGGGCGCGCGGAGCGAAGTCGGTTCAGGCAGCCTCAGCGGGGGCCTCGACGCTCCGAGGCGTGGAGGGGCTGGCCACGGACTCACCGAGGGCAAGCGCGAGCTGTCGCCGCGCGCGAAACAGCCGGCTCATGACGGTACCCACGGGTACCTCGAGCACGACTGCGGCTTCGCGATAGCTCATCTCGTGGAGGTCCACGAGGCCCAACACCGCGCGAAAGTTCGGGGGCAGAGAGGCGAGGGCGCGCGCCATACGCGGGGGCAGGCGACGCGGCACGAGCGTCGTGTTTGCGGTCAGCCACGCATTGGGATCGGCGCCGAACGTCTCGAGCGCTCGTCGCTCACGGCGAGCCTTGCGACAGCGCGTGACGAAGACGCTGAAAAGCACTTGCTGCGTCCAGGCCTTCAGGTTCGTGCCTTCTCGAAAGGTCGACTGAAAGCAGAGCGCGCGGACGATGGTGTCTTGCACCAGATCTTGGGCCTCGGTTTCGTTGAGACACAGCTTGAGCGCACGCACACGCAGCGTCGGGAGACAGTGCTCCAGTTCTTCGCGAAACGTTGCGTCGCGGGTGTTCGATTCACGGCTTGGCATCGAAAGTGGACCTCCAGCGAGCTGCCTTTCGCAAGCGGCGTGCCAGTGGCGGGCAGCAGGAACTCGCGCAGATCTGGGGTTTCGAGCGCGTCGCTATTGACGCAAGGCCGTGTCAATCTGTCATTTGGCGCGTGGCCCCTGACAGTTGGGCAAGCACGAGCGGCAGCTCGTCGGCGACTTCTGACGCGAGTAGCCCGCGGTCGGCACCGGTTCGGTGCTGCCAAGACTCGCCAGCCAGACCGTGCAGTCCCACGGCAAGTTCGGCGGCCGCTGAGGGCGTGCGGCCTACACTGAACGCCCCGAGCATACCCGCCAGAACATCGCCGGACCCGCCTGTCGCCAGCACCGGCGACCCTGTCATGTTCACGCGCGGGAGCTGTCCCGGCGCTCCGACCAGCGAGCGGGCGCCTTTCAGCACCACCACTGACTGGGTGAGATCCACGAGTCGCGCCAGGCTACCGAAGCGATCGTCTTCGATCGCGCTCGCGCTCGTGCCCAGCAAGCGCCCCGCTTCTCCCGGATGGGGCGTGAGGATGGTGCGCGAGGACTTGGCCAGCACTCCTGGGTTCGCCTCCAGCACGCTCAGCGCGTCCGCATCGATGATCTTGATGCACTCGAGTTCGAGCGCTGCCTCGACCAGCTCCCGAGTGCGTTCGTTGACGCCGAGCCCGGGTCCGATGACGAGCGCGTCGCTTTCCCGGGCGAGCGCGAGCAACGATTCGGCGGGCGCCGCTGGATTCAAGCGGGCGGTCATCGCTTCGCTCACCTGCGCCTCCAGGCGCGTCACGACTTCATCGAAATTGATCATGGTCACGAGGCCTGCCCCTGCTCGCAGCGCGGCGCGTGCGACCAGGCGAGCAGCTCCGATGGTCCCGGCAGACCCGGCGACGACGGCGACTCGTCCCGAGTGCCCCTTGTGGGACATCACACCGCGCGGCTCCACGAGCGGAGACAGGTCGGAAGCCTCGACAGTCACGGCGCTGTGACCGACGTGCTCGACGAGCCGCCCCGGAACTCCGATGTCCACCACCTCGAGCCGGCCGCTGTGAGCGAGACCCCGCGGCGTCAGCAGGCCGAGCTTGGGGTGAGCGAACGTCACCGTCACGTCGGCGTGCACGGCGACCCCGAGGGCTCTGCCGGTGTCGGCATCGATCCCCGAAGGAACATCCAGGCTCAGGACGGGGCACGGCGCGCGATTCATGGCATCTATCACGCGGGCAAACGGTCCCGCTACGTCGCGATCGAGCCCCGTGCCCAAGAGCGCATCGACGATCAGCGTGGAAATGCTGGCGCCGGCGCTAGCCAGCGCTTCCGGGGTCAACACGTCGCTGCGTCCGCCCAGCGCTTGGTAGGCTTGCTGCATGACGGCGGCGTCGGGACTCAGGCGTTCATGGGGGGTGCTGCAGAGCACGCGCACGCCGACGCCCAGCGTGAGCAGACGGCGCGCCACCACGAATCCGTCTCCGCCGTTGTTGCCCGAACCACAGACGACGACACAGCTGCGCCCCGGGAAGTGTCGGGTAATCGCCGCTGCCGCCCCGCGCCCTGCGTTCTCCATCAATAGCAGCGAAGGAAGCTTGCCGACCTCGCTGGCATAGTGATCGAACTGGCGCATTTGCGCGCGCGAAAGTACGTGTTGCACTTGGAGACCCGGAGCAAGAGAGGGAGGCGCGAGGCGCAAGACTCCAATCTACGAGAGCCGCGATGCGAGAAGCCGCGCGCCTGCGCCAAGGGTCGTTGACCAGCAGCGCAGCGTCAAGTTCCGCGGCGCGCCCAGCGGTGCAGCCGGAGTTTCTTGCGAGTGGCGTTGGATAGTTCCGGAGCCGCGCACCTTTGCGCCACATCGCTGCTGCACGTAGCCAAAGCGCGCAATTCCCTGGGGAATGCTTGACGACATGCCCGTGACGTGCGAAGTCCCGTCGCCATGGATGAAGCCGAGCGGCGGTTTCGCGCGTGCACGAACCGCTTCAAGCGTGACCTGACCCGGATCATCTCGCGGTCCATCGACGGCATGGTTCGCGAGGCACGGAAAGCATCTGCGAAGCAGGCTGCCCACGACGCGAAGCTCGAGAAGCAGGCGCTCGCCCAGGCCAAGCGTGACGAGCGCGTCGCGCGAAAAGCGGCAGAAAAGCAAGCGCGAGTCGAGGCACGCGAGGCCAAGCGCAAGGCCGCACAAGACGCGAAAGCCCAGCGCGCCGCCGAGCGCGCGGCTGCCCGCGTGAACGGAGCAGGCCAACAACTCGAGCTTCAACTCGACCTCGCCGCGGTGCGTCCGGCGAAAGTAGGGCGCGGGCGGGTGCGCGCGGATTCGATTCTGGGTGCCGAACTCGCAAATGGCGCGCTGGCGGGCGCCGGCGATCGTTCGACGGCTGCCACCTTGCCCAGCCCCGGTGCGGCCCCGAGACAACCTTCGGAGCGCCCGCTCTTCGTGCACAAGCGCGCCCGCGACGGGCAGATTCACGCGCTCAGGCGCGGGGTGCGTGAGAACGCCGCGCCCGCGCCGCCAGAAGCCAAGCCCGACGCCGAGTCCCGCGAGCGCCCCTGAGCGCGGCTGCACACCTTAAGGTCTGTTCTAGCCTTTTGCGCGCCCCTGAGCGCGATCGCGAGCCGTTTAGACCGAGTGGCTCGGATCGACCGCGCCGAGCACTGCCACTTGGATCTCGAGCCGGCGCTCGCGACTGATGGGGCTGCCGTCGACCTCCACGATCTTGAAGCGATCGTAGACGCGCTGCCCGTTCGTGCGCACCTGCGAGCTGTTGATCTGGACGCGCGCCGCGAACAAGGCGCTGGCAAGCGCCTGAAGCAGCCCCGAGCGATCGTCCGTCTCGACTTCCAACGTCGTGAACGTGCCATCATCGGATTCGATGAAACGCACCATCGTTTCGACGGGGCGGTCGTACTTGCGAGGCAGTGGTTGTGGCAGCGTGCCACCGCGCCCCGCGAGCATGTCGCCCAGCACCTGACGCAGGCGATCGAGCTCGATGGCTACGTCGACCGGTGGCTCTTTGGGTTCGCGCCGGAAGATCCAAAACACGTCTACGGCTTCCGCTTCGCCCGCGGGGTTGACGCGCGTGTAGGCTTCGGCGCTCGCGATGTCGAAGCCGCACGTCACCAGTGCGGCCGTGATGGTCGCCAAGAGCCCTGGTGTGTCTTTGGCGACGACGCACAAGCCGACTTGGTGACCGCGGTGGCGCTCGAACGTATCCAAGCTGACGAGTGAGCTGCCGCGGCGCGCAGCGATCTTCGCGTGAGCAGCGATCGTGGCCGCGTCGTAGCGACTCGCATACTCGGCCCCCAGCGATTCGCGGAACTTACGGGTCGACATGGGTTCCCGTGGGGTCTCTCCTGAAGGTGCAGCGGTCATGCCGGCTGTACCGTAGGAGTCCCTCTGTTTCTTGAGCGTACCAAGTGGGGGTCAACTTCGCCGAAGGTGCGAGAAGTTCGGCTACGGACCTGCATCAGCCGCTCGTGGTTGCGGGGGCGGCGTAAACCCAGGAATCGGTGGGAGAAAGCTGGGCAGAGCCGTGGGGAACGCCGAGGGGAATGGCGGGAGCGAGCTGGGGAGCGGCGGAAAACTGGACGGGAATGGCGGTAGCGAGGGACCCGCGTCGAGCGGCGTCGATGGGGCGCTCGGTGTCGGGCGAGTTGGCGTAGGCCCCGGGGCTGGCCTGGTGGGGGTGGTGGGTCTGGTGGGCGTGTCTGGTGGGGGCAGTGGCGCATTGGCGTCCAGCTCGACGGGCGCCGGCGCCTCGGCGCCTGCGTCGAGCGACGGTGTCGGGACGACGGGAAGCTCGCGTTCGGCGTCATAGCCCGGTTGGCGCTGCACCACGATCACGAGGACCATCGCACCTGCGATCATCACCAAGAGGACGATCAACGCGACCAGGAGGCCGTTGCCTTTTCTCCTGCGACGGCCTGCGTCGGTCTGCGGCAGAGCGGGGGTTCGCAGGCGAAACTCCGCGCCCGCCTTCTGCGCTTGGGGCGACGCGGGCGGCGCCATCGCCGAGGCGTGACCGCGCACCTGCGCCTGCAGCTCCGGCAGCGGTGCGTCTTCCGTGCCCCCTCCCCGAGGCAAGACGGGATCGTCTGCGGTCTTGACTGGTGGATCGGTGCCAGGAGGGAGCGTGTCTGCGACCGAGGTACGACGTGTCGACGGATCTTCTTCGATGGCCGAGGCACGGGTGCCCTGGAGTGGGACCGGTGCCGGAGTAGCAGCGATGGCCCCGGCCTGACTCAGCGCGGTCGCAACCGGCGCCAAGGCAACGCGCATCGAGAAGGCGCTATCGAAACGGTCCTCGCGTTGCGCAGCGAGTGCCCGCGTGACCACTTGCGCCAGCGCCTCGGGAACGTCGTGCAGCCGGTCTTGCAGGGGGACGATCGTCCCCAGCACGAATTGGCTCACGATTTCGGTCGGCTCCTCGCCCGCAGCAGGCCGCTCGCCGCAGAGCATCTCGTAGAGCATGACCCCCACCGAGAACAGGTCGGCGCGGGCGTCGACGTTCTCTGCCGAATACAGCTGCTCGGGCGCCATGTACTCCGGCGTCCCCATCATCGCGCCGGCGCGGGTGAGCGCCTCTTTGAACTCTTCGGAGTTGCGCAACTTCGCGATGCCGAAGTCGATGAGCTTCAGCACCGGGCCACCGGGTGTCTGTACGATGAAGACGTTGTCCGGCTTCAAGTCGCGGTGCACGACGTCGAGGGCGTGGGCCGCCTCGAGCCCCGAGAGGATCTGCAGTGTGTAGTCGATCGCGGTGGCTTGCGGCAACCGGCGCTGGCGGTCGAGCAGATCTTGCAATGACTCGCCGCGCAGCAGCTCCATCACCAGGAACGGCGCGCCGGCATCGGTGGTATCCACGTCCGTCACGCGTGTGACATGGAGGCTTTGAATGCTGGCTGATACGCGCGCTTCGCGCAAAAACCGCTCGGCCAGACCCGGTCGCTCTGCCAGGTCTGCGTGCAGGAACTTCAGCGCGACAGGCACCTTCAGCAACAGGTGCTCGGCTTCGTACACGGCACCCATTCCACCGTCTCCGATGAGACGAGTGATGCGGTACTTTCCGCGAATGACGGTGTTTGCCTGCAGGACCATGAGGCTTGCACTAGTTCAGGCGCGCTCTTGCTCCATAGCCGCGCTTCTGCGGCCTGGCAATGAGCCTCGAGGGCCGGCTGTGCCGGTGGCTACCCGCCCCGTGGCTTCCAGGCAATATCGGGCGTGTTCGAGACGCTGTTTTCGTAGCGCGCGAGCAGGAACAGAAAGTCGCTCAGGCGGTTCAGGTAGAGTCGAATATCGAGGCTCACGGCGCGCGCGGCGTGCAGCTCGAGGACACGGCGTTCGGCGCGGCGTGCGACCGTTCGCGCATGGTGCATTGCCGACGCGGCCGAGGTGCCACCGGGCAAGATGAAGTTTTTCAGCGGCTCGAGCCGGGCATCCATGAGGTCCATCAAATGTTCCAGCCGTTCGACACGGCCCTGGTCGATGCGCGGCGTGCCCAGCACATTCAGCTTCTCCGGAGCGCACGCCAGCTCCGCACCCAGCGCAAACAGATCGGCCTGGACCTCTTCGAGCCATTCGGCGATCGACTCACTGGCGGTCGTGGTCCGCGCCAATCCCAGCGCCGAGTTTGCTTCGTCGACCGTGCCGTAAGCTTCGACGCGCGGATCCGTCTTGGCGACGCGTTCCCCGCCAAACAGACCCGTGGTCCCGTCGTCTCCTGTCTTCGTGTAGATCTTCACCGGCCCTCGCTCAGCGAGTGACGAACCACACTCGCTACGCAGAGAAGATTTGCTGGATCTCCCCTTCGATGTTGGAACGATCTACCTTCTTCGCAAGCGCCAGCTCTTGTACCAACAGCCCTCGCGCCTGATCCAATAGGCGGCGTTCGCCAAAGCTCAGGTCTTTGTCGAATTTGAGGCGGTACATGTCCCGCAGCACTTTGGCGATCTCCACTGGCAGCCCGCTTTTGAGCATTTCGGTGTAGGCTCGGAAGCGGCGATTCCACGGCTGCAGATCGACGGCCACCTCGGGCGCGCGCAGCACGTCCAAGATCTTCTGGGCCTCGCGTTTTTCCATCACCGGTCGCAAGCCCACCCGGGTGGCGGCGTCCGTCGGGACCATGACTTTGAGCCCGCTGCCCAACATCTTGAGGACGTAGCAGGGACTCTTGCGTCCGCCGAGCTCACGTTCCTCGATGTCAGAAACCTCTCCCACGCCATGCGCGGGATGCACTGCCATTTGTCCGACCTTGAACATCTGATTGTTTTCCAAAGCTTGCATTCCAACTCCGAGTCACGAATCCATGGCATGCGCGCACTGCATCCAGCATCGCCTTCGCGACGCTGAACTCAGCACGGCCAGCTGCGCTTCCGTTAGCAACTGCGCGCCCATTCGCTGAAGCCCAGACCGACATGTCGTAATGATGGATGTGACAGTTCGGAACGGGTCAACCAAAGTAGCACTAGCCCTTGCAGCCCATGGGCCCCTAGTGAGCGGGCGAGAAAATAGCATTAGAATGTGCAGTTCGTCAATCCGCGTCCATCACCAAAGAGGTGTTCGAGCGCGTGCAACCCGAGTGGGGCGCACCGGGGCGTTCAAGGATTTTCACGTGTTTCCGCTTTGTCGTCGACGAGTACGCCATCAGGGAACAGCTGGCGGCGTCGGTGCAGACTCAACGGTGGGCGCGCTTTTTGGAGTAGATGGCGCCGGCGCCGATGTAGGCCTGACGTCGAGCATCTCCCACACGTCCGCGGCAACCGCAGCTCTGAGGCCGTGCACGATGGGCGCGAGCTCGAGCTCCACGTCGAGCGTGATGCGGTCCTTGCTAGTGCGAACCACGGGCGCCTGGGTGAGCTCATGAAGGCCGAGCAAACGACCCGTCGAACTCTCCGCCAGGGCCTGCCAAGCCTGCTCCATCCAGAGCACGGGTTCGGCTCCTTGCTCGCTCCACGGACCTTCGATGGCCAGGGTGACGCGGAGGGCGCGACCGTCGCTGGTGGGAGTGCCGCGGATACCCACCGCGCTCGCTGCCGCCAGCAAGCCCGCCCCACCCAACATCCAGCGCCCCTCGAAGGGGCCAGGCGCCAGGAACACGAGCGGCGCGCCTTCCGCGAATTCGGCGAACGACTTCAGCGCAACCCCCTGGAGGATGCTGGGCGAGCGCTTGAGCTTCTTCCGGGCGAAGGCCTCGACGATACGCACGGTCGTCGGGTCGCCTACCGCGACCGCCAGCAGCTTGCCGTCGAACTGCAGCAGGCTCTGAGGGGTCGTACCTACCACACCGCTAACGCGAGTGAGCTTGGGGTGCGGACGCTTCACTTCGGGTTCGGTGACGAGTCGATCGGCGAACGCGAGCGTGGCGGGTGTCAGATCCGTGTCGGTTTCCGCCAAGTACAGCACACCCAGATCGAAACCGGCCACAGCAGCGTGAGATAGCGACCTCAAGTCGAGCTTGGTGTCGCGCGCATACAGGTCGAGTCGGCTCGCCGGGAGGAGCGGCTCGAGTGTTCGAACCAGTTGATGATTGCTGCTGAGACGCACCGGGTCGGCCAGCATCAGCCAGTTGACACCCGCTGCGGGCACGTAGTCCGTGAGACTGCCGTCGAGCAGCGGTTCCTCGTAGGGCGCGCTCGGGGGCGTCGGCGCAGGTGCGGGCGCACCGCAACTCAGACACATGCCTGGCCACAGGACGAAAAGCAGCCAGGCCGCGATGCGGGGAAGCTTAAGCGTCAGGTGACTCGTCGGGGCCGCCGGTGATCTCCATGTGTCGGCTGTTGTTCACCAGCTCTTTGAGCTCTTTGCCGACCTTGAAGAATGGCAGTCGTTTCGCCGGCACGGGCACCGGTTGTCCCGTGCGCGGGTTCCTGCCGTCGTACGGCTTGTAGGGGCGGACGGTGAAACTGCCAAACCCTCGGATTTCGATGCCTTCGCCGCGCTGAAGGGCTTCGGTCATTGCGTCGAATACGCAGTTGACCACCATTTCGGCGCGAGCCTTCGTGAGCTCTCCCCGAGCAGCAATTGCCTCGATAAGCTCGCTCTTGGTCATGCGTTTGCGCCTCCCTCGTGTCCGTTGATGGTTCAGTCTAACGTCTGAATTGTCAACGGTATTTCGGTTGGTTTCTTGGCGGTGGGCGGCGTTCTGACAGTAACACTGGATTCGTGGGCATGACCTGACCAGCTGGTCTGCAGGCAGCCGAACCTCGTCTGCTGCGCGGGCGAGGCATGTTTTCAGGGGATATCGGATTTTCGCGATGCACTGTTCTGCGACCGCGGCACGAGCCGAACGTAATCCAGCTGGGCGGGACCTGTTTCCACTGCGATAGAAATCCGATGGCTGCCCGCCGCTGGGAACAGGCCGGTGGCCGCGCTTTCGCAACTTCGATCGTGGAAGTCGATGGCATGAGGGCGCGACGCTCCGCCGAGCTGAAGCGTCGCGTGCAGGGTGCCTGCGTTCGAGCGCACCCAGCCGAGCACGAGCTCGTAACGAGGCCCGGTTGGAACCACGAGATCGAGCTCCACCCGGAGCGGCGCCGCGGGCGCCGGCACCAGCGACAAGACGCGGTGGTTCGAGGTGCAAGCCGACGCCAAGTGACGCGGATAGGCAGAGCCACCCGCGATCGCGCGCGCCGGCCATTCGTATTCGGCTTCGAAAGTGAGCGCTTGCGTTGGCGTCCGCGGGGCGATGGGATATGGAGTCAGCGTGGGGTCGGAGCTCGCGCTCCAGGGGTGGAACTGATAGCGATACACACGCGGCTGGCCCAAAGATTCCCACAACAGCCGATCACGTTCGTCACCGCGCTCGCGCGCGAACACGAGCGTGCGTCGTGCGTCGCGCTGCGCAGGATCGAACGCTAGATTGAAGCCGTGATCGGTGTTCACGAGCACGAGGCCGCGTTCGACGCGCGCGCTTTCGAGGAGCTCGGGTTGGAACATCGGTACGCCGCCATCGCGCGCCGCGAGGTCCCGATGAGCATAAGCTCCGCGCAACGCGAAGCCCAAGAGCGCTAGCGAAATGGCCAAGCGTGCCTGTGAGAGTCGAACCAGCCCGAAGGCCAGCAGCGCGTGCTCCAGGGGCAACACGTCGGCAAAGAATCGGGCGCCAGCGCCAGGGTAGCTGCCGTTGAAATAGAACGGTGCGTACGCGACCACGATGCCGGCGCTGGCCAGGGACAGCAGGCGCACTTCGCGCCGTCTGAAGCCGACGACCGCCGCGAACGGCAGCACCAGCCACAACAGCTCGAAGTTCGCGAGGTCCAGCGCATGCCAAGCCAAGCGGTGGAACGAAGTGACGGCAGCTTCGAGCGGACCGAAGCCGTCGCTCAGCATCTGTTCGACGACGTCACCGTGTTCGTGCACGCAGCCAACGTCCGCGCCGAAGCCGTACTTGAAGCAGCCGGGTGGACCGTCGGCGTGCGCATAATAGTGAGTCTGCGACGAGCTGAACCATGCACCCGTGGCGGCGCGCTGGTGGAGGCCCAAGAAACTCAGACCCGGCACGAGCGCCGCGACGAACCACCCGCCCGCCCGCGGTGTCTTGAGCCAGTAGAGTGCGAGCGCCACGCACAGGGCGCCGGTCACCGGGCGCGTCGCGATGAGCCAGCCGGCGCAGAGGCCAGCAAGAATCGTGGCGCGACGGTTCGCGTGGCACACGAGCAAGATACAGCCACCGAACAGCAGCGCCGCCCAACCGTGCGACATGGTGTCCGCCGTGTGATAGCGGAGCGCCGCACACGTGGCGCTCAGCCCGGCAGCCGTCAAGGCCACCGATTTCTGCCGAAATAGGCGCCAGCCCAGCTGATAACTCACGATCACCAGCCCCGCGCCGATGAGAGGTCCGATCAGCAGCGGCTGCCCGAGCCAGAAGCCCAGCGCCAAGACCAGCGGATATCCAGGCGGAAAGATCACGCTCAGGCTCGAACCCAGTTCGGGACCGGTCAAGAAGCGACCGCGGAACGAACTGGACGGGACCAGCGGCTCGAAGGCGAAAGCACCCTGCGCGAGCAGCCGCGCTTCGAGAAAGTAGCTAGTGGCGTCGATGATTCGCGGGCCGCCCCGGAGGTAGACGTGCACGTACACGAGAGATGTCAGGCCTGCGGCGGCGGCCAGGACCACTGCCACGGCGGTAGTGTGGTCGAGCACCCAGCGCCGGGCCGAGGGCCAGGCACACCACGTGAGGACCGCCACTACCAGCGAGGTCCACGCGACGGCGTCGGGCGGAAGCCCCACTGTGTAGATGGCGGACATCTACCGGCGCTGGGTCAACCAGACGTGATACAGCGCGAAGCCGCCCCCGCGCGGCGTCAGGCGCACGCGCTGGGGCCCGCCACGCGCCCCTGGAGGAATCGCGAGCGGAACCTCTTGCCAGGTGTCCTGAGGTTGCAGTTCGACGAGCCCCAGGCGCTCTTCACCGAGGTGCACTTCGAAGCTAGCCTGTTGCTCCGGTGCGACGCGAAAGAGCAATGCAGCACGTTCGTGAGGCCTGAGACCTTTGAGCGTGAACGTGATGCGCGCGGGGGGCGCCAACAAGCGACCGGCGTCCCAGAGATCGGCGCTCGGATCGTTCGGATCCGCGAGTAGCTTCATCGTGAGGTGGCCCAGTCCCTCGTGAAGCGCGAACTGGTGTGCTTTTTCATCGATGATATCGGCCAGATCCAACGCGTCGACCAATTCTCGCCGAGCAGACGCGGAGAACGGAACGCCGCTGTGATTCATGGAGCTGAAATCCGCTCGGTAAAGCACCTTGCTGGCGCCGCCGCAGATGACGTTACCGCGCACGGGAACCTCGTCGAAGCGTCGTCCGAACCAAAGTGGCAAGGTCTGCCACCAGGAAGGGTAGAGCGCGAGGGTATCGGGTCGATCCTTGGGGGCCAGCCGCTCGATCAGCTCCAGGCCGCCGGGCGCCCCGAGCCGCGTGGCGCGCGCAAATGGGAGCCGCGCGTAGCCACCCAGTCCGATCAGGTCGAGCGCCGGTAGGTCTGCAGCGTAGGGGATGGCGCCGGCGTCACTCAGCAGGATGCGCTTCGGTGTAGGCTTGACCACGCGGCTGAGCACCTTGCCCGTGCGCACGTGTTGGTCGAGGATGTTGCGCGAGGCACGTCCGAAGAACCACACCTGATCGCGAAACCTTGGCGCTTGAAAGAAGAGAAAACATGCCACGGCCGCGACGCCAGCGACCGCCGCGCCGATGCGCAGCGATCGCAGCCGGTACTCGTGCGTGAGCAGACCCGCGAACCCGAGCGCCGCACAGAGCAGCAGCCACGCCAGCGCCGGCATGGTGTAGCGCTCGTTTTGCCAGCGCACCTGCCCGTTGAGCGCTACGACCAGCACCCAACTGATGGCACAGCCCCAGAGCAAGAGCGCATACTTGCGGGTCGGGCGAAACACCAAGCCCAGCGCCGCGAGCATCCACAACAGCCACCCGACGCCCGGGGCCGAAGACAAATGGTAGTCCGTGACGCGGAAGAGCTGGTAGCTCACGTGGATCTTCCACTGTTCCCACACCTGTGAACCGGTCAGGTACGGATGGTGCAGCTCGAGTTTGGCGAGCGCGCCCGCGGCGGTGAAATCGCCAGTAATCAAGCGGTTGGCGACGGCTTGCGCCACCACGAGCGCGGCGCCGGGCAGCGCGCTGAAGAGCAACGTTTCGACCGCCCGGCGGCGTCCGAAGCGTCGGAACACGCTGACGGTAGCGCTCAGGGAGAAGATCATCACGATCGGGACGGCTTCGGGCCGCGTCGCGACGCAGAGCAGGCACGCAATGCCGAGACTCACCGAGAGCGGCCGCGCCAGCGCTGGCTCTCGCAGCTGGAGCAGGTCGTCCCACGCGACGAGCGCGATCGACCAGAGCCCGAGGAACAGGGCCACCTCCATCCCGCTGAACAGCGTCCAGTCGAGCACGCCGATGCACAGCAGGAACGGCGGAGCCAGGTACTTCGTCCAGGCCGGCAGACCCCGGAACATGCGCGCGCCGCCCATCAACACCACGAGCACGCTGACCGACGCGACGACCCCCGCCCACACCATCAGCGCGAGGCCGCGGAAGCCAACCCAATAGCCAAGCGCCAGCACGAACGGGTAGAGCAAGCTCGTGCCGCCGCTCGAATAGCCGTGGCCGTCCAGCCATTGAAACGGGTACCCGCGGGCGGTGGAGCGCGCGAAGTCGAAATGTATGAAAACGTCGTCGAGCGGCGCAGACCAGTCGCCATACAGGTCCTGCTGGGCGACCGAATCGAACTGCGCAGGCTCGTTCCACAGGAGCGAGTAGAGTGTTTGCAGCCGGAGCGACGAATAGAAGAGGGACGAGACGGCCAGGATGCACGCCCCGCTCACGATGAGATAGATGAGCCAATCCCAACGCTTGAGGCTACTTGTAAGCAGGTCGATGCGGCCCTGCAGTCGCGCGCCGTGAATCACGAGGCCGCCGATTTACCACGCGATATTACAAAAGTGCCTGGGACGCGCTTGCTGAGCGTTAAGTTAATGGAAACATTCATTTTTCTGTTGAGATATCGCGAGAGCCAGTCTGCGATTCTAGCTTGCTCGTGCGCTCCACTGGCGCTCTACTACTAGTCCCTCTACCCCGGGGTGCGATCCGAATCTAAATGCGCTGGTTCATAGAAGTATCGACAGTCGGCAGCGGGGACACCGACACCGAGTATTGCGTTGAAGCCAAACAATGGCAGGCGGCACTCCAACAGGCCCGCAAGTTGCGCGGTGAGGCAGGACCGCTCTCTGCATTTTCCATTGAGCTGCTCGACAGCGGGTATCGCGCAGTCGACAAGAAGCAAAACCTCAAATACGTCGTAAAAAAAGCTCCCAACGACGCTCCCCTGAACGACGGCAAGAACGGCGTCGGCAGCGTGGTTGCCGAGGCAGCGGCGACTGCGGCGGCGAATTTCGAAGGCGAGGCTGGAAACGCCGAGTCTTCCGACCCTGGTGCGGCGCGCGAGCCCTCGGCGCCAGGCCATCAGGTTGCCGTGTCACCTCGGGGCAGCGGGCCGCCGCCCAAACCACGACTGGTGTCCTCGCGCCCGCCTGCCGACGAGGCAGCTCCTACTGCTGCGGACAAGCCGGGGAAGTCGCAGAGTTCGCATCCCTCTGCCGCCAAGAAGAGTCCGCAGAAGGTCGCTGAGTTGCTGGCTGCCGCAGCCATGAAGGCCAGCAACCGTCCCAGCGCCGCTTCCCCGGGGCAGTCAGCCCGCGTCGGGTCTGGTGCTGCCAACGCCGGGCGACCCGCCCCGGTGGCAGGCCTGGCGAATACCGCAATCTTGGCGCAGGGCCCGGAGGTCGCCTCATCCATGCAACAGCCCGGTCTGTCGTCTTCACCAGTGCTGGCCGTGGAAGCACGATTGCACAAAGAAACGGCGCAGCGCACCGAGCCCGCAAATGAGGCGACGGATCTCGCCTCGCCACCGTCGCCGCAGGCTGACACTTCGGATGACTTGCCCGACTTCGAAGTGATTCGCTCGCGGGGCGAAGAACCCAGCAAGGAAACTCCGATCACTTACCGGGAGGTGGCGCTGGGCGTCCACCCCGGCGTGAGCAAATCTGCCACGCGCAGATTGATGCTGGCGCGCTACCGATCGATCGCGAACGAAATCGCCGAGCGCCCCAAGGGCAAATTCGTCCAGGTCGCGGTGTTCGATCACGTCTTTGGCCAGAAACCGCTGCGACCACCGCTAGCAACACTCGTGTGGAAAGACTGGCGTGGCGAACCTGTCCTGGCGTTCCAAGGGTTCTCTGGCGATTCGGTGCAGCCGCCGCCCCCCCTCGGTGAGCCCGCGATGGGCTCGCTTCGTCCGATTTCAGTCATTCCCGTGGGCGAGACGACAGGATCTCGACCGCCTCCGCCCCAAGAAGTGGCAAGCTCCAGCACGCAGAAGGGTGCCCCAGCAGATGGCGACAACACGTCCAGCGCGCAAACACAGGACACGGCAGGAGCGCCGGCTGGAGCAGACGCGATTTCAGAACAAGCAGCAGCACGCCCGGCGGCAACTGCAGCGGGCACGGCATCGGCAATCCCAGCCGCCGCCGGCGTCGGGGGAGATCGTAGCGGAGCCGGGGTAGCTATGGACGAGGTCGTGCCGCTCCAAAACAAGAAGGCGAGAGACTCGAGGCCCGGCCTGAAGCGCTCCGGTGACCCCTCCAGCGACGACCTGATCCTCGATCTGTTCGAGAGGATGCACGAGCTGCACTTCATGGCTGACGTGGTGAACGGCTCGGAGTTCGTGCTCAGGGTGGTGAAGCAAACGCTGCCGAGCGCGTTCGTGTTGATTCATGTCTTCGACATCAACACCAAGAACTTCGTGGTCGTGCGCCAGTCCGGAGGCAATAGAGAAGACCTGCTGATGTTCCAGACTCCGGACAGTGATGCGCTCGTGCGCAAGGTGATGCGTGCGTCTCGAACCGTGAAGGTGACGGAGGCGGAGGCTGCGGGCGCGTTCGGTGATGGTCGTTGGAAGGCAGCCCGGGCCCCGGTCGGACCGCTGCTCGTGGGCCCGGTCAAACAGGGCGGGCGCTACCTCGGCATGATCGAAATAGCCAATCCCTCCGGGGCGAAAGCTTTCGCGGACACCGAGGCCAATGCGCTCGATTACATTTGCGAGCAGTTTGCCGAGTTCCTCACCAACCGCCCGATCGTGCTCGACGCCGACGTTATCCTGAAATAGCCGGTTTTTTTCCAGGTTGAGGCTCAGTGCTCGGCGGGTCGCGTGCCCCGCTCCGATGCCGGATGGTTCGACGCGCCGCTAGGGCGAGGCTGCGCTAGAGTGTGGCCGACTCATGGCGGACCGGGCTCGGCGCGAGCGACTCGTCACGTTCTTGCTGCTACCCGGCGTGGTGGTCGCCGTGCTCGTGCTCACCGGCATCATGTTTAGGTCGAGCTTCGCCCTCGAGCGACTGCGCGAGCAATCGGTGGTCGAGGCTACCTTGCTGCTCGCCAACGAGAAGGCCGATCGGCTCGACAAGCGCATTATCGAGCAAGACAACGCGGTCGCGTCCCTGGTCAGCTCCGAAGATCCGGAAGCATTCGGTAAGGAGTGGCTGGAGGTGGCGCCGATTCAAACACCCACCGTGCGTGCGGTGCTCGCGGTAGACCTCAGCTCGGATCAGCGCGAGGTGGTGGCGCTGGCTTCCCGCGCCCCGGGCGTCGAGGACGAGCGATTCCGCCGCACGCTCGTGCACTCGATGTTGCGCGACATGAAGCTAGACCATCCGGCGCGCGAGAAGCTCCGTCATCTACACGGTACGTACGGTGGCAGTAACTACCTCGTGAGCCACTGGGAACGACGGCATGAGGGGCGCCGTCACCTGCTCGTGGTCTGGCACGACGTACCGCGCATCGTGCACGACCTGTTTCCGACGCTGTACTCGGACACGGACAATCAGAGTCGCGTCAACGTCGTCGACGGTCACGGACGTATCGTCTTCGGTCCACCGCTGAGCAAGGGCGGGCTCACCTTGGGGCGGCAGTTCGAGACCACGCTGTACAAATGGCGGTTGAACGTCGCCATGGCTTCCGCAGAAGAGTTGGCGGCCGCCGTGGCGCGCCGGCGCGTCTGGGAGATGGTGCTGGTCGGTCTCTCTGGTGCGGTGGTGATCGCCGGCCTGATCGTGATCATGTTGGCGGCCGCGCGCGAGCGAAAGCTCAGCAATTTGAAGAGCGACTTCGTGGCCAACGTCTCGCACGAGCTGAAGACGCCGCTGTCGTTGGTGCGTATGTTCGGCGAGCTTCTGCAGAGCGGCCGCGTCGAAAGCGACGCCAAGCGCACGCAGTACCTCCAGATCATCGTCAGCGAGAGCGAGCGCTTGGGGGCTCTGATCGAGAACGTGCTCGACTTCGCCAAGGTGGAGCGGGGCAAGGCGGCCTACGAGTTCGTGGACAGCAACGTGGGCGACGTGGTGACGCGCGCGGTCGAGGCCTGCCGGCTGCGCGCCGACCGCCAGAACGTCGTCCTCGAGTTGGCGCTGGCGCCCGCGCTGCCTAGCACCAAGCTCGACGAACGCGCCATCGAGATCGCCGTGATCAATCTGGTCGACAACGCGCTCAAATACGCGCCCGGTGGCGAGCGCATCGCGATCTCGGTGCAACCTCTGGATCGATTCATCGAGATCGCTGTCACCGATCAGGGTCCCGGGATCCCCATCGAAGATCGCAAACGCGTGTTCGAACGTTTCGAGCGGGGCAAGGCTCCCGTGGCCGTGCGCGGCTCCGGCATCGGGCTCGCGCTGGTGAAGCACATCGCCGAGGCTCACGGCGGCAGCGCCACCGTCGCCGTCGCGCTGCCCCAAGGCAGCCGCTTCAGCATCACCTTACGCGCCGACCCGAAATCCAGCGTCGCTTCCAGTGCCCCCCGACCCAGCCAGGCGCCGGCATGAGCCGCGCCCGGCCACGTCGCTACGGCTCCACTTCACCGTCTTCGCTCCCCGACTGCATCTCGAGCAGCTCCTTATCGGTCAGGTAAACGGCGGTGGCGCCTTTGGGAGATGGCTTCGCCGGCGCGCCCGCGGGGGGCCGTGCGGCGGGGGCGGCTGCTGCTTCGACCGTGTCGGCCTCGCTGTGAGACCCGAGGCCGTCGTCGTCGGCACCCTCGCCGCTGCCCGTACCTGAGGCCTCATCGGAGCCTTCCGCGCCTTCTTCGGTCTCGAAGCCCTCGCTGGCCGCTGCGCTGGGCCGCGTGGCGCTCGCGAGTTCCGCGCGCGGCGGTTCTTTCGTCGGCGGCGGGACAGGAATCGCGTTGAGCTGCTTGTCATACGCCTGCTTCACGCGCTCGAAGTCGCTCCGATACTCCGCGTCGAGCACGCGCAGCGCGTCGAGCTTGAGCGACTCGGCGTCGAAGAACTTACCATCGCGCTTGGCGGTGAAGTGCAGGTGGGGCCCCGTCGAACGCCCGGTGGACCCGACGTAACCGACGAGCTGCAGGCGCTTTACCTTGTCACCGACGCTGAGGCCCTCGGCGAAGCGCGAGAGGTGGGCGTAGCCAGTTTCGATGCCACCGGGGTGCGCGATCTTGACCAGGTTACCGCTGGGCCCCGCGGGCCCGATGAAGCTGACGGTTCCGAACGATGACGCTCCCACGGGGGTGCCGGCGGGGGCTCCGAAATCGGTGCCCGTGTGCGGCATCACCTTCTTTAGCACGGGATGCATGCGGTTGGGGTTGAACTTGGACGTCACGCGCGCGTCTTTGACGGGCTTGCGCCAACCGCCTTCGTAGGGGGCCTGCCCCCGTTCGTTGTAGTAGCCGCCGGCTGTCGCGTGGTGAAAGTAATAGACCCTGAGTGGTTTGCCCGCCGCATCACGCGGCAAAACCTCGAGGGCCTCGATGCCCGCGTAGCGCGCGAACTCGCCCAGCACCGTGACCTCTTGAGCTACCACCCGCAGCCGATCGCCGCGCTCGAACTCGGCGACGTCCATGTGACCGTCGAGGGCCTTCGCCAGGGCTTGCCGCAGCCCCTCGTCGAACCCTGCAACCTTGGCGGAGCCGTCGACGCTCTTACCGTCGAACATGAAGGCTCCCATGATCTGCTGCCTACCGACCTTCAGATCCAGCTTGCCAGCCTTCAAGTACCCGTCCTTGCCTTCGCGGGCCTGGTACACTTCTTCGGGGCTCACCACGTATTCGAAGGCTTTGAGCCGACCGGTGCCACGTTCGATCAATGCGCGGAACGAGTCGTCCTTGTCGCAGTTGTCGAGGTCGCGCACACCCTTGTAGGCGATGAGCAGTCGATAAGCTTCTTTTTGCGCCACGCCCGCGTCGGCCAAGGCGACGAGGAAGGCGTTGCGTCCGATCTTGCCTTCGACGAGCCGCGTGGTGGGGTCGTTCTTCGCGTCGGCGATGCGCCAGGGTCCCGGCAGCTTCTGGCGCTTGCGTTCGGGCACGGCACCGACCGGTGGTTTCGGCTTTGCTGCGGCCGCCGCCGCCGCCTCGGCTGACGGCGCGGGCTTCTTTGTAGAAGCCGCTTGCGTATCGAAGTTCATGGCCAAGGCGATCAGTGACGCTACCGTCGCGAGGCCTATCAGCGATCCGAAGATCGCGACCATGGTTGGCGAGAGTTGCCCGCGAGCTGGCCCGAGCGGACCCATGTGGTGTAGGCGCACGCGCGGTGCCCCGACGCTCTCGAACTCCGTGTCGCGCGCCGTGCGCGGCTGCGCAAGTTCCTCGAATTCGGCGAGACCTCGGCGTGGCGCGGGCGAACCCACACTCGGAGCCGGCGCGACGGGAACAGCGACGTCGGCTTTCGCCGCGCGCGCCCGCTCGATCAGCTTGTCGCGTACCGGATGACCGCTCCCGGCGATCGTGGGAGCCCTGGGTGGTTCAGGAAAGCTCGTGCTCGTTGCGTCGCTGGCACTCGTTGCGTCGCTGGTGCTCGTTGCGTCGCTGGTGCTCGTTGCGTCGCTGGTGCTCGTTGCGTCGCTGGTGCT
>JAICQQ010000447.1 GCA_025937785.1 Polyangiaceae bacterium
CAGCCGCACGGATCTCCGTGCGCGGACGAGCCCCTGGCTCCAATAGCGTCCCACTTTGCGCCCAAGCGAGTCCTGAGGCAGTCTCAGGGACATGGTGCGCATGACCCTGCTCTTCGCGGTATCGATGGCCGTCGGTTGTGGGGCGTCCACCGAACCGGTCAACACCAGCGAGCCGCCAGCCGTGACGAGCCCCCCCGCAGGGAAGCGTGCTCCCTGCACCTTCGGCGCCGATCAGACCTGCAACGAGAACCCGGCCGTCTCGTCGCTCTGGGGGCGTTGCACGGAAGCCGGAACCTGCGAGTGCAAACCCGGGTTCCAGCTCAGCCCCTCGGGCTACTGCAGGCCGGCGCAAGAGTAGCGAGCAAGCCCCCCTCGTTCCCGGCTTCGAGCTCTGGGCTCACCCTCGGAGCGCTGAGTCTTCAGTGGACGGTCGAGAACTGTGGTAGCTCGATCACCCAGCTCGCATCGAGCAACGACCGGAAGGAAGGAATCATAATGATCGATCATACTGGGGTACTGGTCAGCGATCCCGGCAAAAGCCGCCTCTTCTACGAGCGTGCGCTCGGGGCTCTTGGCTACGCGATCTTGATGGAGATCCCGAAAGAGTTCACGGGTGGCAAGGTAGTGCTCGGCTACGGAGTCGCGCCCAAGGCCGACTTCTGGATGGCAGAAGGCACTCCGAACCAGCCGCGCGTGCATGTCGCTTTCCGCGCCGACAACCCTGCGCAAGTCGACGAGTTCTACCGGGCGGCGTTGGCGGCTGGCGGACGTGACAACGGCCCGCCCGGGCCGAGGCCGCACTACCATGAAAAGTACTACGGCGCGTTCGTGCTAGACCCCGACGGGCACAACATCGAAGCCGTCTGCCACGGCTGACGCTGACCGTCACCCGTCGCACCAGCGTGCCAACCCGCGCATCGCTCTCACAGATCTCGAACACTCGGCGAACCCTTTGGCATGAGTGGGCGCACGGTGGCCGGTGATGACGCTGGCCCAGTGCGCCCGCGGAGCGCTACTCTCCTGCCACGATGCTCGGAAAACGGGATGGGTGTTGGCTCGGGGCGCTAGCGCTCTGCACGGGATGTTGGTCTTCCACGTGGAGCGGGACGGGGACTACGAGTGACACATCGACCGGCACGTCGTCCTCCACGTCCGTAGCCTCCGAGGGGACGACTGGCGCGGCGGGTGACAGCGCGGAATCCGTGGGCAGCGGCCCGAATTCCGCGGGCAGCGGCGCGAGTTCCGCGGGCAGCGGCGCCTTCGCAAGCAGCGCGGCGACAGGCAGCTTCACCGCGACGGAAACCAGTTCGATCACCGGCTCCGGTGGGGCGAACGCTAATGGCGCCGAAGCTACCGGTACGGGGACGAGTACGGGCGGGCAGCTGTCGTCGGGCAGCGCTACGCTTGCCTGCCTCGAGTACGTGCTCGGCTTTTGCGAATACATAGGGCGCTGCGGGGGCGACCTCGAAGGGGTGATCCCCTGCTTCGAGAGCAACCGCGAGAGCTGCCCCGATGTCCTCTTTGCGCCCGGCTCGGCGCGGACCGTCGACGACACGTTTGCCTGTGCCGATGCGTGGCGTGCGCTCGCCTGCGACGTCCTCAGGCCCGAGTGCGCGACGGCTGGCACCCTTCCCAACGGCCAACCCTGTGTCTCGGGCATTCAGTGCACCTCGCGGGTCTGCAGCGGAAGTCCCGTCGCCTGCGGCACCTGCCTGCAGAGCGCGGAGCTAGGCGAGCCCTGCGACGACGCCGCCGGCCCCGTGTGCGGAGCAGGTCTCGTCTGCCATGCAGCCAGGATGGTCTGCGTCTCGAACACAGCGCCAGCCGTAGGCGGCCTGCAACTGGGCGAAGCGTGCGATCCGGCGACCTCCGACTGTTACCCCAACCTCTGCCTCTCCGACAACGCAGGCGTCTACCACTGCGAGCCATACCCAACCTTGGGTGACGACTGCAGCTTCGTTTCGGCTTGCGCGTACGGCGATTCGTACTGCAGCACCGAATTCGTGTGCCTCGCGTTGCCCGAGGCGGGCGAACCCTGTGGCATCGATGGCGCCATCGGGACGGCGCAGTGGTGCGCCGAAGGGCTGAGCTGCGATACCACGCTCGACCCGCCACGCTGCCTGCGCCCCCCAGACCGGCCCGGCCTCGGTGACCCGTGCGAAGGGATCTGCCAGGCAGGACTCACCTGCAGCTGCGAGGGTGACGCTTGCCCCTCCGGAACGTGTCTGTGGGCCCGGTTCAACGGCGAGAGCTGCACTTCCTCCGACGAAACTTGCCTCATGGGCGAGTGCCTCGACGGAGCGTGCGCCGTCACCGAAGTCGAAAGCACGTTCGCCGAGCTCTGTGGAGGGTAGCAGCGCAAACGCTCCTCGCGAGACGGCAGGCCGAATTGCCTTAGAACCTGCCCGCCCGCTGTTCTTACCACCTTTTCGTCGCCCCGGGCGCGCTCGATACTCGCGAGCACCTCGCGAGCACCTCGCGAACACCTCGCGAACACCTCGCGAACACCTCGCGAACACCTCGCGAACACGAAAGGTCCTGACATGGTTGCACGCATCGATCGAGTACTCATCACGGGAGCCAGCAGCGGCATCGGCTTCGACATGGCCCAGCGTTTTCTCGCAGCAGGGTCGCGCGTCGCCATCAACGGGCGCGACACGGAAAAGCTAGCGCGAGCCCAACGCGCGTTGGCTCACGACGATCGTGTCGTCGCGGTGCCCGCCGACGTCAGCAAGGTCGACGAGGCACGCCGCCTCGTCAGCCACGCTCTCGAAGCTCTCGGCGGACTCGATGTGCTGGTGAACAACGCCGGCATCTTCGCCGCGAAACCGCTGCTCCAGACCGCCGAGAGCGATTTCGACCAGCTGATCGCCACCAACCTCAAGGGCACCTACTTCGTGACCCAGGCTGCTGTGCCGCACCTGATCGCCGCCGGAGGTGGCGCAGTGATCAACCTCGGTGCCGCACTGGCCTTCCAGGGCAAGCGGCGACTCTCCGTATCGGCGGTCATGGCCAGCAAGGGCGGTGTCCACGCACTCACCGTGGCCTGGGCAGCCGAGCTCGCCCCTCACGCCATACGCGTGAACACCCTGGCGCCAGGCATCATCCGTACCGCGCTCGCCGGAGACAACCCAGACGCGCGCTCCGGCATCGTGCCGCTCGGAAGGATCGGCGAGGTGCGGGATACGTCAGAAGCCGCCCTATACCTCGCGCGCGCCGACTTCGTGACGGGCACCGTGCTCGAGGTCGACGGCGGCTATTCTCACGGCCGGTGACTACGTCACCGACGGCACGTCGCTCTTTCCTCACCCTCATGCAGTCCTGAGGCGCGAGC
>JAICQQ010000029.1 GCA_025937785.1 Polyangiaceae bacterium
ACTTCCAATCCCTCATGATCGAGCGTCATGCTCCAGCCATCGGCCCCACCTCGGCATCGGTTGCGCTTCTTCGGGCACGGGCACGTTTACGTTCACGTTCACGTTCACGGGGCCATCGTCCAATTCAGGGACAGGCCCTAGTCGAAGGTGGCCATGTTCTCGACGCAGACCTCGATGAACGTGCGCACCTTCGGAGACAGGTAGTTGGCGCTCGGGTACACCACATACAGGGCCGGCGCAGGCATGCAGTACTTCGGTAACACGCGCACCAGTGAAGGGGCCCTGGATGCCTGACGCGGCAGCGCCGCGATGCCGCGTCCGTCGCTGGCGGCGGCGACGAGCAGGCTGAAAGTGTTGGCGGCCAGTACGCCCGAGACCTTGACGCGTTCGTTGCCGTCGGGCCCGGAGAACTCCCAGGTCACGTCGAGGCTCGGGCCGAAGAGCAGCACGCGGTGAGCCGCCAAGTCGTCGAGGCTTTTGGGCTCGCCGTGGCGTTCGACGTAGGAGCGACTCGCCCACAGCGCGATCTGCGAGTCTACGAGCTTGCGTGCGACCAGCGTCGAGTCTGCCAAAAGACCGGCCCGCAGCGCCAGGTCGTAGCCCTCGCGCACGAGGTCGACGTGCGTGTTACTGACGTCAGCGATGATGCGCACCTTGGGGTAGCGCTCCGCGTACGCTTGCAGCACCTGCGCGGCGCGGTCCTCCAGCCCGATCGGGAGCGAGAGCTTCAACACGCCCGTGGGCGCCTCGAGCATGCCTTCGAGCACTTGCTCGGCGCTCCGCAGTTCCTCGAGCGCGCGGCGCGAGCGCTCGTAGTAGGCGAGGCCAGCCTCGGTGAGGTGAAGTGTGCGGGTGGTGCGCTGCAAGAGCTGCGTGCTCAGCGCTTGCTCGAGCTTCTGGATGCGGCGGCTGACGCTCGACTTCGGCACGCGGAGCTCGCGGGCGGCTCTGCTGAAGCTGCCGTGAGCTGCGACCTCGACGAAGGCCATCACATCTTCAGGGTCCGCTTTCATTGTTCGAATATTTAGAACAATATGTTGATTTTTGCAACACTGGTGCTCTCCAGGCGACGGACGCAAAGTGCAGGCGTTCACGAAAACTGAGCACGAAAACTGAGAAGAAGAGGTTCCATGACTGAATCGAGACCCACGATCGCCGCGCGCTTGGCCCTAGGGCTGGTATTCGCGGTGTTTGGCCTGAATGGCTTCCTGCACTTTCTGCCCATGCCCCCGCCCCAAGGCGCAGCCGCTGACTTCATGGGGGCGCTTGCCGCCACCGGGTACATGTTTCCTGTGATCAAGGGCGTCGAAGTGGTGGCTGCCGTGCTGCTGCTGAGCGGTCGCCTGCCGGCCCTCGCGCTACTGTTGTTGGCACCCATCGTCGTCAACATCATCGCGTTCCACGCGTTTCTGGCGCCCGCGGGCCTGGCGCTCGGTCTCGTGGTGCTGGCGCTGGGAGTGTTCCTCGCGCGCCAATACTGGCCAGCGTTTCGTGGTGTCTTCCAGTCGCCTGAGCGGCACACCCCGGCGCCCGCGGTGGCCTCCGCAGAGGCTTGACCTGCGAGCGCACGCAAGGAGCGTCCCTCGGGATCCCCCGGGGGATGTTCCAGCTGGCGTGGCCGAGCCCCGCATAGTAGACCGGACGCGCGATGTTGGCTGAAACACGAAGCACCCTTGCAGATCTCCAACGGCGTCTCATGGCGCTAAGGGGGTCTCTTTGACGTTCCGAAGCTGAAGCGTGAGGTCGAAGAGCTCGACACACTCTCGAGCGAACCGAACTTCTGGAACGATCAACAGAAAGCCCAGGCCCTGATGCGGCAACGCGCCACCGCGCAAGAACGCATCGATCTCGTCGAATCATTGGGCCGGCAGATCGATGACACGCTCGAGTATTTCGAGTTGGGCGCGGCCGAAAACGACGAAGGGGCCATGCGGGAAGCCGAACAGCAGCTGCCGCAGCTGGTGGAGCGGATGCGCGCGGCGGAGCTCTCGCGCATGCTGGCGGGCCCGGTGGATCATGCCAATGCCATCGTCAGCGTGCACCCCGGCAGCGGAGGCACGGAGGCGAAAGATTGGGGCGATATGCTGCTTCGCATGTACCTCAGGTATTGTGAGCGCAAAGGCTTCAAGACCGAGATCATCGATTACCAAGCGGGAGACGAAGCCGGCATCGACGGAGCCTCGTTCATCGCCAGCGGTCCGAATGCTTATGGCTACCTGCGCGCCGAAATGGGCGTGCATCGCCTGGTGAGGATCAGCCCCTTCGACTCCAACGCGCGTCGGCACACGAGCTTCGCCGCGGTCGAAGTCACGCCCGACGTCGAGGACGAGATCGACATCGAGGTCAACGACGGCGATCTCGAGATCACGACCATGCGCGCCGGCGGCAAGGGTGGCCAGAACGTGAACAAGGTCGAAACCGCGGTACGCATGAAGCACCTGCCGAGCGGCATCGTGGTGGTGTGTCGCGCGGAGCGCAGCCAGCACCAGAACCGGCACATGGCGCTCAAGATGCTGAAGGCCAAACTCTACGAACGCGAAGTTGCCAAGCGCGACGCCGAGCAGGCGGCCTACGAAGCCGAAAAGGGCTCGATCGCCTGGGGCAGCCAGATCCGCAGCTACGTGCTGCAGCCCTACCAGCTCGTGAAAGACCTTCGCACGGAGCACGAGACCGGCGCCGTTCAGGCAGTGCTCGATGGCGATCTCGACGCGTTCATCGAAGCCTACTTGCTCCACAGCGCCGATACGGCGGCTTCGAACTAGTTCGGCGCGTCGCTCGCTACGGGCGGCCCAAACCGGGCCGTTTACCGGCCATGCCGATCGGCCGGCAAGAGTCTAGACTCGGCCTCGCTCCCGCGCTACACCGCCAGCGCACGATCATGGGTGAACAGACCAAAGAGCCTACCGACGCGGGCGGTGAAGACGCCTTGATCCAGGTGCGTCGGGACAAGGCGGCGCGGATCCGCGAGCGCGGCGGAAACCCCTTCTCGAACCGCGTCTCCGAGACGGATCGTAGCATGATCGCCGACCTGCGCCGGCGCTGCGCCGACGCGCTGATCGAACCTGCCCATGAGCTGCGCTACGACGCCGAGCGCGTCGCCGCGCTCGCGGGCGCGGACTCAGTGACGCTGTGCGGGCGCATCATGGCGCGGCGCGGGTTCGGCAAGGCCTCGTTCTTGCCCTTGCGGGACGGGTCGGGCGAGCTGCAACTCTTCGCCAAGGCCGACGTGATGGGGGAGGGGTTCGCGGTGCTCGAGGATCTCGACATCGCCGATCACGTACAGGCGACGGGTACGCTCATGGTCACTCAAAAGGGCGAGCTGAGCCTGATGCTGAGCTCGCTCAGCCTGCTCAGCAAGGCGCTCCGCCCTTTGCCCGACAAGTGGGGCGGGCTCAGCGACGTCGACATTCGCTATCGTCGGCGTTACGTCGACATGGTCGCGAACCCCGAGGTGCAGTCGGTGCTCGGAGCCCGCGCTAGCGTGCTGGCAGGGCTGCGCTCGTTCCTGGACGGCCAGGGCTTCCTCGAAGTCGAGACGCCGAGCTTGCACTCGTTGATCGGCGGCGCTGCTGCCAAGCCGTTCAAGACGCACCACAACGCCCTGGATCTCGAGCTGTTCCTGCGCATCGCGCCCGAGCTCTACCTGAAGCGGTTGCTCGTCGGCGGCTTCGAACGGGTCTACGAGATCGGCCGTGCTTATCGCAACGAAGGCATCAGCACACGCCACAATCCCGAATTCACGATCGTCGAATTCTACCAGGCGTACGCCACCTACGACACGCTGATGACGACCACCGAGGCGCTCTTGGCGCACGTCGATCGCAGGCTCGCCAGCGACATGCAGCAGCGCGGGTTGGGCGCGACGTATGCAGCGTGGAAGCAAGCGCGCGGCTACACCCTGGACGAGCCGTTCGCGCGCGTGCCGATGACTCGAGCCATTCAGGCAGCAGCTGCCAGAATGAGCCTACCCGACAACATCATCGAGCTCCTCGCCGACCTAGCCGTGACGGAGGCGACGCCGGCAGACCGCCGCGCTCGCGCTGACGCTTGGGTGAAAGAGTGGGCCGCTCGGTCCAAGCGCGTCAAACGCATCGAGTGGACCAACTTCCGCAAGGGCCTCGGCGTGTGCGAGAGCGCGGGTGAACGCATCTTCTCTGCTTACGAGTACCTGGCTGAACCCTTTCTGGCCGAAGACTACCGCAGCGCCGACGGCAGCCGCAGCCTGCCCGTGTTCATCATCGACTACCCCGCCGAGGTGTCACCGTTGGCGCGCCGCAAAGACAGCGACCCGTCCCTGGTCGATCGCTTCGAGCTGTTCGTCGAAGGCCGCGAGCTCTGCAACGCGTTCAGCGAGCTGAACGATCCCGACGATCAGGCCGCGCGCTTCCAGGAGCAAGTCGCGAAGAAGAGCCGCGGCCACGACGAAACCATGGATTACGACGAGGACTACGTGAGGGCGCTCCAGCACGGGATGCCTCCCGCGGCCGGCTTCGGCCTGGGTGTCGACAGGCTCTTGATGATGCTGACTCAGCAGGCGTCCATCCGCGACGTGATCGCCTTCCCCTTGCTACGACCCGAAGGCGCCCAGGCATGAGCGTCGGTCCCGACGCCACAGCCGAAGCTCCCGCTGGAGGTCTCGGCAAGCTGGTGCAGCTCTGGTTCTCGCTGGGGCCCGGCCAGCAGATCGGCGCTGCAGCGCTGGCGTTCGTGGTCTTGCTCGTCGGCGTGTTCCTGCTCGTGCGGCGCCTGCGCATCGCTGGTCTACGCGGCGTGATGGTCGGGCTCGCCGTGTTTCTCGGGTTAGGAGCCGTGGGCTTCGGTGCCTGGACGCAGTACCTGCCCGAGCCCAGGGGCAGCTACTTCGTCTTGTGGCACCAGCTCGTGCGCGTGGGTGCCGCGGTATTCACGACCGCGTTCATCCTCGCGACGGTGCTCTTGTTCATCCCGTGGATCTTCACGCGGCTCGAACGCCGCGGAGCCACGCTGCTCGTGGCCGTGCGTCACGTACGCGCGAAGAAGAGCGGGTTTCTCACCGTGATCTCTTGGTTGTCCATCCTGGGCGTGCTGCTCAGCTCGCTGGCGCTGTGCGTGGTGATTTCGATCATGGGCGGCTTCGGAGCCGACCTGAAGCGCAAGATCCTGGGCAACAACGCGCACGTGCGCATCGAGGCTACCAAACCGGGCGGCTTCGAGTACTGGCGCGAAGCGATCCAAAAGGTCGACAAGGTTCCCGGTGTCACCGCTGCCACTCCGGTCGTGTCGGGCGAGGTGATGGCCTCCAGCGCCTCGAACACCGCCGGTGTGATCATCAAGGGCGTCGACAAGGCGTCGATCGGCAAGGTGATCGACCTGCTCTCGAACATCGAGGTCGGTAAATTCAGCTACCTCGACGACACCAAACGCTTGGCCCACCTGCCGCCCGAAGAGGTGATCGGTATCGGCCCGGGCGGGCAAAAGTACCTGAAGGGTCCGGAGTTCAAGCCCTTCTTGAGCAAAGATCTGGATCCCGACGTCGAAGAGGCTGTCGTTCCGGATGACGCCTACCCCGGGCTCATCGTCGGACGCGAGCTCGCCAAGAGCCTTCACGTCTACGTCGGCGACGAGATCACGCTCGTGTCGCCGCTCGGAGATCTAGGCCCGATGGGCGTGCTGCCGCGCAGCCAGAAGTTCCGTGTGGCCGCGATCTTCTACAGTGGCATGTACGAATACGATTCGAGTCACGCCTATGGCAAGCTCGAGGTGGTGCAAGACTTCTTGGAAGTTGGGCACTTCATCAGCGCCCTCGACGTGAAGGTGAATCACTCGGAAGAGGTCGACGACGTGCGTCCGCTGATCGAGCGCGCCTTGGGTCGCACGGACTTGCGCGTTCAGGACTGGAAGCAGTTGAACCGCAACTTGTTCAACGCGCTGCAGCTCGAGAAGATCGCCACCTTCGTGATCTTGATGCTCGCCATCATCGTCGCCAGCTTCTGCATCATCTGCACGCTGCTCTTGATGGTGACCGAGAAGAGCAAAGAGATCGCGATCTTGAAGGCCATTGGCGCTAGCGACGTCATGATCCGCAACGTGTTCATGGCCGAAGGCGTGATCATCGGTGGCGTCGGCACCGTGCTCGGGGTCACCATGGGGTTCGTGTGCATGAAGGGGCTGCAGGCCTTCGGCTTCCGCCTCGACCCGAACGTGTACTACGTCGATCGCCTGCCCATCGAAGTGAATCCGGCGGACTATGGACTCGTGGCGTTGTGCGCCCTGGCCATCACCACGCTGGCTACCTTTTATCCCGCAACAGCGGCGAGCCGGCTCAGACCGGTGGACGGAATCCGGTACGAGTAGAAGTCTCGGTACCCCTAGGAGACACTGTGGCCGAAGCGCTAGTCACCATCGAAGGCCTCGAGAAGAAGTTCGTGCACATGGGGCGCGAGCTCCATGTGCTCAAAGGCATCGATCTGAACATCTACCGAGGGCAGATCCTGAGCATCGTGGGCCCGTCGGGTGCGGGCAAGAGCACGCTGCTACACATCATCGGCACCCTCGATCTACCGAGCGCCGGCAAGATCCGGCTCGGGGGCGAAGAGCTCACCACGATGGATTCGAGTCGGCTCGCCGCGGTGCGCAACCGCGACATCGGTTTCGTGTTTCAGTTTCACCACCTGTTGCCGGAGTTCGACGCGCTCGAGAACGTGATGCTGCCCGGCTTGATTCAGGGCCGTGCGCGCCGCGAAATGGAGAAGCGCGCGAAGGTGCTGCTCGACGAGGTCGGCTTGGGTCACCGTGGGACGCACCGACCGGGCGAGCTGAGCGGCGGCGAACAGCAACGCGTCGCGGTGGCGCGCGCTCTCGCCCTCGAACCCAAACTGGTGCTGGCCGATGAACCTACGGGTAACCTCGACACGGCCACCAGCGACGCGATTCACGATCTGTTCTTTCACATCAACAAAGAGCACGGCACGACGATCATCGTGGTGACTCACAACGTTGCGTTCGCCGAGAGCATGCCGCGCGTGGTGCGTATGCTCGACGGGCGCGTCGCGCACGACGACAACAAGTCCGAAGCGGTGTACCGCAGCGCGCCGAGCCTCGCTGAAGGGGGCGCCGCTGCGGAGCCTGACCGCGATCCGGCCGACGGGCGCGCGGCCTCGGATGCAGCGCTCGAATCGGATCCCTGATAGCAGCACCTCAGTTGCCGGCGGGCGTGCTACCCTCGCGCGGTTTGCTCAACAGGGGATGTACCGCGTGACTCGAGAAACCATCGGCCCATGGAGACTGTGTCTGGGAGCGGGCCTGGCTGCCGCGCTCGTTGCCTGCGGAGGCGGGTCGGATCGCCCGCCGACCGACGCGTTCCCCACGACGCGTCCGCAATCGTCGAGCACGAACGGCTCGGGCGGAAGCGCTGGCGAGGACGGCAGCGGCGGCAGCACCAACGCGGGGGGATCTAGCAGTAGCGGCGGTAGCGGCGGCGGTTCCGACATCCCGACTGCGCCCCTGGTCGAGATCATCGCGCCGGAGGATGCGAGCATACCCGACGCAGTGCACGACGCTACGCTCGACGTCAGCTGCAAGGTGACCCAGTCGGAAGCGGTGGGTGCGGCACCGCTCGACCCATCGACGGTCGTGGTCGAGCTCTTGGACGGTGACGAACTCGTCGATTCGCAAGCCGGTGCCGAAGGGGACGAAAGCGACGTGTACGAGGCGAGCTTCGCCGTGCAGAACGTGCCGTCGGGCCCAATCACGGTGCGCTGCAGCGCCACCGACACCTCGCCCGACGCCGTGGAAGGCAGCGACGAAGTGCAGGCGTTTCTCGATCATGGTCCCCTCGTCACCGTGATCGCCCCGCTGCCGGCCGCAGCAGAATCCCCGCTGGGTGCCGTGGTGTTCGAGTACGAGGTGACTCCCGATGAGCTCGCCGCCGACGACGCGGGCGCAGCCGTCGAAATGGTCGAGCTGACGGTGAAGGGGCAAGACTTCGAGATCGCGCCGTTGCAGGACGATCCCAATGTATATCGCACGACGATCGATTTTTCCGACCCCACGATTTTCCCCGAAGTGCCGGAAGGCTCCGTCTCGGTGGCTTTCACGGCGACCAACGCGCGAGGTATCGCGCATGCCGAACGCTACGACTTCTTGCTCGATAGCACCGGGCCGGCCATCGCCATCGCGTCGCCAGGCGATGGCGCTGTCGTCGGCGGTACGGTCAACCTAGTCATCGCGCTGCCAGAGGATGCGAGCGGCATCAATCTCGACACGCTCGAAGTGCAGCTGAACGATACGACGTACCCGTATGATCCAGACGGAACTTGGGCAATTAGCGAGGGCGAAGCGGTATTCCAGTTCGAAGCCGCGGCCCTCGGCGGCGGCGCCCAGATCACCGTGAACGTGCGGGTCGAGGACAACGCCGGCAACGTCTCTCCGGGCGCGTCCAGCCTTTTCTACCTCGACGAGTACGGCCCGATCGTCATGCTCGACCCACCGAACTTCCGAGCCCTCAACAGCAACGGGCAGTGCTCGTACTCCTTCGATCCGCTCGGAAGCTCGCCGAACCAGGGAGCGCGCGTCGACAGCACCGAAGTGTATCGAGCGTTGGTCTGGGATCGCACGAATTCGGCTGGAGGTTCCGTGCTCCACATGGCGGGCGCGGACCGGGGCAGCGTGCAGCTGTTCATCCGCAAGCCCGATTCCCCGCTGGTGGTGGACACCACGGGCGATGATGTGTGCGACGACATCGCCGACGCGGATGCGCTCGCGTTCCAGGACCTCGCGCCGCTCGGCGCTGACGGCAGCCCCTGGTTCGGCGATGCAGAGGAAGATCCCGGGCCCGACGTGCCGCCTCGGGGGGAGTGCCCGGGAGGCACGAGCGCGAATCCCCCGAACTATCTGTGCGATGACGAGTCGGATCTCAGAACCGTGGTGCACCACTCCACCGAGCCGTCCGAGTCGGTGGTTTACGCGATCGCGCCCGGGCAGGACAGCCCGCTGTGCAAGGGCCTCGAGTGGGAGTTGACGACCGTATTCCCGGGCTACGAGGGCTGGGTATGCCTGGCAGCGCGCGCCTTCGACGAGGTGGGCAATCGCGGTGTTTCGAAACCGCTGGCGGTTTGCGTCGATGGTCCACTCGCTGGCCAGCCGTCGTGCGCCACCGATCTCGACGAAGCTCCGCCGGACTGCACCGACGAGTGCAACGATCCACCGGAGCTCCCAGCGGGCGGCGTGCTCTACGAGCGTTAGGACGAATGCACGGAAAAGCAGGGTCTCGGACGCTCGACCGAGCGGATGGACGATTTCGTGCTGCGGGCGCGATTGCTCGCGTGCGAAGCGGCAGGCGCAAATTACAGCCTGATTGTCTGTGGTGCGGACCCAGCCAGGAAACGTTGCCCGTGCAGCGCCCGCCGGTGATCCGGCGGTACGCCAGGGAACCACTGAGCATGTTAGATAGAAGCGCCCGGCGTGCTCGTGACGCCGTGAGCTGACCCATTGGACGGAACCGTACGAGATACCATGAAGCGAATCGACTGGCGGCTTACCTTGTGTGCTTGCGTGCTGCTCCCGGTGCTGGGTGCCTGCGGCGGCGATGACGGTGGCGGGGATGAACCGCCCGGGTCCTTTGCGGGGCAGAAGTACGTGCTCACCATCCAGTATGGTGATTGGTTGGACGAGCTCGGCGGCGAGGTCGATGACTATGTGCCGAAGTTTTGGCTCGACGTAGGAGGCTCGGGCACCAACTATCAGGTCACCATGGCGACCGCGAACGGGGATCAAGCGAACGTGCAGGACCCTGGCGTTCAGGAGCCGTGTAACCAGACGGTCACGGTGGCCGCCTCATCGAATCCGTATCCTGGGTTCAGCCTGGGACCGACGGATTTTCCCCTGTACCTGCGGCACGCGGTGCAGCCGATTGCCGTGCAAGCCACGGCCTACGATTTCACCTTGGTGGACGTGTTGCCGACGGGACAGGCGACGGACGCGACGAACTCGTTCACGGCCACGCTCGACGCCCGCCAGATTTACCCGCTCTTCGCCGCGCTCACGCCGAAGACGCCTGAACGCCTGTGTGAATCCATCCTGCAGGAACAGCGTGGCATGTGCATGCCCTGTCGTGACGGTCAGGCGTACTGCATCACGTTCTCCGCGGGCTTCCTGGAAGCGGTGGCGAACCCTGCCATCGCGATCACGCCCGTCGCTACGCCCGATCCTGCCTGTATTCAGCTCGAGTAGCGCGGCGCCGCTTTCAAACGGGGGCTGGCGCGCCGCTCTGCTGGCGGCGGGCGCCGAGCGGTAGGGTGAACACCTCGTCGCCTCGGCTCACGCCGAGCTGATCCAGCACGGCCGCCGGCAGCTCGAGCTCGCCCGCGGAGCAACGAGTGTGGGTGGCGATGGCGGCGCGGAAGTACGGAGCGGCTTCGAGGTCACGGCCTACCAGGAGGCTGCTGTCGGGTTCCGGTGTGTCGAGCACGCCGCCCAGTCGCACGCGCCGTGAGCACTTCACCAGCGTGACCTCGCCGGTCTCGGCGACGAAATGCGGTCCGCCGTCGAAGGGATCGATGCGGTCGGCGTAGCGGAACCCGACGCGGCGAAGCATCTTCTCGACGCCGAGTGTCTGGTGCCCGACCTTGCCGATCACGTTCTGAGCTTCCGGGCTGAACAGGCTCGCGTGCACCACGCCGTTCGGGAAGAGGTCGCTGATGAAGGTCTTGTCTTCGCTCGAGAGCAGGTCGGCTTCGGCGTAGTCGAGCTGCGTGAAGCGGCGCCCGAAAGCTTCCCACAAATGGCTGGTGCCGTCGGGTTCGAGCGGCGGGAGCAGCTCGGCCAAGAGCTGGTCCTGAAACAGCGCACGGTGCATGGCGACGTACAAAAAGCGCACGCACGCGATCACGAGGCCGAGTCGTTCGGGCGCGCGCCGGTATTCGGGATCGACGACCAGCCCGGCGAGCTCGGTAGGGCCGTCGTAAGAAAACCCGATGCGGAGCAGCTTGTGACGGAAATGGCGATCGAGCCGGCGCGAGTACTTCTCTTCGCGGATGACGTCGAGATAGATGTACGGCGCATCGCGACGTCCGAGCTGCGCCACCAGCGTCGAAGTGCCGACGGCACGACCGCGCTCGACGTCGCGCAGCACGAACACGAACTTGCGCTCGGCAGGCGGTAGCTCACCGGCGAAGCTCCGGGCGCTGTGGTCGAGCAAGCGGACGACGTGGGCCCGGCTATTCGGTAGGTTTACGGTGTTGAGATGGCGAGCTAACTCGAGCAGTTCCCGTTCGTCTGTGCTCGTGGCTCCGTGGACCTCGTATCTCGGCATCCCGGCGAAAATAGCATGTGGGCTGCAGAAACGGGGGCAGAGCCCCCCCGGAATGGCGGTTTCTTCGACGTTTCCGGGCCGAAGATTTCGTGCTAGATGCCCGCTCCTTACCCATGAGCACCTCGTCCACGGAGCACTGGTCGTTTCCTCGCGCCGAACTACTCCCCACCTACGCATTCGTGGCCTCCGACGCGGTCAAAGCCGAAGTGCGAGCCAGTGGCGCCGACATCATCGATCTGGGCCTGGGCAATCCCGATCGTCCGACGCCGCGTCAGATCGTCGAGCAGTTGCAGCAAGCGAGCACCATCGGCGAGAACCATCGCTATCACCCGGGGCGTGGGTTGTTTCGACTGCGCGAGGCGGTTTGTGGCTGGTACCAGCGGCGCTACTCCGCCAGCTTCGATCCCAATCGGCAGGTGATGGTGACCATGGGTGCGAAAGACGGAATGACCGGCTTGTGTCTAGCGATGCTGGCGGCCGGTGACACCGTGCTCGCGCCCGATCCTTGCTATCCGATTCACCGCGGCGCGCCGCTCATTGCCGGGGCCGAGGTGTTGACCTATTCGTCGACCGCCGACGAGCCCGCAGAAGCGATCCAGCACGCGCTCACGCGGGCAGAGCGCGCGGGCAAGGCCGTCAAGCTCGTGATCGCCAACTATCCGCAAAACCCCACCGGTCGCACCATCACTCGCGAGCAGCTGAAGGCGCTTTGCAAGGTGGTGCAGCAGAGCGGTGCGTTCCTGTTGCATGATCTGGCCTACGCCGATCTGGATTTCAACCAGCGTTTCGCGCCAAGCATTTTCGACTGCGGGCTCCCCGCGAACCAGGTCGAAGCGTTCGCCGTCGAAGTCTTCAGCATGTCGAAGAGCTACCACATGCCCGGTTGGCGTATCGCCTACATGGTCGGCAACGAGCGCATGATTTCAGCGCTCGCTCATCTGAAGACCTATACCGACTACGGTACTTTCATCCCAGTGCAGCACGCGGCGGCCTGGGCGCTCGACAACGGCGACGAGCTCGCCTACGAGATCCGCGAGCTCTATCGGGGCCGGGCCGAAGCCCTGGTCCAGGGTCTGACCCACGCCGGGTGGGAGAACGTGGCCGCGCCCAGCGGGACCATGTTTCTGTGGGTGCCGATTCCGCCGGCGTATGCAGGGTTGTCGAGCAGCGAAGCCACCGCACGTCTGATCCGTGAGGCCCACGTAGCGGTGTCGCCGGGCAGCGGCTTCGGACCGGGTGGCGAGGGGTTCGTGCGCTTCGCCCTGATCGAAGATCCCCCCCGCATCGAAGAGGCTTGTCGCCGCATCGCGCGGCTTTTCAAGCGGGCGGCCTGACTCGGACAGTCTTCTCGAGCAAAGGGCTGCGAAGCAAAGCCGCCTTACCAAGCCCACGCGGCGGTCTTGGCGGTTCGCAGCGCAAAAATCGAGGGCGGGCGTGCGCCGACACTTCGATCGCTTCTTGGATCGATTCACGATAGAGTGCCGCAATGTTTGCGCGGAGAGTCAGCGTGGCGGCGCTGGGGTGGCTGTTGGCGGCGTTCAGCGGGGTGGCTTGCGGTGACGACGAAAGTCAGCAAGCGCTCGAAGCCACGACCGGCGCGATGCTCCCGTATCTGACCGAGCCGTACAGCGCCGACTGCGACGGGTACACGCAAAGGCTTCGTGATTGCGGGATCCTGGGGGAGGGCCCGTTCACTTGCAGCGAACCGGACTCCGAGGTGGACGTGTGCGTTTACGAGTGCGTCGCACTCGCCAGCTGCGGCATCCTGTCCGATCTTTTATGCGACAAGGTACGGGCGTTTCCGCTCGAAGAATGTTTCGTCGACTGCAATGCGTTCCAATGCGACTCCGGTGAGCCCGTCACCTCGATCTTCGTGTGCGACGGCTACGCGGACTGCTCGGACGGATCGGACGAGAGCAGCTGCTTCGTGTGCGGTTCGGGCGAGGTGTTACCGCCGCGCTTCGTTTGCGATTACAATCGCCAGTGCCTCGATGGCTCGGACGAACACGGCTGCGAGACCTTCGAGTGCGATTCAGGGGAGACGGTCCCCGACAATCGAGAGTGCGATCTGATCCCGGATTGCCCCGATGGCTCGGACGAAAAGGATTGCGACATGTTCGTCTGCGAAGTCACCGGGGAGAAGATACTGCCCGCGTGGCAGTGTGATGCCGAGGAAGACTGCCTGGACGGCTCGGACGAGCAGGGCTGCGCGCCGCTCAACTGCCCCTGATCGCTCTACCGTTCAGGTGGAGCCGCGTTCGAGCAGGCGGTGGATCTCGTCAGGGGTCACGCCGTAACCCTCGGCGGCCGCCAATAGCGCGGCGTTCTGGGGCAGTTCGGTGAGAAACTGACGCGCGTACGGCGTACCCACGAGTCCGTGCAAGCGGCGCAAGAGCGGCGCCATGCCGCGGGCAACAGCGCGGCGCGCGGTCTCCTCTTCGCCAGCGTCGAGCAGAGCGTCGTGCAGCGCCAGGTGGACCGGCGACTCGTTGAGCAGGCTGGGCGCGCCCTGCTCGAGCAAATCGGCGGCCTCGCTCGCCACGCTGATGGCGGAGGTAACGTTGTTGCAGCGCCGCTCGGCTTCCGCCCACATGCCGAGCGCGACGGGCAATACGTCGCGGTGACCGGTGGTGCGGTACGCCGTCGCTGCCATCTTCAAGAGGGCCAACGCACGCCGGCACGCAGAATCGCCCTTCTGGCGCATCAGTTCACAGCCGCGGTAGAACAGCACGCCGAGGTTGGCGCGGTCGGGAGCGGCCCAGGTGCCGCTGGCGGCAACGTCAGCGTCCGCGCGCACTTCGGCCAGGTGCACGTCGAGCGCGCGATCGGTGCCGAACGTGGCTGCCCAGCCCAAGAGGTTCATCTTGGCCAGCCGCACCGCGCCCACGCTGCCGATGGCATCGGCGAGCGAGAGCCCGGTCTCGAGCGCCGCGCGGGCTTCTTGTCGCGCACCGATCGTCGTCAGCGCAAAGCCGAGGTTGGTCATCAGCATCGCCTCGCGCTCCTTCAGTCCTGCGGCGCGCGCTGCCCCCGCGGCGTTGCGGCGGGCTTCTAGCGCTGCGGACAACGCGCCGCGGGTCTGACGGATGATGGCTTGCGTCTGGTAGGCGTCCACGGCCGCCGCGCGGATCCCGTGGTGATTGGCCAGCTCGAGCAGCCGGATCGCCTCCAGCTCGGCGTCGGCGAACTCGCCGGCGAAGGCCAGGCGCGAGGCCAGCGCCGCGGAGCAGCGCGCGACTTCGTCGTGCAAGCCGAGCTTCTTGGCCTCGTCGCGCGCTTCCGCCAAGCGCTCGCTGATGCCGATCCCGGTGCCGCGCGCGTCGTCGTAGCGCGCTCGCGCCCCCTGCGCACGCACCTCGCTCGAGCGGTCGTAGACGTTGTCTTCCAGCGCCGAGATGGCCGTCTCGCGCTCGCCCGCGCGCGGATCGAGGCGGCTCCAGGCTTCGTCGAGGTAGCTAGCGCGTTGAAACCCGGTCGCGGCGTCCTTGGCGAATGCAAGCGCCCGCTCGGCCATGGTCACGGAGTCGTTCAGAGCGTTGGCAGCGAGCGCGCGTTGGGTGGCGCGCGCCCAGTGCTCGGCGGCGGCCTCGTACTGCTCTGCGAGCTGATAGTGACCCGCCACCGTCGCCGAATCTTCGCCCATGGATGCCAGCCAGCGGGCGGCCAGGCCGTGCAGCTCGAGACGTTCGCGTTCGCCGAGCGCGTTGTACGCCACCTCGCGCACGAGGGCGTGTTTGAACAACCATTCGCTCGAGCCTTGAAAGCGGGACGTGTTCTGCTCGACCAAGATCTCGGCAGCCGCCAGCGCTTTCATGATGCCTTCGGCTTGAGTCATGCCCAAGGTCTCGAGCGCGGCGTCCCAGCAGCTGAGGCCGAGCACGCTGAGGCGGCCCACGGCGTCGCGGCACTCGACATCGAGTGTGTCCAGGCTCACCTGAATCGCCGCCTCAATCGTCGGAGCGTGCTGCGTGTCGCGGCCGGAGACGCTCAGACGGGCGAGCTCTTCGGCGAAAAGCGGCAGCCCGCCGGCGCGCGTAGCGATGGCATCGATCACCTCTTCGCTGGCTTCTTCACCGAGCAGCGAATGCGCGATGGCGCGAGAGGCGCGCTTCGAAATCGGGCGGAGCTCGATGCGCACGTGGTCGCGGCCGGCGAAGCGCTCGGCGTTGTCTTGCCAGAACTCGGGTCGCAACAGCGCCATCACCACCAGCGGGCGGTGCGACGCGCGGCCGAGCATGTGATCGATCCAGCCGATACTTTCGGGGTCCGCCCACTGCAAGTCTTCGACCACGATCGCCACCGGTTCGTGCGCGACGACCTGCAGCACCAAGTCGGTCATGGCGAGCCACAAGGCGTCGCGCGAGCCGCGCGGATCCAGGCCTTCCGGCAACGGCTCGTTGACCAGCAAGCGCGCGAGCAGTTGCCGGTTGTCGTTGGTGAGCTCGTTGCGCGTCGCGGGGCCCAAGCGATTGACGATGGCGCTTTCGGCTTCGGCGGACGAGGCGCCTTTCGGCAGATTGATGATGGCGCGCAGCACGTCGGCGGCGGCACCGAGCGCGTGACCCTTGCCGTAGGCGTCGCTGCGCTGCAACACCACGTGCGGCGCCTCCGCTTGCGCGGACATGCGGGCCATGACCTCACGCCGCAGCCGGCTCTTCCCGATGCCGGGCTGACCGCTGATGCTGATCAAGATCGGGGTGGAGTCCGAGCGCGCGCGTTCGAAGGCGCTGATCACCTGGGCCAACTCGGGATCGCGGCCGACGAAAGGCGCGCCGCCGGAGCGTTCACCGCGCACGCCGCGGAGTGGTTCGCCCACCACGGCGGACCCGTCGTCGCGGGCGCGAAATTCGAAGCGCCCGCGCCCGAGCTCGCTGGTGGTCGCGTCGGCCAGCACCATGCCCGACGCGGCGTCCCGCGCCAGCGCCGAGGCGCGGTCGACGACCTCGCCCACCGGTTTGACGTCGGTTCCGGCCAGACTGACGCGGGCGCGTCCGCTGGCGACGCCGACCTGCGCGCCCGCGCGCGCCAGCCTGCGCCCCAGATCGAGCGCGGTGTGCGCCTCGCTGCCCGCGGCGCGCCGGGCGCCGAGGTGCGCGACGACCGCGTCTTGCCCGAGTGGAACCGCGTCCGCGCCGCGGCTCCGGAGCTGCTCGAGCGCGCGCTCCCGCGCGGCCGGCGGCGAGAAACGAATGGCGACGACCGAGGTCACCAGGCGCGAGGCGCTCGAGCCGAGCCGCGTCGACACGGCGGCGTCGACATCCACCCAGCTGAGCCGACCCGAGTCCGCCAGGGTGTCGCGCAGCGAATCGGCGACCTCGCGCGCGCTCCGCGGCCGATCTTCGGGTCGCGTCTGCAACATGCTCTGGACCAGCCCGTCCAACAACGGCGGCGTGTCGCGCCTAAACTCGCTCAGGCGCGGCGCGGGCGTCGTCACCAGGCGCGCCAGGGTGGCGATGATGGTGGGGCCGACGTGCGGCGGCCGGCCCGCGATCAGCTCGAACAGCGTCGCCCCCAGCGAGTAGATGTCCGAGCGCGCGTCGATGACTTCATCGCCGCGCGCTTGCTCCGGCGCCATGTATGCGGGCGTTCCCACCACGTCGCCGGAGCGCGTGATGCGGATGTCGCCCGTGGCGGCCACGCCGAAGTCCACGAGCTTCGGGAACACGTCGAGCTCTTCGATGCCCGGGAGGTCAGGGCGTTCGCCGCGGCACAAGAAGATGTTCCCCGGCTTGATATCGCGGTGAATCACGCCGGCAGTGTGCGCAGCCTCGAGCGCCTCTGCGGTCCAGATCCCGAGCTCTACGGCCTGCCGCAGCGTCAGCGGTTGGCGATTGTGGCGCGCCATCAGATCCTCGCCGCTCAGCCACTCCATGGCGATGAACGGCAGTCCCGACTCTTCGAGCACGCCCGACGCCACCGTTTTCACGATGCCGGGGTGATCCAACGAGGCGAGCAGCTCGCCTTCGCGCGCCAGCCGCGCCTCCTCGGCCGGAGCAACGCCGGCTTCGGTGGCGATCACCTTGAGCGCGACGTTCCTCTCGGTCTCGAGGTCGTAGGCGCGATACACCACCCCCGCGCCGCCGCGGCCGACTTCACGCTCCACGACGAAGCGACCTCCGACGCGGCCGCGGGTACTACTTGGGGACGCCACTTTTGTGCTCCAAGCGTACCCTCAAACTACGGCGTTCGTCACCTGCATGCCGAGCCCGAGCGCGTACCCGGCGCAGAGCTGGGCCGAAGGGCCTCCTCTTCGATAAGGGCGCCGGCGTAATTGTCCGAGAAGGTGCTACCCTTGACCCGACCCGCGCGCGGGGTCGAGCGCTCCCTCCATGCTGCAGAAGGTCGCGATTCACCAGACCCGTCTTCGCATCCCCGGCGTGGGAGTCGACGCTCGCGGTGTTTGCATGGGGGCGCGCGGGCTGGTGCTGCTGCCGGGGCTCGATCGTCTCGTCGCATTTTTGGCGATCTACACGCGCGAGGTCGCGCTGACTCAGGTGCTCGCGTCGATGAAGCCGGAGGTCGTGCGATCGGCCCTGGGTGCTCGCGAAGTCGCGATGAGCTTCGACGCAGTTTCGAGCGACGTCATGGATCGGGTAGCAGCGGTAGCTCGCCTCACCGGGGCCTTCACGTTCACGGGAACCACACGGCATTTCGTCCAGTATCGGGATGCTGCGGCACCGTTTGGCTACGACGCCGTGGAACTGCTCAAGAGCAACGCCGAGCTCTGCCTGTATCACGACACGTTCTCGCAGGCGTACGACCTCGAGCGCACGCTCGAACTCAGGCAACTCGTCGAGCGCTTGTCGGCGGAGCCCACGCAGGCGTCCGGCTTCGACAGCGGTGCGGCCTGGGTACTCGCAGCGGCCGGCCTGGGGCCGCCGTTGGTGCGGCACTTCGCGGCCGCAGGCATCGCCGCTCGCGCCGCGCTGCTGGCGCCCAAGAGTGAGCTCGGGCTCGGTTCCAGCCCGTGGCTGTTCCGTCTCGACGCCGTGCCGCCTCGCCTGCGCGGTCTGCTGACACAAACTCCGGGGCTCAGTCTGTTTCTGGAGAAAACGGAAGGCGCGGCCGTCGCCTTCGGGTACGAGCACCCGTGGGCCCTCGCGGCTCTTCCCGTGTTCCGACCTGGCGAGCTCGTGCTCTTTCCTGGGGAAAACCGCCCTGCGCTCGTGCTCGAGCTGCCGAGCGTCTTCGCTCCCGTGGCGACGCTGGTCGAGCCTCGCGCGGCTCGGCTCCTGCCCGAAGACGCAGTGCAAGTCCCCGCGGCCGGTTTGCCTCGGGTCGCCACGCGCGTGCGCTTGCTTCCTTCCGTTGCTGCCAGCCGCCGTCTCGCTGCGGCGCGCCTGGTCGGTGCCGAGACCGAGCAGCTCCGTAAGCTTTCCTACATCGTGAGCCCGCAGACCCTCAGCGAAGCTCGGATCGCTGCCACCGACCAGGGGGTGTTCCTGATCCAGCCGGTAGCCGGGCCAGCGATCCCGCTGGGTGCGCTTTACGCCGAGGCCGGCGATCGCATCTACGTGCCTCTCGGCTACGAGCTGGTGCCCCGGCTCGCGCCCGAGCTGCTGCTCGCTTCGATGCAAGTTCCCGAGGGCCACCTGCTGTTCTTTCATGGGGACGGGACCTCGAGCGCGCTCCCTGCCGCTGCGTTTGCTCCGCTGGCCCAGGCCTTGCTCGACCCTAGCACCTGGACCGAGCCCACCGCGCGCGCGTTTCGCGAGGAGCTCGCGGCTCAACTACCGACGCTGTGGCTCGACACACTCGGCCTGCGTCCGCTGAAGCGAGCGGACGAAGCGTGAAGCCGTTCGATCTGGCTCGCAGTTTGACGGAGCGCCTGCTGCTGCCGCTGATGCAGGGTGCCGAGGTGCGGCTCGTAGAGCCAGTGGGGGAAGCCCGCGCGGTCGAGCTCGGCAAGGCGCTCAGCGGTGCACGGCTGTTCGATGAAGTGGAGGAGCTCAGACTGCGTGCGGCCAGGCGCTGGGTGCCCGTGGACGAGCTGGGCGACATCGCCGCGGACGAGTGGTTGCTGGTGGCGGCGCTCAACGATCTGTTGCAGCTCACGAACCCGGCGCTCGGGCGCGTGCGCCCGCGGCGTACTCGCGCGCGGCTCGCCCATCTGATCGAGCGCGTCATCGAGCGCGCGGGGCCGCCTCGCAGCGTCATCGCGGCGGTGTCGCGGCATGCCCTGTTCTCGCGCGTCGTCGAACTTTCCCGCATCGATACGCAGGTGAGCTGGTGGACGGGCAGTGATAAGTTCGTGGGCCAGGCTCCGCCTGAGCGGCTGCTGCATTGGCCACGCCTGAGGAAGGTACGGCGCCGCGCCGAGCACGTGTGCTTGGCGCAGATGGCAGACGAAAGCGCTGGTGAGTTCGCCGGGTTGCTCGATCGCTGGTTGGCCGCGACGCCGCTGACGACGCTGGGCACCTCGCAGCGGTCAGGAGTTCCCTTCGGCTGGACGGGCTCGGCGCTGGCGCTGACGAGCACCCCCGGCGGCCGGCGCGTCGCGCTGCGCGTGCTGTTGAGCACCGCGGACGTGCCAGCTGCGTTGAAGGAGCTCGGGCATGCTGCCGAGCTGCTGCGCCCGATCGACGCCGGGGCGTTCGACCATGCCCGAGCCTTCGTCGCCGAAGCCGAGGCGCGTCGCCGTCAGTTTGCCGAACAGCTCGGGGACCTGGCAGCGCCGAGGGCGCTCGGCGTGCGGTCCTAATTCTTGACCGCTTGGTGCTCCGGCTCCGGGCTCAATGCATCGTCGAACCCATTGGGATCGACGGCGCGGATGCGCCCTATCGCGAGACTGGCGTGCTCGCGGACCACGGCGCTCTCGGAATGCAGCGCGACGTCGAGGCGGCGCGCGATACGCCGCTTGGTTGCGCTCGAGCTGGAGTTCAGGAAGGCATCGGCCAGCTTGATGTAGGTGTCGGACTCGCTGGCACGCTGCCCCGAAGCGGGCAGCGCGCTCGGGCGCTCGAGAGCGTCGACCTCGCCGACTTCGCCGACTTCGCCGGCGGTGCTCATACCCGAATCGTTGGTCCATTCCGTAGTCACGCGCTGGTCGCTGGGAACATCGAGCCCCGGTGCGGTTCCATTGACGGGAACGGGCACCGCCGCGGGAACGGGGACCGCCGCGGGAACGGGCGCCGCCGCGGGAGCGGGCACCGCCGCGGGAGCGCGCGTGGCGCTCTGATACTCCGTGGCGGGCTCGTCGTCGTGCGCCTCGTTGGGACGGCGACGAGTCGGCGGAGTGCGCGCGTGGGTCTTGAATAGGTCGAAATCTTCGATTTCACCCAGGTCGAGCGCATCGACGGCGCGCCGCAGCTTGTCTCGAAGCGTGCCGCCTTCGCGCTTCGCGTCGTTCACGACCGCTTGAATGCCGCTGGGCAGCGAATTGGAAGAGGCGATCAGTCGCAGGCGCGCGGCGCCGCGTGTGACGTCCTGGGTTCGATACATACCCAAATAGATCGCGCCGCCTCCGGTATCGTTCTTCAGTTGCTCGCTCAACTGCTCGAAGAACGAGAACGGCGTATCCGCAAGCGTCGACGCGGGTGCCTCGAGGACCACCCCCATGTACGCGACTTCTTGCAACGAGAACCCGGACGGCATCACTCCACTCGATAGCAGGGCTTCGCGGATCCCGTTGATCACCGCGTCGACCGTCAGCTCCTGAAGGGTGGCTTCGGCATAGTTCAGCACGCCGCTCGAGAGCAACAGCCGTCGAAAATCTTCGCCATCGAGCGTGCGCAGTGGGTGCACCCCTTCGCGATCGTTGAGTCGATTGAGCGCGTCGAGCGGCGCGACGATCACCTCGTTGACCGCCTCGAAGTAGCGGTCGAGGGAAACGTTGCCATGATTCTGCGCCAGCCGTTGATTATCGGCGAAGATCCAGCCATAGGGCCTGCGTTTGACCAACTCGCTGAGCCCGCGGGCAGCATTCACCTTCGCGATGCCGCTCTCGTGCTCGCCCGGCAACGTGGCGAGCACCAGGATCGGGAGCTCCAGATCTTCGATCACGTCGAACAATTCGCTGACCGCAGAACCCGTGCCGCCGCCCAGCCCTGCCGTGAGCACCACGACGTCGGCGCCCTGAGCGTGTGCCTGCACCGCATCGCGGATGCGACTGGCGTTCTCACGGATGCACTCGCGCCCGTAGTTCAGGTCCGCTCCGGCGCCATCGTAGCCGTCGAGACCGATGTACACGCACTGATCGCGGCTGAGCGCGGTCGCGCCGCTGCCGGGTGCGATACTCCCGTTGGGTGCCAAGCGCGCGCCTGGCGCGAGCGCCGAGAGATCGGTATGCGCGGTGTTCAACGCCATCGCCTTGTAGCCGAGGCGACCGAACTCTGCCGCGATGTTCCCCCCGCCCTGCCCCAAACCAATGGCAACGATATCTAACGCGCGATCTGCTGGCTTCATCGACACATACCTTCCTAAGAATTGTCGATTTTCGCTTTCCTTGTCGCAAACGCAACCCGAAACGTGAAGACCCGGATCGCACCGCCACTTTTTGCCGGTGGGCGCGTGCATTTTTGTAAGCCTTCGGGTGCACCGGCGCGGCTTGCATTGGGCCACCTCCCATTTTCGCTCGCTCGTAGTGCGCCGCGTGTGTTGCGCATCCCTTGCATTTCGAGCCGCGAGCGTTTGGGTCGGATCGACACGGCGCATGTGGTGCGGAGAACGTCGCGGTCGCCGGGACGTGTCGCGGCGCTGCCTGGGACGCTTCGCCACGCTTGACTCAGACCGGGACACGTGAACCTCGGAGCGCAGTGGGGGTTGCAAGCGACCTATCCCAGCATCGACCCCGAGGCCGAAGCTCTCTACGCGGCGTGGTCGCTCCGAACCACGCGCTGCGCTGAACGTTTGGAGGCCTGCTGCACGGAGTGGCGGCCGCCGGCAGTCTGATCCGCCGTTTTCGACGAGCCTGACACGAGCACGCTGGGTATGCTCTTCAGAGCACCGGATCGAGCGTTGACTCGGGGTGCTTCGGGGGAAGAATGCACATCGATCGAACTCGTGCGCTGCAGGCGTTACTGGACGCGTGGTCCGAGCCAGCCTGGTTGATCGACGAGCGACACGTGGTGCGAGCAGCGAATCGCGCCCTCGCCCGCTCCCTGGGCGTGGAGATCGAGGCACTACTCGGAGAGCCTGCCCCCGAACGAATGTCTCAGCGCTTCGGTGAACACGCGCAGCGCATGGAGGCGGCGTTCGCCGGAGCGCGGGTGGTCTTCGAGCAGGTCGCTGGCGGCCGACGCCTGCTGCATCAGCTCGAACCGGTGCTCGACGACGCCGGGCGAGTCTGGGCAGTCGCGCTGTTCACTACGGATGTGAGCTCTGTGACGACCGCCGAGGCCAGCGCTCAGGGCAGCGAGGATCAGTTTCGGGCCATCGTCGGGACCTGCCTCGAGGGAGTCTGGCAGATCGACGCCGAGACGCGCACGCGCTTCATGAACGAGCAGATGGCGACGATGCTCGGCTACACGGTCGAAGAATGCCTGGGTCGTAAGCTCCACGAGTTCATGGACGGCTCGGCGTGGGCTGACGCCCAGCGCGCTCTTGCGCGGCGCAAGCAGGGGATCCGCGAGCGCTTCGAGTTTCGCTTTCGGCACAAGCTCGGAAGGGACGTGTGGGCCGTGGTGTCGGCCGCGCCTGTCTTCGACGCAGCGGGCGACTATCTCGGAGCGCTGGCGCTGGTGACCGACGTCACCGAGGCGCGCGTTCTGGAACGCAAGGTGCAGCACACCCAGAAACTCGAGAGTCTAGGCGTGCTCGCTGGCGGTATCGCGCACGACTTCAACAACGTGCTGGCTGGCATTCTCGGGAACGTCGGGCTCGCCCAGGTCGAGTTGCCGCCTGGTTCGCGTGCCAGCTTCTTTCTCAAAGAAGCCGAACTCGCCGCGCAGCGGGCCGCGGACCTGACACGCCAGATGTTGGCGTATTCGGGGCGCGGCGCGTTCGTCGTCGACGTCATCGATCTGAACGCAACCATTCGCGAGGTGCAGAGCCTGCTTTCGACCGTGGTCTCGAAGAAAGCGGCTCTGAACATCTCGCTCGGAGCGAACCTGCCCCCCATGCGTGGGGACGCCACGCAGATCCGTCAGGTGCTGATGAACCTGGTCATGAATGCCAGCGACGCGCTCGAAGGCGGGCCTGGTTCGATCCGCGTTTCGACCTCGCTGATCGAGGCCAGCGCGGCTGACCTGGGGCGCTCCTATCTCGACGACGCGCTCGAGCCCGGGCCGTACCTGGCAGTCGAGGTGAGCGACACGGGCTCCGGTATGAGCCGCGAGGTGCTCGGGCGCATCTTCGAGCCGTTCTTCAGCACGAAATCCGCAGGTCATGGCCTGGGGCTGGCAGCAGTGCTGGGCATCCTCCGGGCCCACAACGCTGCCGTCATCGTCGACAGCGAGCCGGGGCGCGGAACCAGCTTCAAGATCTGGTTGCCGGCGCTGAAGGGTGCCACGCTCCGGGTGAGATCCGAGCCTGGCGGGCCCAGGCCTGCGCCGCGCGCAAACGCGCGGGTGCTCGTGGCCGACGACGAGGAAGCAGTGCTCACGGTCACGTGCAAGACGCTCGAGCGGCTCGGTTACGAGTGCGTGCGCTGCTCCAACGGCGCCGAAGCGCTCGCCCGGCTTTCCGAAGGCGAGCCGGAGGTAGATATCGCTCTTTTGGACCTGACGATGCCGGAGCTGGGTGGCGGTGAGGTACTCACCGAGCTGCGTCGGCGTGGCACCACGACCCCCGTGATTCTGATGTCGGGCTTCGGCGCGTCCGATACCAGTCCGGAGCTGTTGTCCGCCGGCCCCATGGACTTCATCGAGAAGCCGTTCGTTCCGGGAGAACTCTCGCGCCGGATTCAACGCATCATCGGACCCAAGAAGTAAGGCCGTGGCCGCTACCTCTGCTCGACAGCGTTCGGGCTGGGGCGACGCAAGGTTTGTTCGAACGCGGTGTCTTTGCGCAAGTACGCGAACGAAAACAAGTACATCCGGCTTTCGTTCGCGCTGCGCACGAGCAACGCCGAAAAATCGCGTGTTTCACGCTCGGTCAGTTCGCACAGCTCGAAGCTGCGAGTGTCGGCCGACCAGCGACGCACCAGGCGATGGTCGCCGAGATCGTCGCACTCGAGCGGCAGCTTCGTCCGGAGCTCGTAGCGCACTGCCTTCCGATCGTGCTCCCAATAGCGCACGCTCATGTCACGACTGCCTTTGCGTTCGGCGTTACAGAACCCGAAGTCAGGCTCACCGCGCTCGGCACACTCGATGTTGGCCAGGCTGTGCGTGAAGCGCTCGGCGGGTTCGGTCGCCCACCGGATGAACTGTTCGGTGGGGGAGGCGTGTGCCTGCTCCGCCTCCGCTTCGTCCTTGGCCAGCGCGCGCGCCGCTTCGCGCCGGTCGGCGATCAGTTCTTGAATGCGCCGGATGTCGTCCGCGGATTGACCGGCGCAGACGTTGCGAGCTCGGTCGATCAGCTGCTGCGCTTCGTCGAGCTTTCCGTGCACGATGGCCTCGCGCGAGCTCTGCCGCGCGCTCCAGCACTCGGACCGCTGCTGCTTTTGAGTGCAGCCCGTGCCGAGCAGAGCTGCGAGCGCCAGGCTCCCAAAGCATAGCTCAATCACCGTTGCTCGAATCTGCACGCCAGAAGGGTTGTAACGCCGGGCGCGCTGCTTCGCCAGACGAACCTGCAGGCAGGCTCGCCGGCTGGCAGCGCGAGCATCGGATCCTGCCGCTGCGCTACGCACGGCGGAGCGCGTGCCGGACGCGGCTGTCGCTTACGCGGTGTTCAGCACCCGTAGATTCTTGCGTTCGAGATTGGTGAACAACACGCGCATCCGGTGGTCGACGCCCACGACGTCACCGTCGTCGAGTTCTTCCCAGACGTTCTCGCCCTGCAGCGGTTCGCTCGAGACGATGAAATGGTTCACATACCCGGTCTTGCTCGGAGCTTCACACTCGTCCGACAAACTAGCGCAAGTGTTCCGTTCGCTGCAGCGCCGCTTGTACGTGGACCAAAACAGCTCCTTGCCACCGCGAGCCGCCAGGAACGTCACGCCATCGGTGAGCATGAACGTGAGCAAGCAAGGCTTGCTCGCCTCGTCGCAGATCGAGCGGATGGTGCTCACCGTTTGGCGCAGCGCCTCGACGATCTCTTCGAGTGTCAGCGAGCGGGACAGGGGGCCATGCTGGGACATGTTGGTGAGCAAGATGAAGAACAGCACCTCGCTGTCGGTATCCCCGAGGACGAAGCGCCGCAGGCCCGGCGCGATCAGGTTCCTGAGCGCCTGCTGGTGCTGCGAGAAGTTCGGCACGTCGCCGTTGTGGGCAAAAGTCCAGCGGCCATACTGAAACGGATGGCAATTGAGGACGCTGTTGTCCCCCTGAGTGGCCTTGCGCACGTGCGCCAGCACCGTTTCGGACGAGACGACGCCGCTCAAGCGGTGAAACAGCGTATCGCCCAGGGCGGTGGTGGGGTTCCTCGTGATGTGCGGGCTGCCGTCCACGTAGAACGCGACGCCCCAGCCGTCGGGGTGCTGGTTGCTCTGAACACCGAGGGCGTTCTCGGCCGCCAACAGCGACCGGTGCACTTGACTCGGTATGACCGATCGAAATCCAAAGAGGCGGCACATCGCAGAAAAGCTGGCGCAGACACGAACGAGTCGACGCAGATTCAGCATGCCACAGGCGGGTCAGCTGAACCAGCGCTCTCGGGGTGGGACGGACTCGGCGTGGGTCCGAGGTCCCAGAATTGCTTTGGGTTCGTGACGCCGGCTTCACGGCGGGCGCCGGCGTCTGCGACGAGAGGCCGTGGGCAACGGGGTGACCGCGGGCGGGATCGGAATTTCCGGGCGGAAGCCGCTGGCGCTGAGATCCCGGGCGCTGATGGCCGGTGCCGTCGACTCGCGCGCGGCGAGGGTCAAGACTGCGTCCAGCTCGTGTTCGTTCCCCGGCCAGGTGTGCTCGGAAAGCAACCTGAGCGCCCCGGCTTCGACGCCCATGGGTTCGCCGCGGAGCTTCAGGCCCAAGCGGGTCAAGCGCATCAGGATCAACGAGCGCATGTCTTCCGCCCGATCTCGGAGTGGGGGCAGGGTGACGCTTTTGTCGCCCAGCCAGCGGCTGAGCCCCTTGTCGAACTTGCCGCTCTGCACCAGCGAGTCGGGGGATGCTTCGAGCACGGCGATCAGCGATACGGGGAATACGGCTGACAGCGTGCGCGCGGCTGCGCGCTCGGAAAGGCTCTGGGCGAGGAATGCCTGAACGTCGAGCGGAAGCGCCGAGAGCTCGAGGATCACGAGGCTGCCTCCGTCGGCGAGGTGCAGGGCCGAAGACTCGGGGCTCTGCCAACGGACGAGCTCGTGCTGAGTCGGAGTCGCGCCGTCCACTACCACGAAAGGGCCATCTCGTCGGGGGCTGCTCAAGTGCGTCACCGCTGCCCAGCCGATCGGATCGAGGCCGGGTTCGGCGTGGACGATCAGCGGGCTGTTCAGGCGCCCAACCCGTTCGAGTTGTTCGAGAGTGTTGCGAGCGGCCGGTCCGTGCGCCGTCCCACGAATCGGCTCTGCCCAAAGCTCCGGGCTGACGCGATTTCGGCCGGCGCCGGTCGCGATGATGTGCTCCAGTCTCTGCCGCTCGTCGTCGATCGCGTCGGCGCGCCGCGTCGCCCCGAGTTCGCGTTCACGCGAGCGCGCCAGCGCCGACGAGACGGCCAAGAGCGCTGACAGCCTATCGGCTAGGTTTCGTGCCGCGCGCGCCTCTTCCAGCGTCATGGGTGAACGCCGGCTGCCGCGGGGCAGCAGGATGAAGCCGATGGGTCCGTCTTCGTCGGAGACGACGGTGGCGCAGAAGGCCGCACGACTCTCGAACCAACTCAGGAGCGAACGCACCTCGGGGCGACGCACCTGCACGGCGGCGAGCACTTCGGCGCGGACGGTGCGCTCGGGCTCCAGCTCGGCGAGCTCGTACAATTTCTCGGGGGCGTCGATCTTCGTCACGTGCAGGTAGCCGGCGACGTCGACGCTCAGCATCTCGCCTGGGTCGTTTCTCCAGAGTTCGGGCCGGGCGTTGGGGGTCGGAGCCGCGCGCGTCAGCGCCACCAACGCCGCCCGGATCGCTTCGTCGGGCTCGGGTAGCAGCGCATCCTCGGTGGCGGCGTGAATGGCCGTGAGCCAGCGGGATTGCTCGGGACCTAGCGGGCGCGCCACCGCGCGCGCGATCAAGCCGACCAAGATCGACGCCAGGCACGCTCCGAGCACGATCGGACCGCCGTAGTCGGGTACCGCCCGCACCAAGAGCCCCGCGATCAGGAGCGTGGGGACGCCCAGCAAGATCACCGCTAGAATGCCGCGCAGCGCGGCCGACACCGACGTGGGCTCTGGCGTCGTAGCCGTCCAGGCGCACAAAAGCGAAGCCACCACCACCGCTACGGGCAGGATACGGTCGGGGGGCGCGACGTCGAAGGCTGCCGCGGGCACCGCGATGGCGAACGCGGTCAGCGCGAGCGCCAGCGCGCCTGCCGCCCGATCGCCGACACCGAGCTCCAGCCGCCGCAGCAGCCGCAGCCGCCAGGTTGCTGCTACCAGCACCAGGAGCCCCGCGATGCCAGCCGCGGTGGTGACGTAATCGATCGCGAGGGGATCCAGGCGGATCCAGTCGGGAGGCAAGAGCGCGCGGGTGGCGGGCACGCTGGTGGCAATGCCGAACAACAGCGCCGTGAAGATCACGGCATCCAGCGTCAGGGTCGCGCGCGGCGGGATCAGGATGCTACTGGTGCCATCGACGCGCGCCAGCGTGAACAGGCAGGCCACCAGCGAAGTGCCGGCGCCCATGTTGGCGATCGCGTCGAACGCCGGGCTGCCCACCGGACCGGCGCGCGCCGAGAGCCACAGCGCTGCTCCCCACGCTACGGCTCGGAGCGCGGTGCGCGACGGTTGATTCAGGACGAGTTGAGCTCCACCCCGCGGTTTGAGGGTACGCCGCCATACCTCGGCCAAGATCAGGGGCAGTCCGAACAGGCACAGCCAGGGCAACCAACCTTGCTGCGCCTGGAGCCCGCCGAGTGCGACGTAGCCGACCGTGCCCGCGGCCGCCCAGAACGTGCGATACTCACGGTTCACGGCGGTTCCGGAGGCACGCGACCGTCGGTGGCCGCGGCGGTTGGGGGCGCGAGAAAGCGTTGCTCTGGCCCGGCGGGCGTGTACAGCTGCAAGGCGACGAAACGCGTCTCGCCGCGCGCGGCGTAAGCGTGTCGGATGCCCGGCGCGATGTGGAGGCTCTCGCCACCCGTGATCGGATACGAGCGCCCGCGGAGCTCGAGATCGCCGTCGGCTTCCAGCACGAGCAAGCTCTCCCACGATGCGTCGTGCGTGTGCGGCGCGATCCGTGCCGGCGCGTCGCTTTGGAGCAAGCTCAGGCTGAAGGGAAGCGTCGGCTGCGTCCCCTCGCCGCCGAAGAGCACGCGCGCCTGGTCGTTCCCGAGGTTCGAGCGCGACGTGGCCGAGTCCTGGAATGCGCGCACCTCGAGCGGCGCCGCGCGCGGCGTCGTGACCGGCGGTGTACGCAGCGCGCTCTGTAGCGTCGAGTTGGGTGCGATCAGCGCGAACATGGCGCGACATTCGCCTGTCTCGCATACGATCTCGACGCCGGCGCTGGACGCGCGCAGCCCGAGCCACGGGCTCAGGCGCACGGGCCGCGAGGAGCCGCCCTGGGGCGCGAGTGTGTCGCGCACCCCGAGCTCGCCGTGAAGGCACACGACCACGAGCTCGAGCGCCGCGTTCGGAGGCAGCGTGAGCTTCGCGCGCTCAGCCAGCACGTGAACCCAGATCGCCGCCGGAACCGCGAGTTCTTCGAATGGACTCTCGGCGTAACTCGGATCGGGAAGCCAGCCAGTCAGGGAACAGTTCTGCTGAGCGCACGCCTGCTGCCGCGCGAACTCGTTCGGGAGCTTTTGCGGCAACCCGGCCGCAGCAGGCGCTCGAGTCGCCGCCACCCGAGCGGTAGCCGGCGTGTCGGCCTCGGGCTGGCCGGCGACGGGGAGCTCGAAACGTCGGGCGCCGGTTGTGACCGCTGGCGCCTCCGGTCGGCAGCTGGTGCCGAGCGAGAGCCCGAGCAGTTCGGCACACGCAAGCCCAGTCACCGCAAGCGGAGGGAGGCGCGCATGAAGCGACCGCACGGGCTCGATGATTCTCACGACGCCCGAGGCAAACTTCCTGGGCGGGCGAAAGTCAACCCGCCTGCGACGTCCAGCGGTTTCTTGCGCTTTTTCTGCATTTCTGGGCGGTGCGGTGCTTCGGCGCGGGTTGGCGAGGCCGCTCGAGCCGGCGTTCGTTCCAGATTGAGGCGGTAGGGCGCACTTACGGGCTTGAGCCGCGATCCCAGGCGAGGCAGGTTAGTGATGTGTGCAGGCGGCGTCCATTCGGACCGGAATTCGGTAACCGCGCGCGCTGCGTCACGACCTAGCGATGAAGAAAAACTACATCCTCGATACCAACGTTCTCCTTCATGACCCCCACGCCTTCTACAGGTTCGAAGACAACGACGTCATTTTACCGATCTATGTGATCGAGGAAATCGACCAGTTCAAGCGCGATACGAACGAACGGGGTCGCAACGCGCGCACCGTCTCGCGGCTGCTCGACGCCTTGCGTGAAAAGAACGGGTCACTCTCCGAAGGGGTCGAGTTGGACGACGGCGGCACGCTCCGAGTGCACGTGCCGACCCGCCGCCCAGAGCTTGCGATCGCGCTGAATCCCAAGTCGGGAGATCACGCCATTTTGCAGACCGCCATCGAGTTTCGCGATGCGTCGCCCGACAAGCCCACGATCTTCGTGACGATGGACGTCAACCTGCGCATTCGCGCCGATGCCCTGGGGCTCACCACGGAGACCTACGAAAACCAAGCAGTGGACATCGATGAGCTCAAGTCGGGGATCGTCGAGATCGAAGTCACTCCCGAGCAACTCGACGCATTCTTCGACGGGACCGGCCTGGCTCCAGCTGTGGATCAGCCGCTGTACCCCAACGTCAGCGTGGTGCTCAAAGACACCAGCACGCGCAAGCGGACCGCGCTCGGTAGGTATGCCGGCGACAAGAAGCTGATAGCGCCGCTCAAGGTGTCGCGCGACGGCGTGATGGGCATCCGTGCGCGCAACAAAGAGCAGAGCTTCGCGCTCGACCTGTTGATGGACGATTCGGTGCAACTCGTGACCGTGATGGGCAAAGCCGGGACCGGTAAGACGCTGTTGGCCTTGGCGGCGGGCCTGCAGCGCACCGCCCACGACGGCGCCTACTCGCGGTTGCTCATCAGCAGGCCGATCATGCCCCTCGGGCGCGATCTCGGCTATTTGCCGGGCGACGTGGAAGAGAAGCTGAATCCCTGGATGCAGCCGCTGTACGACAACCTCGACTTCTTGATGGTCGCCGAGGGCAAACGCCGGGGTGTGCGCGGGCTCGAGCAGCTATTCGAGAAGGGCTTGCTACAGATCGAGCCGCTCACGTACATTCGGGGCAGGAGTCTGCCGGGGCAGTTCGTGATCGTGGACGAGGCTCAGAACCTCACCCCGCACGAGGTGAAGACCGTCGTCACGCGCTGCGGGGAGGGAACCAAGATCGTTCTCACCGGCGACCCTTTTCAGATCGACAACCCGTACGTGGACGCAGCCACGAACGGCCTGAGCGTGACCGCCGACCGTTTGCAGGGTGAAGCCTTGGTCGGGCACATCTTGTTATCCCGCGGCGAGCGCAGCGAGCTGAGCAACATCGCAGCGAACAAGCTATGAGCGAGCGGCTCTCGCGGGTCGCAGCGCTGCTCGGCTGGGCGGAGCGCAGCATCGCGCTCCTCGATCGCTGTCGGCCGTCCAACGCTGCCAGCGAGGCCCAGCGCACCAGCGAGCTCTGGGCGAGGCGAGAGCCCGCGAACCCAGCCTGGGTCTACGCTCGCCCCCCCGACTTCGGATCGCTCCGCATCCAGCTCGAGAGCCTCTCGTCGGGGCTCGATCGGGACGACCCCATTGCAGGCCTGTATGCCGCTCGCGCCGACGAACTCGAGCTCGAGGCGCGCATCGCCGAGGCCGTCGGCAGCGCGCGCTTCAGGGAGCTGGCGCGTCACCGGTATCCGGTGCCGGCGGGTAAGGTCGCTCGAGCTCGAGCGCGAGCCTGGGCTCGGATCGAGGGTGAGGGCGTGGTACCCGAGCTGATTCGCAGCGATACGCGCGCGGATGCACGCAGCCTGCTCAGCCAGCTGTTGGCCGAAGTGGCGCAGCGGAAGCTGCCGGTGTCGGTGATGCTCCGCGAGGACCTGCAGAGCGTGGCGGCGACCACCGCCGAGAGCGTTCTGGTGAAACCCGGTGTCTTGCTGAGCCCGCGGGAGGCCCGGCGCATCGTGGTCCACGAGCTCCTCGGTCACGTGCTGCCGCGCGTCGCGGCACGCTCGGCGCCGCTCGCGCTACTGCGGGTCGGTTCGGCAGCGGCAGCCGACGACGAGGAAGGGCGGGCCCTGGATCTCGAGCGGCGATCAGGCCTGCTCGGTCGCGCGCGTCGGCTCGAGCTGGGCCGCCGTCACCTGGCAGCGTCGTGGGCCGCAGAAGGCGCGGATTGGGTCGAAACGGTACGCCGGCTGATCGACGGCGGCGCTCCCGCCAGCGTCGCGATGGCGCTGGCCAATCGCGTGCAGCGCGGGGGCGGGCTCGCGCGCGAGGTCGTTTACTTGCCCGCGCTGCTGCGCGTCGAGCAGGCCTTCGAGCGCGAACCCGAACTGGACGACTGGCTCGCGGCGGGGCGACTTTCGCTCGCTGCCGCGCGCGTGCTCCGGCGGGTGAAGCCGCGCCTGCTGGCTGACGGCTCCGGGCATGCGCACGCACGAATGCGTTCGCTGATTCAACCGCCACAATGAGCTCCAAGAACGCCGAGGCTTTTCTTGCCGCGCGCAGCGGACTCTCACCCATCGGGAGCGCCTGCCGGTCGCAGCGAGTCAATCCAGCGTAATAGCGGACTCGGAGGCTACCACTCGGCGTTAGCTGTCGCTGATCGATTGAAAAATGGAGAACTTGGCGCTGACCTCCTCTTTGCGGCTGCGGAGGTCGCATCCTCAGCCGTCAGCAATTTCCGAGCAGATACGGCAAAACCGCCGAGACTCCAAGAACCCAACGAGCGCCAAGTTCGCGAAGATCCAATCTCTTCCTTTTGCTTCGTGTGCAACCGCCCACTCGCGTTTCCGGAATGTCCTTGGCGAGTGATGTGCTTGCCGAACGATTCACGAAAACCCAAACGCTGCGATCTGCGACCGGCAGAAGTAAATGCATTCCTTGGCGTGAGCTTGGCGTTCTTGGCGTCTTCGCGGTTGTATGCGCCTCCAGTTGTACGGATGGACGCACGCGCAGTTCTGCGTATACTAAAGCGCTCATTCGCTGCTACGAGGTGCGCGGTGCGGGCACTGATGCTCCAAAGGGTCTGTCGCATCGCTGAGCACGGGTCACATGGCTCGTCGGTGCTAGGCGTGAGTGCGAGCCACAGGGCTCGTCAGAGGCTCACGCTGAGCTCGGCGTGCGGCTCTTCAGTGTCGGGCGGCGAGTACGGGCCGCGTGCTGAAGCAGCAGCGGCTCTCTAGTCCTTTAGCCTTATGTACACTGGGGTGTGATCGGAAGGCTTGGGGCCGCTGCGTTCGGCCTTGTCGATGCCGGCTTCAGTGCAGCGCTCGGCGAGGGCGTCGTTCAGGAAGATGTAGTCGATGCGAAGTCCGCGGTTTCTCCGGAACGAACCCGCGCGGTAGTCCCACCAGGTGTAGAGCCCGGCTTCGGGGTGGAACTTGCGCAAGGAATCCTGCAGCCCGAAGTCGAGCAAGTGCGCCAGCGCCCGGTGCTCATCGGGGTGAAAGTGGAGCTGCCCGCGCATCTTCTCCACGTCGAACACGTCGCGTTCCTCGCGCGCGATGTTGAAGTCGCCGCACAAAAGCAGCTCTTTGTCGTGGAGGTACTGCGTGAGGTTCATGCGCAAGCGCTCGAGCCAGCCCAGCTTGTAGCGAAACGCTTCGGACTCGATGTTCTTGCCATTGGGAACGTACACGGTGACGATCCGCGAGCCCCGCACGCGCGCGCTCAGAATGCGCTTTTCGCTGGCGTCCGGGTCGCCTAGAAAGCCGGCCCTCACGTCTTCGAGCGGATGCCGGGAAGCGATGGCCACTCCGTTGTACGTGGCCTGTCCGGAGATCGCGAGCTCGTAGCCCCGGCGGACGAACTCATCGCGCGGAAACTCGCCGTCGACCACTTTGGTCTCTTGCATGCACAAGACGTCGCACTGGGTGCGATCGAGCCAGGCGAGCACCGCGTCCGTGCGGGCGCGGATGGAATTCACGTTCCAGGATGCGATCATCATGGGGATTTGCCGTTCAGCCTGTGCGCTGAGCACGTGCTTCTAGAACTGCACACCAAGCGCAAATTCGCCCCTATCTGGGCGGCCGGTGTGGCGGGCGAACGGCGCGTATTCTGCGCGTTTCGAACCACAAATCAAGCCTTTGGGACTTGTATGCTCTCGGGCCCCGGGTTAGTCGACAGGCTAGCTTCCGGTGCGAACCTTGGCCTTACACGCTCTCCTGTTTTTCGCCCTCTTGCTCTTCACCGCGTCCCCTGCGTGGGCGCAAGACGACGCTCAGGGGGGCGGACAGCGTGGCGGTCAGGGGGCGGTGCCGCGCGGCGCCCAGGGGGCGGCCGTGCGAGAAGCCGAGCCCGCTCCCAAGCCGACGGTCGTCGAACCCAAGCTCGTCCATTACGAGCCGCCGGTGTACCCGCCCGCTGCCAAAGAGCAAGGGCTCGAGGCCGAGGTCAAGCTGCGCCTGACGCTCGACGCCGAGGGCAAGGTCACCGCTGCAGAATCGATCGAGCAGGTGGGCCATGGCTTCGACGAAGCCGCGGAGCAAGCCGCGCTCAAGCTCACGTTCACTCCCGCCGTGGTGAACGGCAAGGCCGTCCCGGTGAAATGGGGGTTCGTCTATCGCTTTACCCTCGACCAAGCGGCGCCCGAAGCGGACACCGCAGCCGAGGTGCCCACCACCGGCAACATCGGCGGGCGCCTGTTGGTGGCGGGTAGCGAGCTGCCTCTGGCCGGCACGCGCGTGGTGGTGCGCGCAGCCGACGGCACCGAAACCAGCGCACAGACCGACGAAACGGGCAACTGGATGCTCGAGGGGCTCGCGCCCGGGAAGTACCAGGTCTCGATCGCGGCCGAGGGGTTCGATCCCTTCCTGCTCGAAGAACAGGTCGACGCAGGACAGGTGACCGAGCTCACCTACCGCATTTCGCCGGTGAGCGACGTCGAGGGATCGATCGAGATCGAAGTGCGCGGTGAGCGACCGCCGCGCGAGGTCACCAAGCGCACCATCGAACGCCGAGAGATCAATCGCATCCCGGGTACCAGCGGCGACGCGCTGCGGTCACTGCAAAGCCTGCCCGGCGTGGCGCGTCCTCCGGGCCTCGCTGGCCTGCTCATCGTGCGCGGCTCGGCACCGCAAGACACCACGACCTCGGTGGACGGCTCCTACGTGCCGATCATCTACCACTTCGGCGGGCTCTCGAGCGTCGTACCCACCGAGCTGCTCGACCGTATCGATTTCTACCCCGGTAACTTCTCCGTGCGTTACGGGCAGGTGCAAGGCGGCATCGTGGACGTAGCGCTGCGTAAGCCCGATACGGATTGCTACGGCGACTACGGGGTCAAGACGGATGAGAAAGGCTGCTACCACGCGATGGGCCAGCTGGATCTCATCGATGGGCGCTTCTTGATCCAGGGCCCTGTCGGCAACTCGAAGAACTGGAGCTTTGCCGCCGCGGGCCGGCGCAGCTGGGTCGACGCGTGGATCAAGCCGGTGCTCGAGGAAGCAGGGGCCGGCGTCACCTCCGCCCCGGTCTACTACGACTATCAGTTGATCTTGGACTATCGCCCCTCTGACAAAGAGACGTTCTCGACCCGGTTTTACGGTTCCGATGACAACCTGGAGATCATCATCAACGATCCGTTGGCACAGGACCCCGGCTTCGGCGGCAATCTGACCTTCGGCACGGCGTTTCAGCGCGTGCAGTCGGTCTACCGCAGCGAGCTCAGCCCTTCCGTCGAATCCGAGAGCATGATCTCGATCGGTCGAGACCAAGTCGACTTTTCACTCGGCACGTTCCTGTTCGACTTGGACTTCTATCCGCTGTCGCTACGGCAAGAGTTCGGGTTCAAGATCGCAAAGGGTGTCCGCGTCAATGCCGGGTTGGACTTTTTGGCGGCTTGGTTCGACGTGCTCGTGCGCGCGCCGCCGCCGCCGCGTCCTGGCGAGCCGGATCCGGGGCCATTCGCGACCCAACCTCCTGCCGAGACCCACAGCGAAGACTTCGCCTTTCGGCCTGCGTGGTACGCCGATGTCGAATGGCAGGTGAACGATCGCCTGCGCGTCGTGCCGGGTGCCCGCGTCGACTACGCGCAAGACTCGAGCAACGGCGATTTCAGTCCGCGGCTCACCGCTCGCTACCTCTTGATCGGCGAAGACGACAACGTCTGGAGCGTGCCGCGCAAGACCACCCTCAAAGGCGGAGCCGGCGTCTTTCATCAGGCGCCCCAGTTTCAAGAGACGGACGAGGTGTTCGGCACGCCCGAGCTGTTGTCGAACCGCTCCTATCACTACTCGCTCGGCGTCGAGCAAGAGCTCACGCAGCAGGTCGACCTGAGCGTCGAAGGGTTCTACAAAGATCTGACGAGGCAGGTTTCGCGCGACGCGAACGCGAGCGGCGCCTTCACCTACGCCAACGAAGGCACTGGCGAGATCATGGGGCTCGAAACCCTGCTCAAGTACAAGCCCGACGAGCGATTCTTTGGCTGGCTCGCCTACACGCTCTCCAAGTCGGTCCGCGACGACGGCCCCGGCTATCCCGAACGCAATTTCGAGTGGGATCAGACGCACAACCTGGTCGTGCTCGGCAGCTACCGCCTGGGTGACGGTTGGGAATTCGGTGCGCGCTTCCGGCTCATCTCGGGTGGCCTCGAGACACCGGTGGCGCGTCCTCCGAGCTTGCCCGCCATCTACGCGGCCGAGGCCGGCAGCTACGTCCCGCTCCAGGGTGAGGACTTCAGCCGGCGGCTGCCCATGTTCCACCAGCTCGACGTGCGCCTCGACAAGGCCTGGCAGTTTCGCACCTGGCGCTTCAGTGCCTACCTCGACATTCAGAACGTCTACAACAATGCGGCCGTCGAGGCGACGGGCTACAACTACGACTACAGTCAGTCGACCTACCAGCGCGGGTTGCCCATCCTTCCGAGCCTGGGATTGCGAGGCGAGTTTTGAAGAAGTGGCTAGCTCTGTGTGTGCTCGGGCTCACCGGTTGCGGGGCGGAACTCGAGCGATCGAGCGAGGTGGAGACCCTGCGTGTGCTCGGCGTTCACAAGTCCCAGTCGTACGCCAAGGCCGGCGAGCAGGTCACGTTCAGCATGCTCTGGCATGATCCGGAGGGTCGCGAGATCACCCCGGTGTGGTTCGCCGCCACGGAGGCCGAGATGGATCTGGTGAGCCGGGCGCTCGAACTCGACTGCGACCCCACCGCCGACCCTGCCGATCCCGATTGCGAATGTCTCTCCGATCCCGAGGCCTGCCCCGAGAGCGAGGGCGCGCGGCCCTGGGACCCCAGCGACGCGCTCTTGCCCCTGTGCGCGAACCCCCCGCGGGACACCTACTACGAGTGCTTGCAGCTCCACAATGTGCTTGCGGATCCCACCCTGCGCGCGCTTGCCAGCAAACCCGGCGAGAGCATCACGCTCAACGTGCCGACGAGTACGGTGGTCCCGCCGAGTGAGCAGCTGCCCAGCGATTTCGGGCTGCCCTCACTCAAGCCATGCAAAGATGTCAGCGACAGCTTCGAGTGCCGCGGCGCGTACCACGAGCCCCCCGACCGGAATCTGCCCGACTTCGGATCGATGTTCGTGTTCTTCGCGCTCTGCCCCGGTGAGCTCGATTTCGAGAACGTGCGCGAGGGCTTCGGTCTGGTGTGCAACGACGAAACCGGTGAAGCGTTCGGGCCCGACGACTTCCAATTCGGCTACAGCCAGATCTTCCTCTACGATGAGATCGAGAACCACAACCCCGTCGTCGAGGGTATCGCGCTCGACGGCGTCGAGGTACCTGCCGCGTGCATCGGCCCTGCCTGTCTCGAAGGTGAGGACGAGCTGCCCGTAGGCTGCGACGGCGACATCCCGTGCTTCAAGGTGTGCACCGAGTCCAACGAAGACGATTGCCCCGAGATCGACGTGAAGCCCATCATTTTCGAGCGCGTACCCTGCTCGGACAGCGACGACGGGCCCGGCTGCGACGACGCCGAACGCAACAATGCCGAGCGCGACGAGGTCGCCAAGATCGCCTACGGACGCAACTCCGAGGAGCAGATGTGGATCCGCTACTACGCCAACCAGGGGCGCATGGCCTCCGAGGTGAGGCTGCTCAACGACGCCACCACGGGTTGGAACAGCGACTACGGCACCGAGCTGCGCCTGCCCCAAGAGCCGGGGCCGCTGCGGGTCTGGGCGGTCGTCTACGACAATCGCGGCGGCCAGGACTGGGTCCGGGTCGACGCCTACGTCGAAGAGTGAAGGGTCCAGAGTGACACGCGGGTCGCTCGGGCTATAGTTCCGAGCCTTCCATGTTGTCCGCGCGCGCCACCAAAATCGTCCTCTTGGCGCTGGTCGCGCTCAGTCTGGCGATCGGAGCGCTGGCGGTTTGGGCGCGAAAGCCCGGTCCCACCAAGCTGACCGGCTGGCCCCGCCCGCTGACGGACGCTCAGGCGCGGCACACGCTCAAGAGCCAGTGTCGCGCCGCGGCCGAAGACGAGCGGCTGTTTCTGATCGAGTTCTCGGCGCCGTGGTGCGAGCACTGCAAGGCCGTGAAGCAAGCCGTGACCGATCCCCGGGTCACGCCGCTCTTGACGGCGATTCGTCCGTTGGTCCTCAACGTCGGCGAAGACGAAGAGCTGAACACGCTGCGCCTCGAGCTCGGCGCCCGCGCGATCCCGGCGTGGGTCGTGGTCGCGCCGACGCATTGCGACGAGGCCCCCTCGAGGTACCCGCGGGTTCGACAGACCTACCCCAAGGGTGAGGCGACAGAGCTGGTGAGCTTTCTGTCGGGGCTCCGGCGCTAACCCGTACTCGCGCGCGTGCCACCTTTTTTGGTGGCGGCGCGTTGGGCCTTGCGCTCGAGGGCGTCGAGCGACGACACGCTCAGGTGGGCGGCGATCATCTCGGGAGACAGCTCGTCTGCCTCGGCCTCGGCATTCAGGTTCAGCTCTTCGACCTCGATTGGCTCGCCGTTGTCCGGCTCGTCTTCGAATGCCAGCACGTGATCGAAGAGCGTGTCCGCGTTGGCGAGCTGGGGCAGCAGCGGCTGCACCTCATCCGTGTCGATGCTTTCGACGCCCAGGCGCATGGCCAGGGTCAGCGTCGGCTTGACGCCCTTGCCCTGATTGGCTGTCGCGCGGACGAAGGGAACGTCGTCGGCGAGGCGCAGCTTCTGGCGTAGCTGGGGCACCGTCAGGGCGCCTTCGATGTCTTGTTTGTTCGCCTGCACCACGAGCGGTAATGGTCGTTCGCGCCGGCGCATCGAGACCCGGAGCCGGGCAAAGGTGCGCTGAGTGTCATTGATCCCCTCTTCGGAAGCGTCGGCGACGAACACCACCACGTCGGCGGCCTCGACCAAGGGGCGGCGGCGATAGTTACGGGCCTCTTGCCCGGGCACACTGATCAGCTGGAACCGCACGAGGGCATCCTCGTGATTGGGGCCCTCGAGCTCGACCCAGTCGAAGAACATCGTGCGGCCCTTCAGCGCGGCTGGGGTCACCAGCTCACTCCGCTGCCGCGCTGGGATCACGTTACAAACGTGCTCGAGATTGGTGGTTTTGCCCGCCATCCCAGGGCCATCGTAGACGATACGCACGATGTAGCAGTTGCGGTCGAAGTCGAATGAGGGCATGGCGTTCTCGTTTACTGGAGCTGGGCTGTGTTTCTCGGTGCAGACAGTACGGATCTGCGGCGGCGCTTGGAGGTCGTACGAAACCAGTGTAGCCGAAACCGTGGCTGACCCCGAACCGATGTCTGGCTTCTGCCAGAATTGGAACGTAACTCTTTGATTTCGCGAGCTCTTTTACGGAGGCGCCAGTGGCCCCGACTGGGGCCGGCACGCACCCTGGAATCTTTCAGGCCGGACGACAGGTTAATGTTGCGACTCCGGACTGTGCCATGTGCCAGGGCGTGACAAGGCTGTCCGAGCTCGGACACGCCCAGGTGGAGACCCGGCGCCGCGTCAGCGGCGGATGCATCACAAAAAGCGGGTGGTTTCGGTGGCTCAAGCGCTGAGCGCGTTCCCAAAACCACCCCCCCGCCCATCCCCGGGCGGTCTGTCTGGCGTCCAAAAAGCAATCTGTGTGCCGGCCGCCGACTGACGCGGCTCAGCGGGTGGCGCTGACTTCGGCCAGGTGCTGTCTCAGGGCAGGTTCGACCGTTCGACGCAGATTGAGACAGCGGGACGCCGTCTCGAGCGCTTGCTCCAGGTTTTGGCGCGCGCCCGGCCCCAGCTTCTCGGGGCGCACGAAATGAGCGCGCGCGGCTTCGAGCTCGGCCTCGCTACACGATCCGGCGACGACCCACGGCAGCGACGCTGAAACGCGGGCTCCTAACAGTCGTATCAGCTCCGATTCGTGCTTCACGTACCAGCCCCAGAACACGGCTTGGGTCGCGGCGTCGCGCGCGGCCGTGCGAGGCAATACGTTGTAGTCTTGGGCGCGCAAGCTACCGTGCAAAAGCAGCTCGTAGCTGCGGCCGAGGAGCTCTGGATCCCTGAACGCCGCCAGGGCTCGCACGACGGCGTCGCGTGTGGCCGGCGAGCGAGTGCGGCCGAGTAGCGCGACCAGCCCGTCGTGTAGCTTCGCGTCGCCCGCGAGCGCGGCGAGCGCCAAGCTTTGCGCCGCGACAGCGGGTGGAACCTGCTCGGGATCTTGCAGCACCTGGTCGGCGATCACTCGCGCCGTTTTCAGAGTCTCCGTGTCGTTTCCGATGCTACCGAGCGTTTGAAACAAGCGGCTTCGCACCAGACCCGCGGACACGGGCTCCGCGGCGCGCGGTTCGAACCCGATGCGCTTGGCGTGTGGCGCGAGCAGCCGGCGGGTAAAGGCTGCAAGAGCCTCACGCTCCGCCGCCCCCGTGAGCAGCCGGTTCAGCTTGCCGAGCCCGTCGAGCACGGCTTCCAGAACCAACCAATGTTCGTCCGCTCCCAGGGCTTCGAGCGCGGCGAGGTACGTGGCGCCGTCCAGGGCTCCTGCCTCGAGCGCGGCGAATGCGTGCGAGGGCAGGGCCACGCGCTCCGCAGGTGTCAGCTGCGTGCGGAACTCGCGCGCGAGCGCCAAGAGTCGTTGCGGCTCGAGCCGCCAGCGGTAGTAGCTCGTCTCGTCGGCGTTGGGGTGAACGAACGCGGGGCAGAACTTCCAAGCGGGCGTCTCCACCATCTTGGCTCCGGCGTCGAACAGGAAACAGTGGCTGGCGGTTTGGTCAGCTCCGCCGGCGCGTACGCAGACCGGGATTTGCCAGGCGTCCGCCGCCGCCGAGGAGCCAGAGAGCAGGTAGCGCCGTTGTTCGAACGCCAGCTCGACACCGCCGTCTTTGCATTTCCAGGCGAGCTCGACGAGCGGCACGCCGGGTTTCTCCACGAAGGCTCGGGCGACGGGGCTCACCGGATGTTCTGCGGCTTTGTCGAGCGCCTCCAAGAGATCGAACATGGTCGCGTTCTTCCAGGCATGGCGCTCGAGGTACGCGCGGATCCCGCTGCGGAAGCGCTCGGGGCCGACCCAATGCTCGAGCATCCGCAGCACCGAGAGCCCCTTCAAGTACGTGATGCGATCGAAGGCGTTGTCGATGTCCCCGGAGTTCGCGATGCGCTTGCGCACCGGCGTGGCCGAGAGCAGCGCGTCTTGATCCATCACCTCGACCATCGACTTTACGGCTTGTAGCTCGGGCTCCGTCTCGGGGGCGATGCGTTTCAGGACCACGTTGCTCATCCAGGTGGCGAAGGCCTCGTTGAGCCAGAGGTCGTCCCACCACTGCATCGTGACCAGGTTGCCGAACCACATGTGCGCGAGCTCGTGAGCTATGATCGACTGCGCTGCCAGCTTGTCCGTCACCGATCCTCTCGCCTCGTCGATGATCAGGTATTGCTCGCGGTAGGTGACGAGCCCGGCGTTCTCCATCGCTCCGGCGCGAAAGCTCGGGACAGCCACCTGATCGAGCTTTTGGTAGGGGTACGCTGAGTCGAAGTACTCGGTGAGCTGCGCCAAGATCGTCGACGACTGGCGCAGCGCGAAGCCCGTGTGCTGGCTCTTCCCGCGAACCGTCAGAATGCGCTGCGGCGGCTGTCCGGCGGGAAGCCCGGGGTGCTCGGCGACGTCGAAGTTGCCGACCGCCATGGCGACGAGGTAGGTCGGCAGCGGTTCGGTGGTGGCGAAATCGTAGCGAACCTGGTCGCCCACGGGCGTGGCGCTCTCGAGAGGCGCGTTGGACGCCGCCTTCATCGACGACGGTGTGGTGATGCTCGTCGTGAACGGTGTCTTGAACTGTGGTTCGTCGAAGCAGGGAAACGCCTCACGCGCGGCGAGCGCCTCGAATTGGGTGAAGGCGTACCATTCGTCGCCTTCGCGCGCCCGATACAATGACATCGGGACTTCGTCGAGCGGAGCGCTGTAGCTGAACTCGATCAACCACTCGCCTTCGAGGGCCTCGCCGAACGAGAGCGCCAGCCCCCCGTTCTTTCCGGGATGCACTTGCGCTCGAAGCCGCGCTCCGTCGGGAGCGGTGGCACGCACCGCGAACACGTCGTGGAAGTCGAGCCCTTGGGCATGCAGCCGCAGCGTCGTGGTCGGCGCGTGCGCCCTGACGTGAATTTCGGTAGCGCCGCGGTAGTTGTCTCGCGTGGGGTCGATCTCGAACTCGAGCCGGTAGGCGAGTGGCTCGACTTGCCGCGTCAGCCTTTCGTCGCCGTCGGCGATGGGCTGCGCCGCGTTTGGCGTCGCTGTTGGCGCGAGCTCCGGCGGCGTGGAGATGAGGCTCGGCCCGCTGCTGCAGCCCACGCCGGGGCCGAACAGGACTGACACGGCGAGTGCCCCGAGCCAGCGCGGCGCCCGCCCGCGACCTCGAAACGACCATCCTTCCCAACCTCGCCTCCACCATCCGCATCGCATGGAACGAGGTGTAGCGAACAATCGCTTTCAGCAGAACCCCGTTGGCCTCGGGATCGTACCCGCGGCTAGGCTCCGGGGCTCAGACGCCCAGCTCGACCGCCGTCACGAGCAGCTCGTCGCCCCACGCGAACTGCCCCGCCAGCGCGAAGTCGTCGTTTTTGGGCGCAACCTGCAAGCGAGCTCGGAAGCTGTTCCGCTCCAGCTCGAACCTCACCTCGACGTCCTGAAACTCGAGGAAGCGCCGCGTGAGCGGGTACTGGCACTTGTAGAAGGCTTCTTTTGCCGAGAAGTGCAGCATGGCCACGAGCCCCCGTTCCGGCTCGGGGAGCGCGTCGACGAACGCACGCTCGGCAGGAAGCAGCACGCGTGGCCACAGGCCCTCCGCCAGAGGTTCGGCCAGCTCGGCGTCGAGGCCCAACGCACGCACTTCGTCGGAGCGGGCGACGACGGCGGCCGCGTAGGCGTGGCTACCCGCGCCGGTGTGTGTGATCGAGCCGACGATGCCAGCGGGCCAGATGGGGGCTCGATCGGGGCTGCTCAGCAGGGGCGCTGCCGACATGCCGAGCTCACCGAGAGCAAGGCGCGCGCAGTGCCTGCCCGCTCGAAACTCCCAGCGTCGCTTGTCCACGGCGCGGGCGACGAGAGACTCTTCGTCGTCGAACAGCGGCGTCAGCGCCGCGCCGAAAGCGACCTCGACGCTCGCCACACGGCTCGAGAACAGGCCTGGTAAGAGCCGCGCTCTCGGCACTTACCCCGCTTGGTCCCACGGGCGCGAGATGACGCACGCGTTGATACCGCCGACGCCCATGCTCAGCTTGCCCACCGGTTGACTGGGAAAGTTCACGGCGCGGTTGAAGACGAAGCCCTGACTCAGTTCGCGAATCGTCGAATGGATCTCGGACTCGTTGAGGGTCGTCGGGAACAGGTGGCCCTTCTCGTAGCCGAGGTACTGAGCGGTCAGCTCCCAGCCGCCGCCCACACCCATGCCATGTCCGAAGGTGCCCTTGCGGGCGGTGACGAGCACCTGCTTCGGGATCACGGTGAGCAAGTTCTCTACCTCTTGGAAGTCGCCTGGCGTGGCCGTGGCGTGCAGGTCCCACGATCCGATGGCGGCGGCCTCGGTCTCCGCGGCTCGGAGCGCGAGCTGCATGGCTTGACGCGGCCCCTCTTTGGACGGCGTGATGATGTGATCGGCGTCCGCGGAAACTCCGACGGAGAGCGGTTCGAGCCCCAGAGGTTTGAAGCCGCGTGCCAGGCCCCACTCCAGATCGCCGACGATCCAGATCGCCGCACCGCCCGAGACGTGAGTGCCCTTCAGGCCCGAAAGTGGTTTCGACAGCTCGCCGTCCGCCGAGAGCACGCGGGCCGAATAAAACGCGCCCACGGTCATGGGGTGGGGCGGGGGATCGGCGGAACCGATCACCACGAGCTTCGCTTCGCCCTGATCGATGGCATCGATCGCCAGCTTGAGCGAGACGCTGAAGGTGGAACATGCAGCCACTGGCGCGAAGGAAAACCCGGTGATCTTCCCCAACATCGAGATCTGCGAGCTCGGTGTGTTGGCGATGTTCCAGAGCACGTTCGCGGAGACCAGGTTCCAGGGGGGTTCGGGGGCGCCCCACTGTTCGTGCAGCTGCGCGATCTTGCGGCGCTTCTCGCGGATCACGCGTAGCTTGCCGCTCTCGACGGCGCCTTCGACGGCAATGCCCTCGATCGCGCGGAGTTGCGCCAAGAACTCTGCGAGCTGCTCGGAACGTTCTGCCCAGAACGCGTACCAATTGTCCTCGAGCTCCTCGCGTTCGTCGATGTCTCGGGCGAGCTTCGGGTCCCGCACCGGCACACCTTCGGTGTTGCCGGCCACGTAGTCGCGCAGGGGTGCGTTGCGTTCGGGCGCAGCCCAGAAGCGGTTCCACCGGCGTTGCCCGTGGTAGTAGGCGATCGACGTGCCGTAGATCGTGGGGACCGCGCCGAGGGCGGTGCCGACGTAAACGTGAGCCTGCGTGCCCAGATCGCGCAGCGCCGTTTCCATCCCGGGGTTCTGGTCGAGCGCCTGAATGAACGCGCCCACCGCGTAGAGCGACGTCACATCCATCTTGTCCGTCAGTTGCTTGAAGCGACTGGGCGGGAAGCGTTCTTCAATCCACTTCTGATACGCTGCAAACTCGAACTTGGGTTGCCCCACCAGAAAGTTGTCTTTGCCGAACCCATTGAAGGGGGCAAGCCAGCTGTCCGCCGTCTCGAGGTTGGCAGCGAATTCGTCGATGTTGGCACTGCGTGGTGCCACAACTCCCCAACCAAAAATCGCTGCTCTGCGCATGGGTAACCTTTGGACGCAGCAATGTAGAAGGGGTGGGTCAAGAGTCAACAGTCGACGATTTTACGCAGCGCGCCCGAGCAGGTGAGAAACCGGCTACGCGGCCCCCGGTGGCGGCGCAATGCGTCAAGGCTCTGATCGAGTTTGCACAGAAATTCCACAGAGTTCGCCGGTTCTCCTCACTGTGCGGCGCTCGGGACCCTGCTAGAACCCTGCCTAGCCGGAATTGGGAGGTTCTCACATGGTTAATCTAGACGATCGAGTTGGCATTAGTGCGATGAGCCTCTACGTGCCGCCGCTGCGGGTCCAGCTCCAGGACTGGTGCGCCTGGACCAACAACCCCTGGGACAAGGTGCAGAACGTGGTCGGCCGCAGCTTTCGTGTCTGCGCTCGCGACGAGAACGTCTACACCATGGCTGCCAGCGCGGTGCTGCGCTTGATCAACAACAACTCCGTGGATCCGACCCGGATCGGGTTTCTGGGGCTCGGCACCGAGTCGAGCACCGACAATGCCGCGGGCGCGGTCATCGTGCGCGGCATGGTAGACCGCGCGCTCGAGGCGCAAGGGCTCCCCCGCCTGGCGCGCAACATGGAAGTGCCAGAGTTCAAGCACGCCTGTTTGGGGGGGATCTACGCGCTCAAGAACGCCCTGCGCTACGTCTCGTTCGATGGCGCCGGGCGCCAGGCGATCGTGGTCAGCGCGGACGTCGCCGAGTACGAACGCGGTAGCACTGGGGAGCAGACTCAAGGAGCCGGCGCCGTGGCCATGCTCGTCGAAAGCGACCCCAAGCTGCTCGGAGTCGACCTGAAGCATGCAGGAAACGCCTCCGACTACCGCGGTCCGGACTTTCGCAAGCCGTTCGCGCGGCACTTCACCGAGGGCTACGCCGAGCGCACCAAGCGCATCAGCGACTTTCCAGTCTTCAGCGGCAAGTATTCCACCTACTCGTATCTGGACGAGACCGTACACGCGGTAGAAGACATGCTGGCGCGGCAGGCGGGGTCCCACGGCAGCTACTACCGCGACGTGAAGGCGCTGTTCTTCCATCGCCCTTACAATCACATGCCGATTCAGGCCATGTCGTTCTTGTACGTGCGCGGGCTGGCGCGCAGCGCTCACCATGAAGCCGAACTGCGCGAGCTCTGTGCGGATGCCCACGTCAGCCTGGACGACTTGATGGCAGAGACGCGCTCGAGCCCCGACCTGTTTCAGCGGGTGCTGGACGGGAACTCGGCTGACGACCCCTACGCCGCTACCAGCGCGGTCGCCGGAGCGCTCCGCAAGCGGCCCAGCTTCCGCGAGCTGTTGCAGGAAAAGATGGGGCTGGGCGTCGAGAGCATGCGCGACCTCGGCAACCTGTACACCGCAGCATTGCCTGCCTGGATCGCAGCCGGCTTCGAGGAAGCTGCAGAGCGCGATTTGGACCTGGATGGTCCGATGGTCGCGGTGGGCTACGGCAGCGGCGATGCGGCTGAAGCCATCCCCATGGCAGCGGCGCCGGGCTGGCCAGCCGCGGCGAAACGTATCGGTTTTCGCCGGGCGCTCGCAGATGCCACCGACTTGAACCGGGAGCAATACGAGGCGCTGCACGACGGCGCCGAGGTGCTGGGCCTCGGCCAGCGCAAGGCCGGAGGTTTTCGCATCGCCCGTGTCGGTAAGACCTACGACGAAGGCTTTCAAGACCTGGGCGTCGAGTATTACGAGTACGTCGAAGGGCCCTGACGCGCGCTGCTCGCGCAGATGAACGCTGCTCTCGGGAACTAGTGGGCTCGGACGTACTCGGGCCCACGTGCGCGCACCAAAATCGGAGCGGATCGCGCTGCGGCCTAGCGGCGCTCCAGGCGCGGCCTTTAGTTTTCTCGTGTGGCGGGCGTTCCCAGCTTGAATGAACGCGTTTTCGAGATGGGTGGGGTTGTGTGCGTCGATGTCCCTGGCTGCGTGCGGTCATTCGTCGGATGCAGATCAAAAGCAGCAAGATGCGTACGAAGCCGCGCGTGAGCAGCGTCAGGCGCTGCTGAAGCAACTGCGGAGCACCACTCCCGAGCAGGCCAATCGCTGCGAGCTTTCGGACGGCGATTGTTTGATCTTGGTAGGGGAGCGTCGCGAGGCGCTGTTCGCTCCGAGCGCCGCATGCGAAGCGCGCGAAGCCCCTTACGAGCGGGAGGAGTGTCAGGGCAACCTGCTGGCGAAAGAAGGCAAGCTGGCCGAGGTGACCGACTTCTATCAGTACGAGAACTGGTGCCTGGCCAAAGTGGTCGAGTGCGCGGACCAGGGCCTGCAGGCAGCCAATGACCAGGCGCTGACGGCACGTTTGGATCAGCGCCGCGAGGAGCTGTTGACCAGCACCGACGTCAGTCGGCTGTCCCTCGAAATCGGCTTTGCCCGCGAGCGCGTGAGCTACCTGCGCGCCACCCTGCCTCACGACAAGGACTCGCTCTGCGCCGACCTGGCGGAGGTGAAGAGCTGCAGGGAAAACGCGCAGCAGGTCACCCGTGAGCTCGAGACGGAACTGGCCAAAGCCGACGGCGCTTTCGATGCCAAGCGTGCGGCGGAGCTGTTCCAGCGCGAGCTGACGACGCAGGTGAGCTGCTACGAGCCCGAACACCAGTGCCTGACGCAAACGCTCGCAGGCGCGGGAGAAAACGGCGAATCGAAGCAGCACCTGAACCGCAACCTGAGCTTGCTGAAAGAGCGCGAGACGCTGCGCGCGAGCATGCAAGAGGCCGTGGTCGACGAGTGTCTGAATGCCGCCAACGCCGACTTCGGCAAGAAGGTGGAGAGCAGCTACGCGCGCTACGCCAAGAAACCCAACACCTTGTTCCGGGTGTTCCTGCACCAGGCTTACGTCAAGCTGCACTCCGCCCAAGTGAAGTGCTTGAAGCAGCACCAAGGCTGACTCTACCCCCGTTTCGGGGCTAGAAGCGGTCTCGGACTGCACGGATCTCCGCGTAATCGCTGATTTTCGCGAGTTCCGCCGAGCGCGCGCCGGCTTATGGTCGACGGAGCGGCTTTTTGCTAGACCCTCACGAAGTTGCCCCCTAAGGGGTACTAGGAACTGGTCGAGAGGTTGGTCGGGACATGAGTGGTCATTCGAAATGGGCAACCATCAAGCGCAAAAAAGGCGCGAACGATGCGGCACGCGGCAAGGTGTTCACCAAACTGGTGAAAGAAATCGCTACTGCCGCCCGCATGGGCGGGGGTGACCCGGACGCCAACGCGCGCCTCAGGAAAGCCATCAACGACGCCAAGGCGCAGCAGATGCCGGGTGACAGCATCAAGCGCGCGGTTCAGCGCGGCACCGGCGAAATCGACGGCGCCAATTACGAAGAGGTTCTCTACGAAGGCACCGGCCCCGGCGGGACGCTGTTCCTGGTGGAGGGGATGACCGACAATAGGAATCGCACCGTCGCCGAGCTGCGCAAGATGTTCGAACGGCACAACGGCAACATGGGCGGCGCGGGCACGGCGCAATGGGCCTTCGATCGACTGGGGACCATTTCGCTCGACAAGTCTCAGGTCAGCGAGGACCAGCTGATGGAAGCCGCGTTGGAAGCCGGTGCCGAGGACTACCGGGACGAGGGTGAGATCTGGAAGGTGTACACCCCCGTCGAACAGCTGTTCGAGGTGGTTGACTCCTTCGAAAAGAGCAAGATCGTCGTGCAAGAGAGCAAGCTCGCCTACGTGCCCAAGAACCGAAAAGAGGTCACCGGGCGCGAGGCGGAAGTGTGCATGAACCTGGTGGACGCGCTCGACGATCACGACGACGTCCAGAACGTATTCGCCGACTTCGACATCTCCGACGAAGAGTTGGCGCGCATCAGCGGCGGCTGAATCGGTCCGCGCCGTTGGCGTGCGCGGGCGCGTCGCAGGCCACTCAGCAGCAGTCCCTCAGAAGCCAGGCAGGCGAAACTGAGTGGCCGTGAAATAAGTGAATACCATGTGCGACACGATCAGCGGCGGCAGCCTGCGGAGCATGTTTGCCATGAAGCCCCAGACCAGGCCACACCCGAGCGCCGCCAGCGGCAAGAGCGGGTTGGGGCCAGCTGGCCCTGCGAGCAGGAACGCCGTCGGCAGAATCGAGATCGAATAGAGCGCGGCCGAAAGCGGCCAGGCGCGGCGATCGCCGAAGCGTTGCATGAGCTGGTCGAGCACGAGCGCGCGCCAGACGATCTCTTCGGCGCCCGCGATCACGAGCAGCATGGCGGTCAAGACCACCGACTGTTGGAGCGCCAGCGGGTCGCCCACCACGAGATAGACGTACGCGAGCCAGGCGTACTCCTGGGTGCCGGGGGGAGCCACCAAGGGTTTGATCAACTCCGCGCCCACCAATAGCGCGAGCGCGCTCAGGGCGCCGATCGCGAAATCGCCGCCCTTGAGCTTGAAGACGTCGCGCAGGATGCCTTCGTCCCACATACGATAGATCGCATAGGCGGCAAGGCCGCCGTAGACGACGAATATGCTAACCCAGAACCTCCAGGTCCCGCCCCACTCCGGGCGGAAAGCGATGCCGGTGCCGAGGGCGGTGCACAGCAGCACACCGAGAACGATTTTCATTCGGTGGCCTCGTCGGACTCGAGCACGGCGAGCTTTCGAGCGACCCAGTTCAAGATGTCGTCTGCCAGCACCGGCTTGGTGCGAGTGCCGAGTTCCTGGCAATCCCGCACGCTCACCAAGAGCGCAGTACTTTCGTTGCTATCGAGAGCCTCCGAACGATTGGCGACGATCATGTCGACCCTTTTCTTGATCAGCTTCTGCCGCGCGAGACCGATCAACTCGGCCTCTGCGGCTGTTTCGAGCGCGAATCCCACGAGCAGCGGCGACTTGCCGGTCCGGCGTGCCCCGAGGCCCGCCAAGATGTCGGGGTTCGGTGTGAGCTCGAGCGTCAGCGTACTGTCGCTCCGCTTCAGCTTTTCTGGGCTCGAATCCAGCGCGCGATAGTCTGCGACCGCCGCCGCCATGATCAACACGTCCGCGTTCTCGAGCTGTGGACCGAACGCCGCTCCGAGCGCCTCCTGCATCTCGAGAGCGCTCACGACGTTGACGCGCTCGACGCCACGCGGCGTTCGCTGCTGGACCGGTCCGGCGATGAGCGTCACCTTGGCGCCGCGCTGGGCCGCGCGTTCCGCCAGTGCGAAGCCCATCTTGCCCGAAGAGCGATTGCTCAGGTAGCGGACTGGATCGATGGCCTCGCGCGTGGGGCCCGCGCTGATCACGATGTGTCGCCCTGCCAGATCGTTCGGCGTCACCGACTCGCGGACGGCTTCGAAGATCTCCTCGGGTTCCGTCATTCTTCCGAGCCCGTATTCGCCGGAGGCGACTTCGCCGGCGACGGGCCCGATCAAGCTGAGGTTCTGCTGGGACTTCAGAATCAGCACGTTGTGCTGCGTCCGCGGGTGCTCCCACATGGCGGGGTGCATCGCGGGGGCGACCAGCACCGGGCAGCGCGAGGCCAGCACCAGCGCCGAAATCAGGTCGTTCGCGAGGCCGTGAGCCAGACGCGCCAAGCAGTCCGCCGTCGCAGGTACGATCAGCACGGCGTCCGCGCTGCGCGCCAGATCGACGTGGGGCTCTCCGGGTCGTCCGAACATGTCGCTGTACGTGGCTTCGCCCGTCAGCGCCGAAAACGTGGACGTTTGAACGAACTTCTCCGCCGACGGCGTGACGACCACGCTCACCTTGGCGCCGTGCTTCAGCAGCAACCTCAGGAGCACGATGGCCTTGTAGGAGGCGATGCTGCCCGTCACGCACAGCACGAAGCACTTACCGGCGAGCTCGAGTTCGCGCGGCGCGCCGGCGTCGGGCGACGCCGGCGGATCGGGGGGATCGTAGGCGACGGGTGCGCCGGCTGCCGGCCTCGGTAGCTTGTCGGAACCAGAGCTCATGCGTCGGCCCAAGGTATCCACCACAACCGCGTACCAATCAAGTGCTCGGGCACGGTCTCGCGGGCACGAGTACGGCAGGAACTCAGGTGCCTGCCCGCCGCGCCGGCAAGCGGGAAATGTACGCGCTCGTCGGATCATAGAAACGCCAGGGTTTTTCGGCCCAACTGCCGGCGTAGTCGATACCGATGCGGCGCGAGCGCGCCACCGGGACCTTCGCCGCATCGGCGAGGAATAGCTCCGAACGGCATAGGTCCAGCCCGTAGTGTCGCCGGTCGAGGCCGAGGGCCTGGCAGAGCTTTCCTGGACCGTTCGTGAGGTCGCGCCGATCAGCGGGCATGCCTCGACTCTGGGCCATCGTGGCCGCACCGACGAGCGGCTCGATGGCGCGGATAAGCACGGCGTGAGGCTCCCCCACTCGGCCGGTCACGACGTTGAAGTTCCAATGGAGCCCGTAAATCAGAAACATGTAAGCATGCCCGGCCGTTCCGTACATGGCGAGCGTGCGCGCCGTCTGGCGGCCGCCCCAGCTGTGCGCGGCGCGATCTTCCGGACCGCGATAGGCTTCGGCTTCGACGATGCGCCCCACCAGCAGGCCAAGAGGAGACTGGTGCACCAGCAATTTGCCGACGCATTCGCGTGCCACCGTCAGCACCGGGCGTGCGTAAAAGGCACGGCTCAGACGGCGGAGGCGCCCCGCATCAAAATCCGAGGAGCCTGCCACCCTGGTAGACCAAGAAGCTCGCGCCGTAGGCGAGCAGGGTCATGTAGCCGAACAAGAATGCCGGCCAGCGCCACGAACGCGTCTCCCGGCGCACGACGGAGAGGGTGCTGATGCACTGGCAGGCGAGCGCAAAGAAGACCATCAAGGACAGCCCCGTGAGCGGGCTGTAGACAGGGGTACCATCGCGGCGCGTCGCAGCGCGAATCTTCTCCCTGAGCGGGGCATCGTCGTCGCCCATGTCGCCGATACCGTACACGAGCCCCATCGTGGATACGAACACCTCGCGCGCGGCGAAGGCGCCGATGATACCGACCCCTATCCTCCAGTCGAACCCCAGCGGCTCGATCGCGGGCTCCAACAGCTTGCCGAGCTTGCCCCCGTAGCTCTGCTCGATCGGCGTGCTCTGCTCGACCTGATGGCTGGTGGTGCGGGCGACCTCGCTGGTCTCGGTGGCGGGCTTGGGGAACGACAACAGCGCCCAGAGCACGATGGTGCACACCAAGATCACCGTGCCCGCTTCTCTCAGGAACAGCGACGAACGCTGCCACATCATGCGCAGCGTCGTGCCGACGCGGGGGAGCCGGTAGGGCGGCAGCTCGAGAATGAGCGGGACGCTCTTGCCCTTGACCACGGTTCTGCCCAGGACCCACGCCGCGAGCAGCGAGACCAGCATGCTGAACAGGTACATCCCGACCATCAACAAGCCTTGGACGGGCAGCGCTCCGAACACGTTCGTGGGCGGGAACAAGGCGGCGATGATCAGCGTGTACACCGGCAGGCGGGCGGAGCAGGTCATCAGCGGGACCACCAGCATGGTGAGCAACCGGTCGCGTTGTCGCTCCATGGTGCGCGTCGCCAAAATGGCGGGCACGGCACAAGCAAAACCCGATAGCATGGGCACGAAAGCCCGCCCGTGCAGGCCCAAGACCCGCATCACTCGGTCCATCAAGTACGCCACCCGCGCCATGTAGCCCGAGTCTTCGAGCACGCCGATGAACAGAAACAACAGCAAGATCTGGGGCAGGAAGACGACGACGTTGCCCACGCCGCCGATCACGCCCTCGGTCAACAGGTCCCTGAGCGAGCTCGGCGGTAAGAGCCCGGTCACCAGCGCCGCCAAGCTGCCGAACGCCGTTTCGATGAGCGAGATCGCCGGGTCGGACCAGGCGAACAACGACTGGAATACGAGCAGCATCAGCGCTATGAAAATTGCGAACCCGAAGATCGGATGCAACAACACTTGGTCGATGCGTTTGGTACCTAGTCGCTCGTGAGTGGGGGCTGTCTTGCCGTAGAAGCGCGGCTCCAGGTCGTCGAGTAGTGCGTAACGTGCGGTGATGACCGCCTCGTCCAGGGTCGTGCCGGAGACGTCGCGGTGGACCGCGGTCACTCTTTCGCGCACCTCCGCCGGAACGTCGGTGAGCTCGTCGTCCTCTTCGATACTGGTCAGCGCCCAGATCGCGAGCGCGCGGTCGTGCTCGACGTTGCGGCGCCACGCGGGAGGCAGCGCTTCGGCGACGCGGTCGACCTCTAGCGTGAGCTGGCGGCCGTATTTCGGCAGGAGCCGCGGCCGCGGTGGCGATTTCAGAGCCGCCGCGATGGCGGAGCGCAAGGCATCGACCCCGAAGCCCGTGCGCGCGCTGACGGCCACGCAGGGCACGCCGAAGACTTCGCTGACTGCGGCGGCATCGATGGCTTTGCCAGGCGCTTCGTCGATCATGTTGACGGCGATCACGAGCGGCACACGGAACTCCGCGAGCTGGAGCGCCAAGTACAGGTTCCGCGTCAACTGCCCGGCGTCCACGACGCACACCACTAGGTCCGGGACCGGCAGCCCGTCGAGGCCCAGCACGCTCTTCAGCGCGATCTGTTCCTCGGGCGAGCGCGAGCTCAACGAGTAACAACCGGGGACATCGACCAGCTCGCTGGGCACGTCGCGGCGCCCCAAAAGTCGCACGTGCCCGATCTTCCGCTCGACGGTGATCCCGGGGTAATTCCCGACACGAGCGTTCTGCCCCGTCAGACGGTTGAACAGGGTGGTCTTGCCGACATTCGGATTGCCCACCACCACGATGTGGGCGGGGCGCGACTCCGGTTCGATGGCGGCGGTCGAAGCGTGCACCGAAATTGCCGCCTATGCGGAAACTGCTGCGCCAGGGATCAGGGAAGCGGGGGCGGGCAGCTCGTCGGTGACTCGCACGCGGATCTGCAACGCTTCGCTCCTTCGGATCGAGAGTTGGCAACCACGCACACTGAGCTGCAGTGGATCGCCGAGCGGCGCCACGCCGACGAAGGTAACGCGCGTGCCCGGAACCAGCCCGAGCTCCAACAGCCGCCGCCGAAAGCTGCGCTCGCCTTCGACGGCGTCGATCGCCACCACGTCGCCCACTCGCGATTCCGCTAAGGTCATGAAATCAGCGTAGCGCACCTGAAATCGACTTTCAAATTCACATTTTCGCGCGGGCGTCGCTTTTTGTCAGCGTTTCGTCCAGTTCGGCGTCGGGAACGCCTGTCTGATGCTCGCCGCGATGGCGGTGGCGTCGGTGGTCACCGGCCAAACTCGGAGCACCGAGGTCAAACCTTGGAGCATGTCCCGCGCGCTCGCGAAGCGCTGGCGCGGATCGCGTTCGAGCGCCCGATGCACGACGGTAGTGAGCCCCATCGGCAGCTCGCTGCGACGCATGCTGAGCAAGGGTACGCGCGGATTTTGCAGCATGCGGTACACCTCGACGTCCGTGGCGGCGTGAAAAAGCCGCTTGCCCGTCAAGGCCTCCCACATGACCACGCCGAGGCTGAACAAATCGCTCCTCGGACTGGGCGCGTCGCCGCGCACGAGCTCGGGCGCGAGATATGAAAGTTTGCCCTTCACCACGTTGGGCCGCGTGATCTGGTTCCGGTCCATCGCGCGTGCCAGCCCGAAATCGGCGAGTTTGACGCTGCCATTCTTGTCCAGAAGGATGTTGCCGGGGGTGACGTCGCGGTGGAGAATGGGAGCGAGCGAGCCGCTTTCGTCCACTCTGCCATGGGCCGCTTCCAGTGCGCGCAGCACCTCGATCGCGATGGCCGTGACGATGGGCCAGGGCGTCGGCTGCAGCATGTCGGTGTGGGCGCTGACCCATTGCCCCAAGTGGGGCCCGTCGACGAACTCGGTGACCAGAAAATGGTGGCCCCGCTCGTCGACGCGAAAATCCTGCGCCTGTACGATGTTCGGGTGCTGCAGGGCGGCGCCTACCCGGGCCTCCTCTACGAACATTTCGACCACCTCGGGGTAGTGGCGGTGCTTCGGATCGATACGCTTGATGGCGATCCAGCGCCGAAAGCCCGTGGAGCCGTGGACGAGGGCGCGCCAGACCACGGCCATCCCGCCCTGGCCGAGTTGCTCGACTAGCTCGTACCGTCCATCCAGCAGTGTTCCGGGTTGGTCAGGAGCGCTATCGTACTGTTCCACGCGGACTCAAAAGCTCGCGACGGGTTGTGTTCTGGGTGGGAGTTTCCTGGGCGCACGCTTGGAGGACTTCACGAAAAATCAGCATAGCTCGCCGGAGCCGGACGGACCAAGCCGAATTTGGCGGCCCTGTTTCTGCGAAGCACGTCTCGAGCTACGCCAGTGCTTTGCTGACGAAGCTTCTGAGCGCGCGGGGGTGCAGCGGCTTTTCGAGGGCGCGGTTCGGCACCGAGTTCAAGTACTCGCGCGCGCTGCTGGTGAACGCGCCGCCCGTCAAGAACACCACGCGCTCCGCGAGCTCCGGATCCGCTTGGCGCAGCAGCGCGTGAAAGTCCATGCCGGTCATGCCGGGCATCATCAGGTCGCAGAAAATCAGATCGAAGGCTTGGCCCTGCTCGATCATGTGCAGCGCCTTGGCCGCGTCATTGACGGTGAGGATGTTGTGCTGCGAAGCCAAGGTGCGCCGAAACGCTCTGAGCACGAGCGGCTCGTCATCGATGATCAAGAGCTCACCCCGCGAGGCGCTGGGGCGATCGCTGATGGTCGTTCTGCGGACCTCGGGCTCCGCGGGCAAGAGTTCGACGCGAAACGTCGTGCCGCGGCGCTCCTCGCTCACGACCGAGATGTTGCCGCCCAGTCCGTGGATCAGGCCGTGGCAGATCGAGAGACCAAGCCCGGTGCCCACGCCGATGGGCTTGGTCGTGAAGAAGGGGTCGAAGATGCGATCCACCATTTCGCTGGGGATGCCGACGCCGGTGTCCGAAACCTCGGCGACGACCCTGCCGCTCTCGGCAACGTGCGTCGACACGCGGATGCAGTGGGATTGCGGATTGCCTTCGGGGATGGCCTGCGCGGCATTCACCAGCAGGTTCACGAACACTTGCACCAAGCGTGCTTCATTTCCGAAGACGAGCGGCGTCTCCCCGAACGCCCGCTCCAGCTGGGCACGGTAGCGGATTTCGTTTTCTGCCATGTTGACGGCGCTGTTCAGCACCTCTTGCAGGTTCACCGGGCCGCGGCTCTCACCCTCGCTGCGCGAGAAGCTCTTCAATCCCTGCACGATGCGCGCCACGCGATCGGTGCCTTCCCCTGCTTCTTCGAGCGCTTCGCAGATGCGGGTCAGGTTGTCGGCGAACTCTTCGCGCACCTGGGCCGGCAGCGGAACCCCGCCGAGCTGGCTTCGCATGCGGTTGATCTGCTCGATCGAATAGCCCAGGTTGCTGACGACGTACGCCAATGGATTGTTGACCTCGTGCGCAACGCCGGCGGCGAGGGTACCCAGGGACGCGAGGCGGTCGGTATGCTCCAGCGCGGCGCGCACACCGTGCGCGGTCAGGACCTCTTTCAAGGTGAACACCAGCACCGTTCCGCTCTGCGGTTGTTGCGTATGGATGCTGACCTCGTACACGCGTTCACCCGCTCGCGAAAAGGCCAGGCGCAGTTCTGTCACGGCGCCGTCGGCGCGCGTGCGTGCCGAGTCGATCGCGGACCTGAGCTGGGCAAGCTCGTTCCCCAGCAGCTCGCATTCGAGCAACTCGCTCATCGAGCGCCCGAGCGCGCTCGTTTCGCTCTCCAGGCCGAGGTGCTCCAGAAACTTCGGGTTGAGATAGGTGAGGACACCTTCCTCGTCGATGGCGACGCAATCGCGTAAGCCGTCGACGAAACGTCGAAAAGCACCGTGCTCGAACTTGGGCACCAGGGAAGCCACCGCTGCTGAGTTACGGTCAGCCTCGCCCTGGAGTTCAGCCCACCCCAAAGCTCGGTACTATTGTGCGGCCGGGGCGGCCCTTTCTGGGGCCCATAGCCCCCGAACGCGGGTTCGAAAAGACGGCAGTGGCAGCGCCGATCAGACCCTCAACTACCGAGATTCGTACACGTTCAGCGCCGGGAGCTCGAGGGCCGTGAGGAAGCCGCCATTCCCGCAGCCGGTGTCGATGCCGACGACGTTCTCACCCGCCCACAGATCCGTCGGGTCTTCAGGGGTGTAGCCCGACAGTTCTGGGGGGAGGTATTCGGTGCGCGTGTGCCCGAAGACCACGAGCTTGCCCCGGTAATTTCGGAAGAAGTGCTCGTCGCGCAGCCACAGTAGCGCCACGGGATTGTCGACCTGGCTCGGGTGCAGAAAACCGTTGTCGACGCTGGGGAGCCCTGCGTGCACGTAGATGGCGTGATTGTCTTCGTACCAGTAGGGGAGCGAGCGAAACCACTCGATCACCTCTGCCGGGAAGAAGCCCCCGTTTGCCATCAATCCGACCTCGTCCGGCTGGGGTAGCTCGCCGTCGCCCGGGGAGGGCCCGCCGGTGTAGGAGCGCAAGGCGGCGAGGCAACCGTTGCCCGGCGGCAGTACGAACTGATCCCAGCCGTGATCGACGACTCGCAGCCAGGCATCTTCGTGGTTGCCGCGCAGCGCCACCACCCGTGCTTTGGTGTTCTTGGGCAACTCGCGCACGAACTTGACGACGGCCGCCGAATTCGGGCCTCGATCGACGTAGTCACCCAGGAACAGCAGCGTGTCGTCCTCGTCGAGGGTGGGTAGGCAGGCGAGCAACTTGAACAGGTGGTCGGTGTCTCCGTGGACATCTCCGATTGCGAACGTGCGGTGCGCCATTCTGGGTAGACACTACAGGCAACGCCCGCGTGCAACAACCGGCAGATCGAGGTCTCGAGGGGCGTCCGGCCTGTTCGAACCGTGCTGGCGCCGCGTCGTGTGGGTGCGCGTGCGCAGCGGTCGCGGCCCGCGTTACCGGAGATCGACGGTGAGCACCACGGAGCCACCCGCACCGGAGAAGGGGGGTAGTTTGGCCGCTCGGATCTTGCGTTCGATGCAGTCGGCGGTTTCACTATCCTTGTAAGCGTGCCCCGCGAAGACGGACTCGATGTTTCCGCCCGCCGCAATATTCACTCTGACGTAGGCGCGGCCCTGCGGCGCGCCCGTGTGTCGGCAGCGCCCGGCTTCGATGGCCGCCGGCGCAAGCGCGGATAACATGTCGACCACGCTGAAGGCGGGCGCGTCCGTGGGGCTAGCGGCATCCGCGGCGCTGGCGGTCGCGGGTGCCTCGGTGCTCGGAGCCGCGGTGGGCGCTGCTGGGTCGGGAGCTGCTGGGTCGGGTGCTTCGGACGCTGGCTGCGCGGGGTAGTCCGCACGCGTGGACCCCCGGCTGGTGCCGTCTGGTTCGCGGTGCAGGCGTGCCGAAGATGTCGGCGAATTGGCTTGGCGCGCTTGCCGCGTTTCGGAAGGCCACGTCAAGAATCTGCCGATCACCAGCGCAGCGGCGACGACGAGGGTGGTGAGTAGGGCGCGTCTGCCCTTGCCGACGGCCGCCACCGCTCGGCTCGACTCGCCCTGCGCCTCACCGGCACTCGCGTCGAGCGCGGGCATGGCTCGTGGCTTGCGGGTCGCGGGAGCAGCGGCGGACGTCACCGCCAGGGGCGCCGCCGCCACCGGCGTGGCCGCCAGCGCCTCGGCGGGGGGTGGCACCGCAGCAGCGGGCGGCACCGCAGCAGCAGGCGGCACCGCGGCAGCAGGCAGCACCGCGGCAGCAGGCAGCACCGCAGCAGCGCCGGTGCTCTCGGCGCCGCCCGCGGGAGGCGGCACGCTTGCAGGGTGCGAAGCGAGGCGGGGCGGAGGAACGAAGTCGACTCCGGAGCCCTCATCGTCATCTTCAGGCAAAAGCGGCGCTTCATCGAGCAACTCGGCGAGCTCGCGCTCGAGTTCGGCCATGCTC
>JAICQQ010000324.1 GCA_025937785.1 Polyangiaceae bacterium
AAGAGCTGACGCAGGAGCTGAACCATAAGCTGACGCTGCCCGGCTGGACCAATGCTTGGACCATGCCCATCAAGGCGCGCGTCGACATGCTCACAACGGGCGTCCGCACCCCGATCGGCGTCAAGGTGTTCGGCACCGATCTGCACGAGATCGAGCGGTTGGGCACCACGCTCGAGCGCGTTCTGAGCCCCATCCCCGGCACGCGCAGCGTCATCTACGAACGCAACCAGGGCGGGCTGTACCTCGACATCGTGCCCAATCGCGACGCGCTCGCTCGCTACGGTCTACGCGTGGGCGACGTGCAGCGCACCATCGAGGCCGCCATCGGCGGCACCCCGATCGCGGTCACCATCGAAGGCCGGAACCGGTTCACGGTGAACGTGCGCTACCCACAAGATCTGCGAAGCGACGTCGATCGCTTGCGGCGCGTGTTGGTCCCGGTGGGCGGGGGCGCTCCGGCCATGAATGATGCGGGGGGAAACATGCCCGGCAGCACCGGAGCGCTGGATCCGGCGCTGGGCCCCGATCGCGAGCCGGGCGCCGCGCCCTCGCCTCCCCGCTGGTTGTTGGCGCAAGGGATGCCGATGGCCGAGGCTGGCGGCAACGCCGGGCCGGCCGCGCCGCGTTTGCCGGTGCCGGACGTGATGGCGGATGTACCCATGCCAGCATTGCCGATGCCGCCCGCCCCCATGGGCTCGCCGGCTTCCATGGCTCCGGGAGGCGACCCCATGCCGCTCGGCTCCGAGCCGAACGCCGCCGCACGCGCGCCGAACCAGCGCTTCGTTCCGCTGGGGCAAGTCGCCGAGATCGCGATCGTCGGCGGCCCGCCCATGGTGCGCGACGAGGACGGCTTGCTCGTCGGCTACGTGTACGTCGACATCGACCAAGGCATGCGCGACATCGGCGGCTACGTCGATGAAGCCAAGCAAAAGGTGCACGAAGCCCGCCAGCGCGGCGAGCTCGATCTGCCAGCCGGGTATTTCCTGAAGTGGACAGGTCAGTACGAGCAACTCGAGCAGATGGCGACCCGAATGAAGGTGCTGATTCCGATCACGCTCATGCTCATCGTCGTGCTCCTGTACCTCTACTTCAAGAACTTCATCGAGGTGCTGATCGTGCTGCTGTCGATCCCGTTCGCGCTGGTCGGCGCCGTGTGGCTCTTGTGGCTCTTGGAGTACCGGCTGTCCACCGCCGTCTGGATCGGCATGATCGCCCTGGCGGGCCTGGCAGCCCAGACCGGAATCATCATGATCGTCTACATCGATCACGCGATCGAAGAGCGGCGGCGGGCAGGCAAGCTGCGCACCATGGAGGACGTGATCGCGGCCCACATGGAGGGCACCGTGCAACGCGTGCGGCCGAAGTTGATGACCGTCGCCACCATGCTGGTCGGGCTGGTGCCGCTGCTCTGGGCATCCGGCTCGGGCGCAGACGTGATGAAGCGGATCGCGGCACCGATGGTGGGCGGGCTCGTCACGAGCGCCTTCCTGACGCTGGAAGTCATCCCGGTGATCTCCAGCTACTGGCGGCGCGAGCAGCTGCTGTGGGCAGAGCTCGAGCCGCTAGACGCAGCGCGGCTGCTGCGGCTGAAGATCGCCAGCGCCGTGGTCGGCGCGGGTGCGCTGGTGCTGCTCATCGTCGCCGTTCTGCCCATCTACGTCGTGCTGCCAGCGACCGTCATGACGCTGCTCTGGCTGCTGTCCGGGCTATGCCTCATCGGCGGCGCAGCGGCGTACGCGCTCATGCATCCCCCGGCGCGGCGCCTGGTGTGGCCGCCCGATGCATCAACGCCCGCGCGCTGACGTGCGCACCGGCTCCGACCGACGAGGCTCCGGTCGTGGCACCTGGTCAGCATCGCGCGAGTCGCTCCAATAGAGCGCACGGGAACGGACCGGGCGCTCGATGCCGCGTGCGTCGAAAGCCAGCTTCAAGCGCCGGCGAAACTCGCGCCCCACGTTCCATTGCTCGCTCGGGATCGTCTTTAGCCGCGCTTGAATCACGAGGCTGTTCTCTTCGAACGAGTTCAGCCCGAACACCTCGATGGGCTCCAAGATCCTCGCGGCGAAGCTGGGCTCCGCTCGCAGGTTCTCGCCGACTTCACGCATCACTTCCATGACTTCGTCCGGGTCCTCTTTGTCCGAGACGCTGATATCGAACACCATCGCCGACCACTCTTTGGTCATGTTGGCCAGGGACGATATCTTGCCGTTCTGGAAGACGTGCACGGTGCCGGACAGATCGCGGAGCGTGATGGTTCGGAGGCCGATCGCCTCCACCAGCCCCCCGGTTCCGTTGATGACCGCGACGTCGCCCTTCCGCACGTGATTCTCCAGCAGCACGAAGAACCCCGTGATCACGTCGCGCACCAGCTCTTGCGCGCCGAAGCCCACGGCCAAACCCACGATGCCGGCGCCCGCGATCAGGGGCGCAACGTTCACGCCCACTTGCATCAGCACCAACATCGCCACGAACGCCCAGATCACGATCACGGCACTCTTCCGCAGGATGCCCACGAGCGTCTCGGCCCGCTTCTGATGCTCGCGCGCGGCCGCTTCGTTGGTAGCGTCAGATTGCCTCGACGTGTGGGCCACCAAGCGCTTGGCACCCCAATTGACCAGCTTCAAAAGCACGAAGCCCAGCAGCAGCACTATCAGCACCTTCGGCAGCGCTTGGACGGCCCAGGTGATCGTGCCCCGCCAGATGTTCGCCCAGAACTCGGGGCTCAGCCAACTCGTCGGATTGTCGTAAGACATGGCGGCGACTGCTGAGCATGCTGCGTGCCAGACTCGCGCGACGCCTTGCCCCCCGGGTGAGCCGCAAACAGCGGGGTCATGGCCTGGCCTGGATTGAAGCGAAGGGCCGGATGTGACGCTGGGTCGCAGCGTGGCGGATGTCCACGTGCGCCCGCTTCTGACCAGGTGTCAGGTCGCCGCTGCCGCTGGAGAACCCGCGGCAACCGCGATGACCAAAAAGTCACTCCCCGCGCTTCCCACCGCTCCACTACGGTGTCGAGCACTGGGACCCCCGGGATGACCATCGAGTTCCTGATCCACGCCATCGTGCGACAAACCACCGTGCTGATCGCTCAGATCGCCACCGCAGGGGGTATCCGCGCGCCTCTGGCCCAGGTGGCGAACCAAGTGTTTCTGGACCTGGTGGCCGAGCTCGATGCTCAGGGCATCAGCCGCAAGGTGAGCGCGGACATGTTCGGCATGGGGCTCAGGTCGTACCTGCGCCGCATCCAGCGCCTGCGCGAGAGCTCCACCGAGAGCGGGCGTTCGCTCTGGGACGCGGTGTTGCAATACCTGCGCGCCAGCGATTTGGTCACGAAAGGGCAGGTTCTCGAGCACTTTCATCGCGACGACGAGATGCAAGTGCGCGGAGTGTTGCACGATCTGACTGAAAGCGGCCTCGCCTTCTGCTCCGGGACCGGTGACCACGCCGTCTACCGTGCCACCAACGAAGCCGAACTCGGCCACCTGAGGAAGCTCGGTGCTACCGCGGGCATCGACGAGCTGCTCTGGGTGGTGATCTACCGCGAAGGCCCCCTGACGCGCCAGGAGCTCGCGGCTCGCGGCCTGAACAACGAGGCCGAGCTGGACGCGGCCCTCGCGCGATTGGTCGACTCGGGTCGAGTCAGCCACGAGCCCCACGCTACCGGCGAGCTTTATCGAGCCGAGTCGTTCTATGTACCCTTGAACGCAACGGCGGGCTGGGAAGCCGCTGTGCTCGATCACTTTCAGGCCGCGGTGAAGACCATCAGCTGCCGTCTGCGCGGCGAACCCGCTCACGCCGTCGCCCGCGGCGCCGTGGGCGGCAGCACTTACACGCTCGACGTCTGTCAGGACCACCCCCTGTACGCCGAAGTCGCGAACACGCTCGCGCGCCTGCGGCAGAGCGTCGGCGACCTGCGCCAGCGCGTCGAAGCTCGCAACGCCGAGCAGCCGCTGCCCGCCGACTACGAACGAGTGGTGGTGTACCTGGGCCAATGCGTGCTCGAAGTCGACACGGTTGAACAACACAACGAGACCGAACTCCAATGAAGACGACACCGCGCCGTGATTGGATGCTGATGGGTGCCCTGCTTGGTGGAACGACGCTGTTCCCGTTGGGCTGTGAAACGTCTACCGGCGAGCCCAGCACCGGGAGCGAATCGCATTTCCTCAAAAGCTGCGAAAGCGACGAAGATTGTGGTACGCTCTCGTGCCTTTGTAGCGTTTGCAGCCGCGCTTGCGACGACGCCGTCAGCTGCACCGGCCTCGCCGCGGCCGCCGAGTGCGTCGCGAACTCGACACGCCCGCCAGCGAGCGCGTGTCCTTCGCCACCCGAGGCCATGTGCGACCTGCGCTGCGAAACCAGCGCCGATTGCAGCACGCTCGGCGTCGGCCTCGAGTGCTCGCATGGCTTCTGCCGAGCAGCAGCGAGCACGACGGCAGGTAGCGCGGGGGGCTCCGGCGGCGCAGCGCTCGGCTCGGACATCGCGGAAGACGGCCGCATCGAGCTCGACGAGCTTTGCGCCATGTACCAAGACAGCGTCTGCACGAAGCAGCTCGAGTGCGAATCCGACCCCGGATTCTGCGACGAGACGCACTGTCGAGCCGCGCTCGGCTGCGGCGAGTTCGAGGCATTGCGCGCGTCGATCGAGCGAGGTCAGCTGGGGTTCGATCCAGCCGCGGCGAACGACTGCTACGCATCGATTCTCGCCGACCCCTGCGACTTCAGCTACGGGCTGATCGTGTTCGGCATGCCCGGACTCCACACGCTGCTGAACGCATGCCCGGGCGTGCTGCAACCGCAGCAGGCCGTCGGGGACGAGTGCTACGGGGACGAAGCGTGCATGTTCGGCACTCACTGCGATCGCGATCTCAGCTGCCCGGGCACCTGCGTGATCGACGATCCTCCCAAGGGGGCGGCAGGTGACGCCTGTACGCCGGTGCTCGGTCCCGAGCAGAACTGCGTGCAGCCACTGGTGTGCCTGCTGCCGGCCAGCACCGAAAGCGGTGAACAAGAGTGCGGTGAGGCGCCGAGCGCGGGCGACCCCTGCGAGGCCGCGAGCCAGTGCCGCTGCAACGGCCCCGAAGCCCTGTGTCAGAGTCTTGGCTGTGACCTCAGCCTCGGCGAATGCGTGCCCCTGTCTGAAGTCGGAGAAGCTTGCAGCACCCTCGACGCAACGGGCGTGCCCGACTGCCTCGCGCCCGCTTGGTGCGACGGCGGCTTCGACGGCGGGATCTGTCGACCTCCGAGCGGCGATGGCGGACCTTGCTCGAGCTTCACGGATTGTCAGGCACCGCTCACCTGCATCGACGCGGTCTGCGTGCCGGCGGTAGGCCCGGGCGAGGTCTGCACTTTTGGCGGAGACTGCATCCGCGGAGACTGCGTGGACGAAGTCTGCGTCCCGCTCGGCGCCACCGGCGCCGCGTGCGAAGTCGACGGGGACTGCGCGATGGGTTTGCTGTGCTTCGACGGGGCGTGCCGACCGTTCAGCTGCCCTGGGGCTGCGTGCAACGAGGCAACACCCTGCCTCGAAGGCCGCTGCGTTTCCGGCGGCTGCGTGCGTTGGGCGCGCCCCGGCGACGAGTGCGGGTCGGACGCCGACTGCAACGCGGGTCCCACCTCCGGCGAGCTGGTTTGCGCGGATAACGCCTGTCGCCCGGCGAGTGAGTGTTGGTGAGCCGCCGGTACGGCGCGCGCGCTCAGCGCTGGTACTTGGCCTTCCATTCGCTGTAAGGCATGCCGTACACGACTTCACGAGCGGCGGGGTCGTCGAGCTCGACACCCCGCTCTCCCGCGGCCTCGCGGTACCAGCGCGACAGACAGTTTCGACAGAAATGCGCCACGTTCATCACGTCGATGTTCTGTACCTCGGTGTGCTCGCGAAAGTGTTCGACCAGGCGCCGGAACACGGCTGCCTCGATCTCCGTCTGGGTTTGGCGATCCATGCCCGCTATTTGCGCCGAGCGGTAGCGCTTGGCAAGTACGGCGGCGGCGGGGCGCTCAGCCGGGCAACACCGCGACGACACCGACCGCCGCAATCCGTTCGACTTCGGCGTAAGCGCGCTCCGCGAGCTCGCCACCAAAAACGTCGGGATCGAGCTCCGTGTAGTCGAAGCTCGCGCCAGCGTCGCGGCACAACTTCTGGGCCAGCTCGCGAAATCGGTCCTGACCGCCGACGATCGCAGTCCCGGTGTACAGCGCGATCCTGCCGCCGGGCTCGAGCCGCGCCAGCGACTCACGCAGGATGCGAAGCGACAAGCCTTCTCCGTAGCGGCCCCCACCGTCACGATAAACGCGTGAGGCGGAGTCCCGCAGGTACGGAGGGTTCGCGATGACGGCGTCGACGGGTCCCGAGACTGCCGCGAGCACGTCACTCTCCACGAGCTCGGCCTCGATGCCAGCGAGGGCGGCGTTGACGGCCGCGAGGCGCAAGGCGCGCGGGCTGATATCGGCGAGCACCACCCTTCGCGCGAACGCAGCAGCGCTGAGTCCCCCGGCGCCGGCGCCACAACCGACATCGACGAGGCAGCGGCAGGGCCCCAGCGAACGCGCTACGAAGGCCGCGAAACGGTAGGTATCCGGGCCGAAAAAGACCGAGTCCAGCGCGAGCGTCGGGAACGCCGAGTGCACGTACAGGTGCGGTCCGAGCGACGAGAATCGGACCTCGCTCCGAAAGAGTCCAGCGTCGCGACGGATCACGTTCGCGGCCCGCGCCAACCGCAGCAACTCGTCCGGCAGCAAGTCCTCCGCGAAGGGACGGCTCCAGCCAAAGACATCGCGGAGGTCACGTGCCGGACGAGCCTCACGCTCGAGCACCCGGGCATGCGTCTCCGGCGTTACCGTTACGAAGTCGTAGCCACGGGCTCGCAGGGCGCGGCCGAGCTCGACCATGGCAGCGTCCGCTGAATCCATGATCAGGCGCAGATCCCGAGCTGGGCGTCGAGGCCTAGCTCCCGTCGATACCGCGCGAAGCACCGGGCTCCGGCGGAGAGACGTAGCAGCGCGCCCTCCGCAATCGCCGGCGCAAGCTCGGGGTTCTCGGCGACCAGCGGCCTCAAGACCTCGCGATTCCAAGCCTCCGAATGCTTGACGTCCAACGTCGCGTGCAGCGCAAAATAGCGTCGAACGTCACCGCCCAGGCCCAAACGTTTCAGGCCGCGATTGACCTGGGCCGCGCGCCCCGGCGCGGTGAGCTCGATCGCACCCAGTGCGCCCACCGAGTGGTAGGCGTAGCGGCGATTCATCGCCAGCGCGACCATCAGGTTCCCGAGAGCGAGCGATTCATCGACCACGTCGCCGCCATGCGTTTCGATGCCGAGCGCGTTTGCGAGGCGCTGCAGCATCGGCCCGTGCATCCCCCCCGCGTGCCCTTGCCCCATTTCGTCCCAGTAATTGCGCGCCAGCTCGAGCTTGGCGCTTTGCGGAAGCTTGATTTGGGTCACGGCGACCAGATCGTCGAAGCCGGCCTCACCCGCTACCTCCTGCCTCAAGAACCAGCGCATCGCCTCGAGCGGGGCCGACTCTGCCAGCCACGGGAAGAGCGGATCATTTTGACCAGGGCCGTCGTGCTCGAGCGCTTCGAACCATGCGACGAAGGCGTCGGGGTCGCACGGCGCGGCAGCGGCGCGTTTGGTCACGACGCGGCGTTCTTGCTCCACGAACTGCCCCTCCAGGGCGAGCATTCGGGCGTCCCGCGCGATTGCTTGGAACCACTCCGAGCTCGGCAATGCCGGGCTCAAGCG
>JAICQQ010000234.1 GCA_025937785.1 Polyangiaceae bacterium
GATGGATTTTTGGTGGGGGGCCGCCGTGATAGCGTGCCGACGGGTCGCCCGGGCACGCCTCCGATGGAGGATGCCGATGGGCAAAACGAAGTACGAGAAACGATGGAAGCACTGGGTGAGGCCGACGCGCCTACCCGGAGTTTGGCAGATGCAGGAAGGAGGTTACATCGCTCGACGCAGGGTCACGGACCCCACCGACGGCCGCGTGCGCGAGCTGAAGAAAGTGTTTCACCAGGGGACGGACCGAGACGCCTTCAACTGGTTGGAAGAGGAGACGACCAAGGTTCGAGCGGGGCTCCGCTTGGCGAGGCCTCGGAACGAGCGCTTCGCCGACTACGCGGTCTCCCTGTTTGAACGCAAGGTGGCGAAGGGCGAGCTACGCAGCGCGGCGGGCCGCACGAAGTGGAAGAAGACACTCGAACACTTCATTCGCGGCATCGATGGCGCCGACGGTGAACTGGCCGTGGAGGGCTTTGGCGAGCTCTTCGTCGACCAGATTCGAACCTCGCACGTCGAGGTGTGGAAGGAGCAAATCGGGCCGCTCATCGTTGAGAAGCTCTACGCTCCGACCACGGTGAACGGGTGGCTCTCGATTCTGCGCGTGGTCATGAAAGCGGCCGCGCTGGAGTTCGAGTTGCCCCGCGTCGCCACCGACGGCGTGCGCGACTTCGACGAGAGCAACCACGTCACGTACACCGAAGAGGCCCCGAACGCGTTGACCACGGAGCAAGTGCCAGTGTTCTTGGAGCACCTGAAGGCGCTTTTTCCGCAGTACTACGCGATGGCGTACCTAGGGTTTGCGACGGGGCTGCGACCTTCGTCGCTGCGACCGCTCCGGCGCCGCGGCGACGAGGCCGACTTTCTGCCAGGCGAAGGCAAGCTGCGCGTACGGCGCTCGCACACCGCGGGCAACACCGTGATGAACACCACCAAGCAGAAGACTCGGTACACCATCGAGTTGCCCGCCGAAGTGGTGGCGGTGCTCGAGTGGCACGTAGCAACGCAGCTGACGACGCCCGAACAGCAACGTTCAGACCTGTTGTTCCCGTCCGTAACGGGGTGCTTTCGGGCGCCCACGGTGCTCAACAAGCCGTTCGCGGCGGTGTCGGAGGAGATGGGGCTCGGCTACGCTTTCACCCAGCGTGGCATGCGCCGCACCTTCAACGACCTGGCCCGCAACGCCAACGTGGGCCTGTCCGTGGTGAAGAGCATCTCGGGCCACAAGACGGACCGCATGGTGGAGCACTACAGCACCATCAGCGGAGCCGAACAGCGCGCCAGCATCGCCAAGGTAGTCAGCCTGTTCGACCGGAAGGTAGCCTGAACGTGAGACCGAATCCGGAGCACCACTGCACCCAGATTCGGGACCCACTTTGGGTCGCTGTTCCCAACCCAAGTGGTGCCCCGAGTGGTGCTCCACGTATGGCAAGTGGTGCTCGGACCCCCGACCAAAGAACAGCACCCCGCCTCGGCCACCGAACAACCGCCGGTGACTCTGTGGTCAACCCCTCGAAAAACCTAACTTATCCGACCGCACGTTTTTGGGGTTGGGGCCCCAAAAACAAATGAATAGAGAGCGGGAGAAGGGATTCGAACCCTCGACGTCAACCTTGGCAAGGTTGCACTCTACCGCTGAGTTACTCCCGCGGAAGGACGGGGTATCTACTTGGCGCGCGGGGGTCTGTCAAGTCGTTGGATGCACTTGGGCAGGCCAACGGGCCTGTGGGCCGCTATTCGCCGGGACACACGGGGTTCGTGACGGTTTCGCAGCTCTCGAACCAGTCTTCGGTGGCGTCGCAAATGGCGGCTCCGCCACCGGTCGTGCTGGTGGAAATATCGGTGCCTGCGGCGACGCAGGCGTCGAGCTGCTCGTAGCTCTTGAGGGTGCAGGACCACACCGGCAGATAGCTGCGATCGAGGTTGCCCGAGGCATTGCCGCTGTCGGTCGCTCGCAGCATCAACACGTTGTCGTCGCCGCCCAAGAGGAACCAGTAGCCAGTGGTGTAGGTACCCAGATCCGCCGTCGTCGTGACGTGCAGATAGCGACCTCGGGTGCGGTCGCGAAACGCGGTGAGCAGGCACTCACCCTCGCGCCAAATGGCAGACCCGGGATCGCGCTCGATCGAGGAAGCCTTGCAGGGAGCGTCGAAGTTGCACTCTTGCATCGCGTCGTAGTCCGGCTTGTTGGGATCGTTCGGGTTCTCGCAGAGACAGCGATCCCGGCAATCGATGTGGACGTTTCCTTCCGTGCAGGGCTCGCATCGCTCGTCACACAAGGCGGTCGCGCCGGCAGCCCCACCCCATGGGTCTCCCGCGGAACCGGCGTAGCCTCCCGTGGCGGAGGCGCCCGCTTCACCCACCAAGGTGCCGCCCTGCCCCTGCGGCTCGGTGCCGCCTGCGCCTTGCGTCGTGGTGCCGCCTTGACCGTGTGACGTGGTACCGCCCTGGCCTTGCGGGTCAGTGCCGCCCTGACCCTGCGACGTGGTACCGCCCTGCCCTTGCGGATCGGTACCGCCGGCACCGAATCCGGCGGTGCCCCCGACGCCAGCGCTGCCGCTGTTGTTGTTCTTGTCTGTGTCGCCACACGCCGTGACAGCGTAGAGCACCACGAAGATCCCGAAACCTCGTCCCACCAGTCTGCGCATTCGCGAGTTCCTACCATCGAGTCTTCGTCCGCGGTAGGCGACGACTATTCGCTGGGACACTGCGGATCCTGGAGGACCTCGCAGGTCTCGGTCCAGTCGGACAGATCGGCGCAGATCCCATCGTCATCGGGATCGGTACCGGCAGCCACGCAGGCGTCGAGCTCTTCGGTGCTCTTCAGCGTGCATGCGCCGGAGATGTACTGGCGCCTCAGGTTGCCTGCCGCAAGACCGCCCGTTTGCATATCGGACACGACCACTTCGTCGCTGCCATCCAAGATGATGACGATGTCGCTGTACTCAATCCCGTCGATCCCGCCGCGCCTCGCGAGCTGATACTTACCCGGCGTTCGATCGCGCAACGCTTCGAGGAGACATTCGCCGTTTTCCCAGCTGCGCAAAACCACGTCGCTCTGTTGCGTGGACACCGGGCAGGGCTCGTCGAGCCCGCACGCCAGCAATGCTTCGTAGCCGGACTTGAGGCGGCCATCGACGGTTTCGCAGATGCAGTGCTTGCCGCCACAATCGACGTGCACGTAGCCTTCGTCGCACGGCGGGCACTCGTACCCGCTTTCGGTCGTGCACGTGGAGCTGGCGCCCGCAGCACCCGCGGCGCCGGCGTCTCCGGCAGCGCCGGCGCTCCCCGATTCGCCCGCCGTGCCGTGCGGCTCGGTGCCGCCCTGACCCTGCGGGTTGGTGCCGCCTTGGCCCTGCGGGTTCGTGCCGCCTTGGCCTTGGGGGTTGGTGCCGCCCTGGCCCTGCGGATTGGTACCGCCCTGGCCTTGCGGATTGGTACCGCCTTGGCCCTGCGGGTTCGTGCCGCCGCTGCCACCGCCTGTCCCACCGCCTCCTGAATCATCGCTGCACGCCGCGAAGGCGTAGAGCGCGACCGCTAAGCTCAGGCATTGCCCTATCCTCATCGATCGCCCACTCATCGTTGACATTCTTACTCCTTCGCACCATCGCTCAGCCCCGAGTCACGTCGGAGCGTTCCCACAGAACGATGGCACTGCACGCAACGTGCCACAGCGCTTCGGAAGCGCAGGACGTGCGTGGCAAGGGCGGACGAGCTTCGGGGGCGGACATTACGCGCACAGCGCCCTCCCGCGTGGCACAGAGTGACGCACGCGGGCACAGCTTGCCGCCGCTAAGCCTGGGTGAGGCTGGCGTAGGCCTGACGTAGCAGCGTCGCCATCTCGTCGATCTCGGCGCGGCTGACGGCGAGCTGAGGCATGAGGCGAAGGATTTCGGGGCGCGCGGCGTTCACGAGGAGGCCGCGGGCACGAGCGGCGTCGGTGAGGGCGGGCGCCTGGGGCCGGTCGAAGACGATGGCGCGGAGCAAGCCCTGGCCTCGCGCGACGGCGCCGCCGAAGGCGCTCGCGAGCTCGTCGAGCACGTTGCCGAGGTAGTCGCCCTGCTCGCGCACCTGGGCCAGGAAAGCGGGGGCACTCACGGCTTCGACGATGGCGAGGGCGGCGCCGGTCATGAGCGGGTTGCCGCCGAAGGTGCTGCCTTGGTCGCCGGGCTCGAAGCAGGCCGCGCGCTCGTTCGCGAGCACCGCTGCGACGGGCACGCCGCCGCCGAGGCCTTTGCCCAGGGTGGTGATGTCGGCGCGCACCTGCTCGTGTTCCTGAGCCAGGAAGCGACCGGTGCGACCCACGCCGGTCTGCACCTCGTCGGCGATGAGGAGCAGGTCGTGAGCGTCGCACAAGCGCCGGAGGGCCGCGAGGTAACCCGGCGGGGGCACGACCACACCGGCTTCGCCCTGGATCGGCTCGACCATGAGCGCGACGATGGTGGAGTCGATGGCAGCTTCCATCGCCGCGGCGTCACCGAAGGGGACTTTGGCGAAGCCCGGGGGATAGGGAGGAAACAGCTGGTCCCAGCCTGGTTTGCCGCTGGCAGCCATGGTGGCGATCGTGCGGCCGTGAAAGGCGCCGTGGGTGGTGACGACGCCGAAGGCGCCCTGCTTGTGCAGGCGACCCCACTTGCGCGCAAGCTTGATGGCGGCTTCGTTGGCCTCGGCGCCGCTGTTCAGGAAGGTCACCTGGTGGGCGCCGGTGAGCTCGACCAGGCGCCGCGCGAGCTCGAGCTGCGGCCGATTGTGAAAGGCGGGGCTCGGGGTAAGCAACAGCGCCGAGTGCTGGGTCAGGGCCTCGCGCAGCACGGCGGGGCTGTGCCCGAGCGCGTTGACGGCCCAGCCCTGAATGAAGTCGAGATAACGATTGCCGGCTTCGTCCCACAGGTACGAGCCCGAGCCTCGGGCCATGACCGCCGCGGGACGCACGGCAGTCTTCATCAGGAGGTCGGAAATCGTCGAGTGCGGGGTCGAGTGAGCGGTCGAGTGCGGGGTCGAGTGAGCGGTCGAGTGCGGGGTCATGGGTTGATTCCTTTTCGGCTGGGGGCGGCCGGGGAATACCCAATGAAAACAGCCGCCCAGGGTTGGGGCGGCTGCCTCGTGTTCCGATCGACTCTGAACGCTAGACACCGCCCGAACGAGCACGACGGGCTCGACGGGCGGCAGCTGCAGCTGCTCTGACGACGATGGGAAACGCGGTCAACACGCGCGACAAGATGCCAGAGCGAGCGCATCAGTCAACAGATTTCTAATGCTCAGCAGTGCGCCCGTAGGTGACCAGCTCACCGGGCGTGTAGCGCGCGATGCTTCCGTTCCAGCCGAGATAGATGCTCCCGCGAAACGTCGTCGCGGCAACGGGCTGTGGTCCGGCGCTCAGGCGGACGGAAGTCCCCGCCCAATCGAGCTCTTCACGTCGCAGCTCGGCCAAGTCGCGGCTGGGCCCGGTCAACAGACGCAGCTCGCTCGCGAGCGTCATCGCATCGCCGAACCAAAACAGGTAAGTGTCAGGATCGCCCGCGCCGGTAGGGTCGAGCTCGACCGTCGCCGGCTGCCCGTCGATCGGCAGCGTGGAAACGGGCACGAAGCTGGCGCCCGCGTCGTCCGAGACGAGCACCGCGATCTGCGCCTCGGCATCCGGCAGCATCAGCTGCAAGCGGCCGTGGCTGAAGAAGAGCGCGGGGGGCTGGCTCGACACAGCCGCCGCGACGCGCGTGGCGCGCGACAGATCGAAATCGCCGTCCGCAGGGCACGACACCACCGTCACCTCGTCGCCCGCTTCGGAGCGCCACGCCAGGAACAACCTGCCGTCGCCGAAAGCGAGCGCAGGCATCACCGACGTTCTGGCGTCGAGCGCCTGCCGCTCGCCCGCGTCGCCCGTAGCTCCAATGGCTCGAGCGCCCTCGAAATCGGCGGCTTCCGAGCGCAACACGTGGACCGAGCGCTGGGCGTCGACGCGCGCCAGGAACAGACGGGCTCCCCCATCGGACACCAGCACCGGGGGCACGAGGCTCGTCTCGAGCGGCGCCTGAACCTCGACGAAGTTCCGCCCGTCCTTCGAGATCGCTAGCCCGAGCAGGTTGAACGTCGGATTGTTCAGCCATGCCGTCACCAGCTGCGAGGAGGCAACGTGCACAGCGAGCGCAGGCCCCCCTCCCTCCGACACGTGCGCGAGCCCGTTCTTGGTCGCCAGGTACGCACGCCCGCCCGTGACCACGGGCGCAGCGAACGGCCACGAGAAGATCGGGCCGAACTCGTCGGGCGCGGAGCGCCATACAGTATCGAGGGACTCGGCGTCGAGGGCGGAGAGCGCGCGGGCGCCGTCCGCTTCTCGCTGCAGGGTCCATACGAGCCCCGTTCCTTCAGTGTCTCCCGCCGCGGAGAGCGAGAGCGCTTGTGCCCCCCATTCGGCGCCGGTTTCGCCCTTGGACACGGGCTCGCAGATCTGGGGGTCACCGGCACCACAGTCGATGCGGCCGGTGTCGCGATCGAAGCTGAAGGAACGCACCACGTCGTTCGATGCCCACAGGTACACGCGCGCATCGTCGTTGCGGCTCCAGACGATGGGTGACGCGAAGATGCGATTGCAAGTGCTGCCCTCGGCGCACGCATCCCCCACCTCGCGCACCAGAAACTTCTGGACGATCGCGCTATCGCCCGCGCTGTGGTGGCCCAACGCCTGCTTGTCGAGCAGGTACACCGCCCGGTTTCCCGCCGCGAGCACGCGTTCGCTTCCCGGTAACGGCAACGCGCCTGCAGTGCCGAGCTCGGTCCAGCCCTGCTCGCGCACGTAGCTCGGCAAGAACCAGTCTTCGATACCGAACCCGGCGGACGCGGGCTGAAGGCGTAACAAACGCGACCCCAGATCGTCCGCTTCGGAGAATGTGTCGGGGGCGTCGGCGGCCAAGTAGATCGCCGTGCCGTCCCAGGCCGGTCCTTGCCCATGCATCCAGATCGGACCGAGGTGCATCCCTTCGAACGAGGACAGCGACCCGCGGTCGGCCAGCGTCGCAGCGTCGTAGGCAAACACATGGCCGTAGCCGCCTTCGTCCAAGATCCCGTTACCGAAGGCCACGTACAGAGTGTCGTGCACCAAGAGCAAGGCGCTGATCTGTGCGGAACGCCGGCTGTCGAAGCCCGCATCGGCGATGACGACCGGCGGCACGAGCTCGTCGCCGGTGGCGAGATCCAAGCAATGCAACCGGTGCTGCAGCACTCCACCGGCGTTCTGCAGCGCCACCAAGTACAGCGCGCCTCGTTCGAGCGAGATCACGGGCGTCCCGACGATCCCGGCCTCCGGAAAGACGGTTTCGCCCAAACCGGCATCGCCTTGCCGCACGGCAGGGCCGAGCTGCCGGACCCAGAGCGGGGCGCGCTCGGCGTCGTCGGCGTCGAAGGCGAAGACGTAGTTCCGAGCGGTCGCCACGAACACGACATTTCGAGTGGCCCCATCGCCCATCGTCCATGCCGGGACGTAGAGCGGTTGTGCATACACAGCGCCCGACACCTGGCGCGTGGCGATTCGGCCAAAGCCGCTCGCCACCAGGGTATCGGGGCTCAGCTCTGCTTCCGCGAGGTTGGCCCCGCTGCGTTGACTGTCGTAGGCGTGCGTGAGCACGGGCACGCCAGTGCCACCAGTGCCACCAGTGCCGCCAGTGCCGCCAGTGCCGCTCGTGCCACCAGTACCGTTGGTGGCGCTCGTAACCGCACCGCTACCGCCGTCACCGTCGCTGCCACCGTCACCGCTCTCGCCGCTGGCCCCCGCCACGCCGCCGGAGCTGGAGGCACCGCCCGCACTGTTGCCGAGTTGACCGGTTACGGACGCCGCGTTGCCCGAGTTGGCCGGGTTTGGGGCATTCTGGTTACCGCCACTGTTTGCCGATGACGAAACACTCACAATCGACGTAGTGCCGCTGGCGTCTCCGGCGTTTTCGGGGCAGAAAGCGGCTTCGGAAACGCAAGTACCGGCACAGCAGCGGTAGCCCACCGCACACGGGCAAGGCTGACCCTCGAGATCGCGCGTGCACGCGGCAACGTGAGCGAAGGCACCGATACCGATCGTTAGACCGATCGTCCAACACTGAGTTGAGAGTGAGCGGGTATTACCCGCGAACGCCCTCCCATTCATAGCAGGCACTCATTAGCACAATCCGATCGCTCGGCACCATGCCCGATTCCGATCAAAGTCGACGACCTCGAGCGAACCATTTCCAAGTTTCGCGCACTATCCTAGAAGATGGCTCTGCATCCAGAACTCGCAATCGTCATGCCCGCTCCTGCAGAGCGAGCTCCACGGCTCGTCGAGCACCATCATCTGGAAGGGCGCAGCGACGACGAACTGATGTTATTGGCGCGCAGCGGGCTCGACGGCGCCTTCGATGCGCTGATCCGGCGACACCAGCGGCCCGTATTACGAGTCGCAGTGCGTTACCTGGGCGAGGCTGCATTGTCGGCGGATGTCGCGCAGAACACGTTCGTGGCGCTGCTGCGCGCGCTGCCCGACTATCGAGCCCATGGTCAATTCAAGGCTTTTTTGTACCGGATCCTGCTCAACCAATGCCGCATGGCGAGACGTTCGGAGCGTTCGTTCCAGCGAGCACTAGACCAGGCGTCCAACGCCACGGCAGCGGGCGCGCACGAGGTGTCGCTCCACGAACACCGCCGCGACGTCGAACAGGCGCTGCTGCGGCTGAGTGACAAGTTGCGCGAGGTGGTGGTGCTGCGCTTCGGCGCGGACTTCAACTACGACGAAATCGGTGAAACGCTTGGGATACCGACGGGTACCGTGAAGCGGCGGCTCTTCAGCGCCAAGGCGAAACTTCGCGAAATGCTGGAGGAAGCATGAAAGCGACGCCGGATCAGCCGCTGAGCTCCGAGCTGTTGGCCGCCTATCTGGAAGGCGTAGTCACTGCGGACGAGTCGACTCGGATCGAACGCGCGCTCGCGGCATGTCCGCGCAACCGCCGACATCTCGCGGAGCTCCGAAGCATTCGCGACGCGCTCACGGCCCCAACTCCGGAGGTCGACGATCTCGATCTGGTCGACGCCGTGCGCAACAAAGCGCAACTGCGCGCAATAGGAGGCCAGCGAAAACGACCGCCCGCGTTCGGCGCGCTAGCTACGGCCATGGCGGGAATCGCCGCGGTTTCACTGGGTATTGTGGTATCACGACGGGACTGGGCGAACGCGCCGGACGGGGCTGGGTGGGGTCGCGCTCTCGAGCCCTCGGAGTTCCGGGCGAAGACTGCATCCAGTGCTGCGGCGCAGGAGCGATGGACTGGAATTCGCATTCACCGCGTCGTGGATCACCAAGCTCCAGAAGCCGTGACCGAGAGTCTCGATCGGCACGACAGCCTCTTGTTCTCGTACACCAATCGAGGGCACGACCCTTATGAGTACCTCATGATCTTCGCGATAGGGGCCGATCAGCGCGTCTACTGGTTCTATCCCGCCTACGAATCAGTCGCCGAAAACCCGCTGTCGATCGGCATCGACCCTGGGCACTCCACGCTCCCGGACGCTGTCGCCCACGACTATGGTGCAGGCGCGCTCGAGGTGTACGCCCTGTTCTCGCATCAGCCCGAGCGTGTTTCCGGGATCGAAGCCTGGTTGTCCGCGCGCGCTCGCGCCCGCGACGACGAAGCCGGCGAGGCGGTACCGGTTCCAGGTGCGATCCTGCGGCGCGTCAGCCTGCGGGTTCGTCCATGAGGCTGCGCACCAGAGCTTTTTGGGTCGTCGCGTGGCTCGTGATGTTCGTGGCGCCCTTGCCGGCACGCGCCGAAGTCGCGCGCTTCGCTCTCGTCATCGGCAACAATCAGCCTCCTGCTGAGGCGAGCACCACCCTGCGTTACGCGGACGACGACGCGGTCGCCATGCACAGGCTGCTCGTCCAGGCGGGCGTCGAGTCGCGTTTGCTGGTGCGCCTCGATCGCGACAGCCACAGGCTCCATGGACCCTTGCCAGCGAGCGGCGCGCCGCGCTCGGCGGATCTCCAGCGCGCCGTCGGTGCGCTCGGCTCGGCGATCGCTCGAGCCTGGCAGCGCGGGCACGAGACCGAACTGTTGCTCTTTTACAGCGGCCACGGCGACATCGACGCTGGCGAGGGCTTCGTCATGCTCGAAGACGGACGCCTGACGCGCCACCGCCTGTTCGAGCTGCTCAGCGCCACGAAGGCGACGCGAAACCACGTGTTCGTCGACGCTTGCCGCTCCTACTTCCTCGTGTTCGAGCGAGGCCCCGGGGGACAGCGCCGCCGCTACTCGGGGGCGCCGCCCGACGCCAGCACACCCGCGCAACTCGCGAACACCGGCTTCGTGCTCTCGACCTCGTCGGACCGAGAGAGCCACGAGTGGGAAAGGTTTCAGGGTGGCATTCTGAGCCACGAGCTCAGGTCCGCTCTGCGCGGCGCTGCCGACACGAACCTCGACGGCGGCATCGACTATGCGGAGCTCGGCGCTTTCCTGACCACGGCGAATCGAAGCATCGAAAATCCCCGGTTCCGGCCGAGCTTTACGGTGCGTCCGCCGGCGGGCAACCTCCGGCAACCCGTGCTGTCGTGGCGCGGCCCGGCGCCGCTGACTTCGAGCCGCAGCGACCTCGGTCATTTCTACCTGGAAACCGCGCGTGGCGAACGCATCCTCGATGCGCATCCGGCGCGCGGCCAGGTGCTTCGGTTGTGGCCTCCGCCCGATCGACCGCTGTTCGTGCGGCCGACGCCGGGCTCTGTCGAATACGTCATCAAGAGCCAGCAACCGATCGACCTCGCCTCCGTCGCCGCCTCGCCCCTGGAAGTGGCGAGCCGCGGGGCCCTGAGCCTCGCCTTCGAGCGCCTGTTCGACGATCCGTTCGGTCCCGCCGACGTCCGGCGCTACGAGTCGTCGTCCGATCGCATCCCGGAGCCTCCAGGGGTGCCACCTGCTCGCGAGCGCACGCGCGCGGGTCTCGAGGTGGCGCTGGGCAGCATCGCGCTCGCCGCCGAGGCCACCGCGCTCGGGCTGAACGCGGCCGCCGCCATCGTCTATTGGCAGAGCTCCGGCGACTCCCAACGCGAGCTGGAAGCCGCCAACGAGCGCGTCCGCACCCTGAATCGTGCGTCGATACCCTTTCACGCCACCGCCGCGCTGGCGGGGGTCGGCTGGGGTCTCAGTCGCTGGTGGCCCGAGAGCGTGGTGGTCGACACCGGCTTGATCCCGGGTCGAACCACCACGTTTTCGTTCGTCTGGCACGATCGATTCTGAGCGCCGGACGCGAGGGCCCTCAGCCTACCAGGCGTTGATCCACGCCCAGGGATCCTGTCCGGCGCCCACGGCGAAGCAGTAGCCGCCGTTGCGCTGGGCAGGCAGCGTGAAGCTCTGGCTGTTGCACGCAACGTTGGTGCCGTTGATGCTGAGCGTTCGGTTGCCAGAGAAGCCCCCGCAGTTCGCGGCCGTCGGCGAAGCGATCACCTCGTAGCAGCTCGCACCGGTCCCGAGATAACTCTTGGAGAAGTACTGAGACGTCGAGGTGACGGGCGACTCGCACAAGCTCGAGCAGGGCGTGCCCCCCCCTTCGATGATGTCCTGAGCCCAGCCGTAGATATCGTAGCGAGATTCGCTGTCGACCCGCGTGTGCCAGTTGCCGAAGGGATTGCCGGTGGCGCCGTTGAACGAGACCAACGCGGCGATGCCCACGACGGAGTTCGTGCCGGTTCGATACAGCGGCGCGCCCGAATCTCCCGGGCACAGTCCGGGCGAATCGGCGTCGACCTCCGGACCGTAAGTCGTGACGTAAGCATCCGGAATGCTTGCAGCGTCGCTCAACAAGAAGGGATCGATCGATTCCGTGTCCCCCACCTTCAAGCGTGGGGGTCCGCTGGGCTGCCCCACACCATTTTCGCAGCCGTAGCCCGAGAGCGTCACGGGAGCTTGGATCGCCACCGGGTCCGGATCGATGGTCGCCTCCGGGACGTACGGTGTATCTTCGGCGACCACGATCAGCGCGACGTCCGGCCGAAAGCCGAAGTCGGACATCGACCCGTCGTTGGCGCACTGGCTACAGTTGGTGTACTCCGGATGCACGTTCACCGACACGACCGTCAAGTTGACGATGTTCGACGCGTCGTTGTTGGGAGTCATCGCCAGCGTGGCCATGTTCGGATCGCCGAAGCAGTGCGCTGCCGAAAGGAAATGCCGAGGGCCGACCTTCACTCCCGTACAGCCGCCGAGATAAACCGTGGCGGGGTACTCGCTTTCAGCCGCCGGGTGCCCTCCCACGAGTTCGTCCGCGCGAGCAGCGATCGGCTCTTCACCCTCCTGCAGGTCTGTTTCCGCGGTGCACGCAAATACGCTAGAAACGAGCAAAGGTAAAACTGTCCATCGACGCATGATGCCTCCTCCGTTGAGTCGCGACGGTGTGTCGCTAGGTATCGTTCAAAGTGCGTACCAGCGCCGGAAGGTTCGCCACCGACTTCAGATCGATGGACGCGAGCGCGGCCAGCCGACTCGATCCAGGACGCGCGCGGACCAACTTGGGTTGCGCACCCAGGATTCACCGCTATGAACCCCTCTCACGCCCCATGCGCCGTCTTCGTTTCGCGTTGCTTCTCGCCGTTGCCGCTTGTTCGGCCGCGCCGCCGCGGCCGGGCCCCAGCCCAACGGCGAGCGCAAGTCCGGCCCCGCCGGCGCCGACGGCTCCCCCAAAGCCGCCACCCCCGCTGCCCCTGCGCGAGGACGAAACCGGTATCGCCGGA
>JAICQQ010000152.1 GCA_025937785.1 Polyangiaceae bacterium
GCCCGCAGAGACTTTCACTTCGAGTTCACGACGCTGCGTTTCCGCGCGCTGGCCGAGCACGGCGCCTGGGGGGGGCGCAGCAACATCGTCCCCAGCAGCCGATAGGACCGGATCGCGGGGCTCGACCCTCGGCCCTGCCACTAGAAGTCGTACACATGGACGGAGACGTTCGCTGCCAGCAGCGTTGCGTCGATGAGCGCCTCGACCTCGCTCCACGATCCACCCGCGAGCCCACAGCCAATGCGCGGCATGTGCACGGACGCAGCACGCCGGTTGGCTTGCTCGGCCAAGGTCGCCAGGCACTCTCTGAGTGCCTGGTACCTGATTGCAGGGACGCCGGGCGTGGCTCGGACTCCGCGTTGTGCCACCATGTTGGCGACCACCAGGGTAGGCGCGACGTCGACCAATTGGATGGCACCCAGACGAAAGCCGGCGGCTTCGCCCTGCGCGTACCAGGCTCGATAGCGAGCCTCGGGCTCCGGCCAGCGCTTGGAAAGCGCGACGACGAAACCCTTACCCCAACCACCGACGTCGTTGCACACGTGACAGATGATTTTCGTGGCCTCGCCCACGGGAGCCGTGGCGTCCCCTTTGCGATACGTAATACTGGTCATCTCGTCATCCACCGGCACCCACGTGCGAAGCTACCCCACCGCCTCGGAGATCGACAGCAAGATGGTGCAAACAGAACCTTTCTTCGTGCCTCTCGGCGACGAAGTGCTGCTTCACGGTCCGGGTCGCCTGAAATTCACGAACGACATCTGCAGAAGCGCAGGTGGCCCCAGCCAAACGCTGGAAGGCCAGGTGTGGCTCACACACGACTGGTTGGCGTTCCGCCCGAAGCTGGGCATGCCTCACCCCCAAAAGGTCACGCTCGACCGGAACTCCATCACTGAGGTTGGGTGCGTAGCTCCGAAGCTGCTCGGCTTGTTCGAGTTGAAACGGCCGAAGTTGGAGGTCCGCTACCGCTACTCGTACGTCATCGGTGACCCCACACCGCACCTCTTCGAACTGGAGTCCGCGGAGCGTTGGGTCGAGGCACTGGGCCGAGAACGGCGAATCCAAAAGCGCAGCGCGCGCCAGCTCGTCCAAGACGCCCTACGTGATGGCGAGCGAGAGCGCGGTCGTTACGCGGGGGCGCTGAAGCAACTGAGCTTCCCGCGAAGTCATTGGTACACGGAGGACCCCACGGAGCGCGATGCTGCATTACTGGAGGGACTCGAGGGACTCGGGATCGAAGTGCCCGAGAACTTCCTGACCAAGCTCGATCTGGAGGTCCAGGTCGAGACGGGCCCGGAAGACTACGCGATCGGACCGGGCACGGAAGAGTGGGGGCGGCGCGAGCAGATCCGGCGCGTGTGCGAGGCGATCAACCGGGCGAGCCCCGATGGCCAGCGCCGCTTTTACGAGTACGCCGAAGATCTGCCCGGCTGGCCCGATTGCTTCGAGCCGCTCTGGTTGTGGCTGTCCGAGCAGGAAGACGCTCAGCTTCGCGGGCTGGGCATCGTTGCGGCCGTCAAACTGCCGGGTTGATCGAGTGAGGATCTTTCCGGTGTGCCAGCGCGAAAGTCCGAACGTTTGCCGAAACGGAAAGCTGGGACGCTGACGACCTTTGACCGAAGGCTCGCCACGAGATAGGGTCCCGCGCATGCTCGGTGTCTTGCCTCTTGAGTTCTCACATGTACGCGCTCGCACCGCTGGCGTGTGCATCACGGCTGTCGCCCTGTGGGCAGCGGTCGCGTGCGGTTCCGATGATGACGCTCCCGCCTCGACCGACGGTGCTGGCGGGGATCAGGCTTCCGGAGGCTCCGGACAGTCTTCTGGCGGTACGCACACTGCTGGCGGCGGGGGTGAGACGTCCACGGATGGCGGCGGCGGTTCCGGCGATTTCTCGGCGATTTGGCAAGCCGAAAGCACGGAGCTGATGCTCTTCGACGCGGCGGACCCGAGCAGCCTCGAATCACATACCGTCGAGGTGCCCGCCAAGGTGGCAGCCCCGGGCGACGAGCGCGAGGTGGAGCTGTACGTGCAATTCGAGGGCGAGCAGCGAATCACCTACGCGTACACGGAGGGTGACCCGGCTTACTATCGGATTCTGACGCCTGCCACTCGCAGTGGCGATGAGTTTTACGCGGTTCAGACCGAGAACGGCACGCACTCGTACTACTTCGAAGACGGCAAGCTGATCGAAGGCGCACAGCAGGTCTTTGGTTCGGCTTGGAGCGGATACGCGACGACGACCTACAGAGAAGTGAAAGACTTTCCGCCCGGCGATTGGCCCAGCAAGGCCGTGACCTACGAAGTGGGAGGTGCTCAGTGAAGCACGGTACCGCCCGCAGACTTCGCGCTGCCGGGGCCGCGCTGCTCGCGAGCGTCGCGTGTGCCGCGCTCGCCGGCGCCCAAACCACGGAGCACTTCGTGCCGTCCGACGAGTGCATGACCGATGAGTGCACCTGCGCCGACGCCCCGATGATGGAGGTCTATCTCCGCAACCAACAGCAGGCGCGCGATACCTGGATCAGCGTGCGAGAAGATCTCTTTACGTCCAACGGCCCGCAATCGATGGAAGAGGCGAAGGATTTGTTCGAGATGCGCTTCATGGGCGATTCCCGCGTCAGTAAGCAGTTCATGTCGTGCAACGGCTACGACCCGAACATCAACAGTCTGACGCAGATCGCGGCGGTACCTGGCATTGGCCAAGCGTCACTCGACCCTTGTTTTTGCGACGCCTTCTGTAAGGACATCATCGACGCGACCGTCATTCACGAATTGACCCACGGCCCGACGCTACTCGCGGGCTTCGCCAACGTGATCAACTTCAAGGTGGGTTGCAAGGCTGGCGTGCTGCCCGACGACTTCTGCAACTCCCTCGATCCGATGATTTTGGCGGACTCCGAAATCATCTCCTACACCTTCGGTAACGCCGATCTCGCCGAGTCCATCGAAGACCTACGGGAAAGCGATCCGGCGGATCCCGAAATGGAGTGCACCTGGGAGCCGCTACCGGAAACGCCGCCTGCAGGATCCCGCGTGCTGCCACCGCTGTCGGGCACGCAGCCGGCTCCGCTTCCGGCTGGACTTTGGGATCGGTTCACGCTGCTGTTCGACCGTTTCCTGAACGGCGCCGGCGGGTAACTGCGGCGCGAGCTGACTCGTGATCTCGTTTCCGGGGCGCGGTATGCGCCTCCTGCTCTTCGGGCTCACGATCGCGGCCTACGCGGGTTCGCTCACGAGTCCGTTTCAGTTCGATGATCGCGGCGTCATCGTCCAGGCGGAAGCGGTACACTCGCTCGGCGCACTGCTGGACGACCTGGGCGGGGGGCTGCGGCCGGTGCTCAAGGCGAGCTATGCTTTGTGCTGGGCGTTCGGCGGCTCGTCCTGGCCGTTTCACGTCTTCAACCTGCTGCTGCACCTGGTCAACGTAGAGCTCGTGCTGCGTCTCGCGGTGGCAGCCGGCGCCCCTGCGTCGCGCGGACCGTTCACGCTCACGGCGGGCCTCGCCCCCGCGGCGTTGGCCAGCGGCTCGGTCTTCGCGCTGCATCCCATTCAAACCGAGGCGGTCACCTACGTGAGCGGGCGCTCGGCGTCGCTCGCCACGGCGTTCGTGCTGCTCGCATTGTTGTTTCATGCTCACGGCGTACGGACTGGTGAACGGCGGTATCGACTGCTCGCGGCACCGCTAGCCTTCGTGCTCGCCGTGTTGACCAAAGAAACGAGCGTGGTGCTACTGCTCGGGTTACTGCTCTGGGACACGCTGGTCGAGCGTGCGGCGTTCCGTGAGCTGTGGCGAAGGCAGCTGCCGTGGTGTGCAGCGGGCGCGGCCGCGCTGCTATTTTTGCTGTGGCATCCGGGCTACTTCAAGCTGCTCTACCGGGTGGTGGGGCAACGCTCGCTGGCTGATTCGTTGTGGTATCAGCTCGGCGGCATGCGTTACCTCGCCGCGCAGCTGCTGTTCGTGGAGCGGCCGTGCATAGATCCAGGCTTGTGGCTCGGCCCGAGCCAGGTCAGGGCGGTGGCGGGCGGCGGCGTGGTGATCGGCGCGTTCGTGCTCGCGGTGTGGCAACGCCGCGTGCGGCCCGTCGTGAGCTTTGGCGCTGCCTGGTTCTTGCTCCACGCATTCGTTCCTTATCTGCTCTTGCCGCGCGTCGACGTCATCAACGAGCGGCACGCCTACTTGGCCAACGCGGGCCTCGTGCTCGCCGTGGGAGCCGGGTGGCAAGAGTGGCTTGCCCCGCGCGCGAAGCGGCTCCGACGCGCGGCCGCGGCCCTCGCCAGCGCGGGCCTGCTGCTGCTGACCCTGCGCCGCAATAGCGAATACGAGAGCGAAGTAGCGCTCTGGGAGAGCACCGTCAGCGCTGCACCTCGTAACCCGCGCGCCTTCAATAACCTCGGTGTCGCTTACGAGAAGGCTGATCGCATCGGCGACGCCCGGGCTGCCTATCGCCGAGCTCTGTCGCTCGAGCCCCGCTACACAGCTGCCAGCAAGAACCTGAATCGGATCGGCGACCTACGCTGATTGGCCACGCGTGTCATGCACGCTTGCCTCAGGCGTGGCTGCTTGGGAGCGTCCGCGAGCGGAACGTCGGCGAGCGCGCGTACGGGTTGCTGACGCTACCCAGGTTGCGCGCGTGCGCCCGGAGGTTTGCCGTATTCTCGCGTTGAGACCCGTCCATTGGCCCGCAACCTGCAGTCTCGGGTTCGCCAAAGGTCGGTCGGTTCAGCCCCAGAGGGTTCGAGCGAGACCACCGTCACAGGGAGATACGATCATGAATGTAAGATCCGTGATTCGCGCTGGATGGCTGACGGGTGCTGTCGCGCTCGTACCAGGCATAGCGAGCGCAGAACTGGAAGCGTGCGGCGGTGTGTTCGTGTTCGGGGACGCCGACTGCGAATTCAGGCCGACCGAAGAGTGCACCGAACACTGCGAGGTCGTCGCCATGGAAACTACCTGCGCCGCCGAACTCTACCGCGACTGCGAGTCAGAGTGCACCGCACACGCCGAAACCGAATGCCAATCATCCTGCCAGACCAGCTGCGAGACGACCTGCGAAGAGGAGATGGCGGCTGAAGAGCCCCCACGCTGCATGGGTCTGGCGATGTCGGATTGCCAGCAAGCGTGCAATGACAAATGCGCCGACGCCGAGCACGTCGGCAGCTGCCGCTCGGCGTGCGCGCACACCTGTGGCGCCAAATGCGAAGGCAAGTGTCAGGGCGCCGACGAAGACGTGGTGTGCGAGGAAAAGTGCACGACCGCTTGCGACGGCTCGTGTGAAGCCCGCGCCAACATCGATTGCCAGGTCGAGTGCCAGACCAAAGTCTTCGAACAGTGCGAAACGCGGAAGGTGGAAGAATGCGAGACTCAATGCACCCAAACCGGGGGCGCCATCTACTGCGATGATCAGTTCCTGAGCTCTGGCGACCTGGATGCGTGCGCAGCCGAGCTTAGCGCAGAGGTCGAGATCGATGTCGACGTGGACATCGAGGCGGAGGTGGACGCAGACGCGGACATCGACCTCGATGCCGACCAGGACGACGACGGCGACGTCGACAAACGTGACGCCAAGAAGGCCGGCAACTGCGCCGTGTCCCCCGGCGGCATGGAGACGGGGGCCGCAACCGCCTTGCTCGGCGCGCTCGGTCTCGTCGGTCTAAGAAGAAGGCGCCGCGGCTGAGAGCCGGGGGCGGGCACAGCCTGCCTCTGGTGGAACATCGCGTCCGCACTCGACTGGGGCAGCTCTCCACTCGGTTGGGTGACGCTGACTGGCTCGAGGGTGCGTTCAGCGCCGCCGACCTGATGCTGGCGTCGGTGCTGCTCAGGTTGAAGCCCTCGGGGATGCTGAACGAATTTCCGAACCTTGCCGCCTACGTCGCTCGCGGCGAAGCGCGGCCGGCATACGGGCGAGCCTTCGCCCCCCAGCTCGCGATCAACGCTGCAAACCCACCCAATCGCTGAGCGGTGCGCCCGTGCCGCACCGCCCTGTGGCGAACATGCTCAACCGTGGCCGGTCTGCGGGGGTGGCACCGGAGCGGCTGCTTGACGCGCCAGCAGCCGCTTGTAGAGTCAGGATCTCGTAATGCCGGATCCGGAAGCAACAGTTCCAAGTGCGCAGGACCGCGCAGAAGTGGAGCAGGCGCTTCGCGAGTCCATATGCCGCTTGCAAGAATCCGAAGCGCGCGAACGTGCCGGCGCGCGGCTGATGGCGGAGCTCCAGCAGGGCACCGCCGAGCTCGCGGGCGCACTGACGGCGAGCGGCGTGGCCGAAGTGCTGCTTTCTTTCAGCGAGCGGGTGCTCGGCGCGGCCGCCGGCGCGGTCTACGTCACGCGGGACGACGAGAGCACGCTTCACCTCCTGGGTGCCCGCAACCTGCCCGAACAGGCCCAGGCATCCGTATTGTCCTTGGATGCCCCGTTGCCGCTGTCTGCAGCGGCCCGGACGCGCAGCGCGCTATGGTTCGAGAGTTACGGGGCGTTGCTCCGGGAGTATCCGCAGCTGGTGAACGCAGCGACTCCCCGAGAACGCATCCAGGCCGTCGTCGCCCTACCGCTCATCCACGGCGGGCGGCTCGTGGGCGGCTTTGCTCTCAGCTTTGCCCATGCGCGGGAGTTCGCGGTTTCCGACAAAAGCTGGCTCGAGAGCTTCGCCTCCCAATGTGCGCTCGCGGTCGAGCGCGCTCGGCTGTACGAAGCGGAGCGCGAAGCTCGACGCGAGGCGGAAAGCCTGTTCCGCATCAGCGAATCGCTGAAGGCTGCCCGACTCGACCTCGACGCCCTCGTCCAACGCACCACCGACGAGGGCACGCAGCTGGTGGGAGCGGACTTCGGAGCTTTTTTCTACAACCTCGTCAATGAAGCGGGGGAAACCTACGTGCTTTACGCGCTATCGGGCGCGCCGAAGGAGGCATTCGCCAAGTTCGGCTTGCCGCGCAACACGCCCATCTTCGCCCCCACCTTCGCCGGCGAGGGCGTGGTTCGCCTCGGCGACGTGAGGAAAGACCCGCGCTACGGAACGATGGCGCCGCACTACGGGATGCCTCGAGGCCACCTGCCGGTCGTGAGCTACTTGGCCGTGCCGGTGGTGTCTCGTTCAGGCTCCGTGCTCGGTGGTCTATTCTTCGGACATCGTGAGGCGGACCGTTTTACGGAACAACACGAACGCATGGTTTCCGTGATCGCCGCGAGCGCTGCCGCGGCTATCGACAACGCCAAGCTCTTCGAGGCGTCACGAATCGCCGAACGGAATCAGCGGCAGCTGGTCGACGAGCTCACCGAAACCGTGCGCTTGAACGATCTGCTCGCCGGCGTGCTCGCGCATGACCTCAGAAACCCGCTTGGCTCCATCTTGGCTTCGGCAGCTCTGGTGTTGCGCCAATGCGAGCAAGGCGATAGTACGCGCGTCGCAGGGCCCCTGAACCGGATCGTCCGGAGTGGTGAGCGCATGTCGCGCTTGATCAATCAGTTGCTGGACTTCACGCGCATTCGTGTGGGACGCGGCTTCGAGCTGATGGTGCAGGAGTTCGACCTCGTCGACGTCGTGCGACGCGTGGCGGAAGAACTGGAAGAAGCTCGGGCAGGAACGCGGCTCGAATTCGAAACGGTGGGGGACACGCGAGGCACGTGGGACGAAGACCGGCTGGCGCAGGCATTCTCGAACTTGTTGGGCAATGCGCTGCGACACGGGGCTCGTGATGCGTGCGTTCACGTGCGCTTGGACGGCAGCGATCCGGAGCGCGTGAGCGCATCCATTCACAACGCGGGTGCGATTCCGAGCAGCGCCATGGGCACGCTGTTCGTGCCCTTGGCCCCTAGAGACGCTTCGCGCGAGCAGCGCGACGGCCTGGGTTTGGGCCTATTCATCACCCGTGAGATCGCCCGCGCCCACGGGGGCACCGTGGAGGTCGAGTCCGACGATCGCACCGGAACCCGCTTCACGCTCGAGCTACCGCGCAGCTCTGCCGCAGCCGAACCCTCCGCCCCCACGGGGAAGCAGAGCGAGGAGGGTACGGCCCCGCTCCGCCCCTGGCACACGACCGAAGATCTGGTCGACACCGGACAGAAGTTCAGATTGCTCGTGGAGAGCGTCAAAGACTATGCGATTTTCATGCTCGATCCGAACGGCCGCGTCGCCACCTGGAACGCGGGGGCCGAGCGCATCAAGGGCTATGCCGCCCATGAGATCATCGGCCAACATTTCTCCCGCTTTTATCCAGAAGAAGAGGCGCGCTCGGGCTTTTGCGAGCACGAGTTGGAGGTCGCCGCGCGCGAAGGTCGCTTCGAGGCCGAGGGCTTTCGGGTGCGCAAGGACGGCACCAGGTTCTGGGCCAACGTGGTACTCACGGCACTGCGCCGGCCGTCGGGCGAGCTGGTGGGTTTCGCGAAGGTCACGCGCGATCTGACGGAACGCAAGAAACTCGAAGAAGAGCGCGTGCGCCGTGCCCAGGTCGAGGAGGCGCTTCGGCTGCGGGACGAGTTTCTTTCGGTGGTATCCCACGAGTTCAAGACACCGCTCAGCGTGCTCGAGCTACAGATCGAGGCGCTCATGCGGCAGCAGGACAGCCTCGACCCGGCGTTCATCAAGAACGTACGCCGGGCGAAGCGGAGCAGCGACCACTTACTCCGGACCGTGGACGCGATTCTCGAGGTCACCCGCATCACCAGTGGAACGTTCGCGCTGAAGCGCGACGAGTGCGACTTGGCCGAGGTGGTCGCTGGCGGCGTCGAGAGCGTCCGCACGCAAGCCGAGCTCGCGGGCTGCGAGCTGACGATCGAGCTCGAAGCACCTCTGATGGGGTTTTGGGATCGGCGGCGGCTGCAACACGTCGTGGCTCAAATGCTGCTGAACGCCGTCACCTACGCTGCCGGGTCGCCGGTCCGTGTCAGCCTGGCACGGCGGGCCGACGAAGCCTGGCTCGAGGTCGTGGACGGCGGCCCAGGCATCGAGCCGGAAGATTTCGACCGCGTTTTCGATCGCTTCGAACGCGCGACTTCGATGCGACATTTCTCGGGTCTGGGGCTGGGCTTGTACCTCGCCCGGGAGGTGGTCCAGGCACACGGCGGCAGCGTGAGCGCCCAGAACACGGGTGGGCGTGGCGCGCACTTCGTCATGCGTTTACCCATCCAAACTACCCAGGACTCGCCTCGATCGATCGAGGTTGCTCAGGTAAGGTAGGTATCATGTCATGCCATAGCGTGCTCGTCGTCGAGGACAACCAAGACATGCGAGATACCTTGGTCGAGTTTCTGCAGACCTTCGGTTACCCGGCGATCGGGGCGGAGCACGGGCAGGATGCACTCGACAAGCTGAAAGGCATGGACGCGAACCCGTGCATCATCTTGCTCGACCTGATGATGCCCGTGATGGATGGGCGCTCGTTCCGCCAAGAGCAGCTGAAACACCCCCAAGTGGCGGACATTCCGGTGGTGGTCATTTCCGCCTACGATGCGGTTCCGCACCTTCAGGAACTCAATGCGGCGGCATACCTCAGAAAGCCCCTCGACTTGACGGAGCTCATGCGCGTCGTGAATCAACACTGCTGCTGAAGCCCGCATGCGCTGACGTTGTAATCTACCGCCGTCGGAGGATTGTTCGACCCGAGCTACTCCCTGTCGATTCGCGGCGCGCCCGTTCGATCTAGAGGCAAAGGAGGTCTCCATGGGTAAAGTATTCGCAGACCAATCGATGTCGCTCGACGGCTTCAGCGCCGGGGCAAACGTCGACCAAGACAACGCGATGGGCGACGGCGGTGAGGGACTGCACGAATGGATGTTTCACTCGGGCGGCAAGACTGGACACCGCGGGGAGGCGCTCGAAGATCTCTTCGGGAATACCGGTGCGGTCGTGGTCGGCCGTCGGACGTTCGATCTCGGTGAGAAGCCATGGGGCGATGAGCCGGTCTTCCACCGACCGGTGTTCGTCGTTACCCATCGCCCGAAGGCCGTGGTGACCAAGCGAGGGGGAACTAGCTACAGGTTCGTGACCGACGGGCTCGAAGCCGCCATCGGACAGGCTCGCGCGGCTGCCGGCGAGCGCGATGTCCTCGTACTCGGGGGTGCGACCATCATCCAGCAGTGCCTCCGCGCCCGTCTGCTCAGCGAGCTACGGCTTCACGTCGTGCACCGCCTGCTCGGCGCCGGGACCAGCCTGTTCGCGGGGGTGGATCCGGCCACCACCGCGCTCGAGCGGACGCGCTTGATCGATGCCGAAGGTGTGTCCCATTTCACCTTCCGCGTCGGCAATCCCGCCTAGGGCCTCTCGAGTGCAGCAGCGCAAGGAACTCGAGGCGCTCGCGGCGTTTGGTGAGCGCCTCGCCAGTGACCTGGCGACCGCTGCTGCGCGATACCACGTGAAGTCCGACCAGCGCGACATCCTCGGCTATGAGTCCGCGACCGTGCAGGCGTACGTTGCATGGATCGAGCGCGCGCTGCCCGTCCCCGAGCATCTCCGAGAATCGGTGCTGCTGGGCGCCTGGGGACGCGGACACGCCTGGGACGGTGAGCTTGACCTCGTACGCCGAGCGTCGGAGTTCTATCGCGAGCTTCGAGCCTGGGGCGTCTCGACACACGCGGCGAGGCCGCCATGAAGCTTCAGCGTGCTGAAGGCGATCACGTGTCGGGCCGGACGCTGGTCGGCCTGCTCGCGAGCTGGGTCGTGGGGAGCCTGCTGTTCGTCCCTTCGTGGGCGGGGCTGAACTTCGCTTTTGGAACCGCGCTGGACGGTCCGATAGGGGCCTTCGTCATGGAGACGCCGTGCCAGCGGTTGACCGGTACCACCGAACCGCTGACGCGCTACACGTTGGGCAAGGGGAGAGCGCGCCCGTCCAGCTCTGTCTGCCATTTCGAGTCTGGACCCATCGCTGTAGACCTGCGCCCCAACGAAGGACTCGGATTCGGGGGACGCGAATTCGTGTATTTGGCGATCGGATTCGTGGGGTACGCCGCGTGTTTCGCCGGCGCGCTGGTGCTCGCGGTCTATCTGGTGCGGGGGGGCCGGCGCGTCGTCGCGCTGGCGCTGCGCTCCAAGCTCTAACGAGTGACGCGAAACCCCGCCAGGGTCCGACCCACGTGCAGGACTCGTTCGCGCAGCGGGAGCCAGCCTCGACGCAGGTAGACCGTCGTTTCGGGATCGATGAAGTTGCTGTCCTACACGGGTTTGCGGATGAGCATCTCCGTGCCCGCCCAACGGCTTCCCTACACGCTGTGTGGAAACCGTGTGTTCCTAGCGCGTCACGCCGTGAGCGCCATCATCTCCGGGTAGTGATAGATCGCGCTCGCCGCGGGGTGACGCTTCGCCGTCGCGATCATCGCCTTCGCAATCTGTTCCACACGGATCGACTTGAACTTCGCCGGCGTGACGAACGAAAGCAATGGTAGCCCCTTCTCGAGTATCCACGGCGTGTGCCGAGAACCGATGATCATGGCGGGCCGGAACACGCTCACGACCGCAGGCCCGCTCGCGCGCACCGCCGCTTCGGCCTCACCTTTCACGCGATTGTACCGCGACATGCCCGCGCCGCCGCCGCCGCTGGCCTTCGCAGTCGGATCCGCGCCCACCGCGCTCATGAACGCGAGGTGCTCGACCTTGCCCGCATCTCGCAGCCCCCGCGCGAACGCTTCGTTCAGCGCCACGTCTACCGCGCGATGCTCCTCGAACGTGAGCTTCGCGGTGCCTGCACCGATGCCCAGCACGCTGAATGCTTCCAGCTCGCCGTCGTGCTCTCGCAGAGCAGCCAGCGTCGCCTCGGCGAGAGCAGCGGGGCTCATGTCGGGAACGAGCCTTTCCACGAGGGTGCTGCCGGCAGCACGCGCCATTGCGACGGCCTCGGGCAGGGATCGACGCGAGAGCGTGATGACGGTGCCGAAAGCACCGTCGCGGAACAACTCCTGGAGCAGCGCGGTGCCCACCGACCCGGAGCCTCCGAGCACGATCGCCGTACGTTTGCTGGTCATGACGGGGCCATCATACGCTCGGGTTGCCGCCGAAACCGCCGATAAGAACCCCTAAAGGTAGTCGAAGAACCTGATCCACCAAACCTTTGGCCGTATCGCGCCGCATCGCCCCGTATACGGCTCCTGGAGCGCTTCATAAGGAACGAAATGGAACCCCGCCGCCGCGACGGCCGCCACGAGTTCCTTCGCGACGGCGTGGTCGAGTGTTTCCGGACCGTGACTCCACGTCGAGAACAGGTCAGCAAAGTTCGAAAAACGCAGCGCGAAAACCGTGTCGATCCAGTTCGGCTTTGGGCCTGGCGTTTGAATGGAGAGGTCAGCGAAGAACGACGCATCCTGAACTCGGTCATCCAACACGAAGCGACGGCCGGCAATGTGTTCGAGGACAGGCTGGAGCGCGATCACTCGCTCCCGCTGCCGAGCCCAGTCGAATTGAGCCGGATGCTCGCAATGGTCAGGATCGTCAGCCGACTCGAGAAGTGCGCGAATCGCGGAGTCCATGAGCTGGACACAACGTACCAGGTTTCAGGGGCGAGGTCCCGAGCCACGAGCGACGACTCCAGCGTGAACCAGCCGCGCTCATGTGCTAATCACCCGAGCGAGGGTAGCGCGTGACTCCGAAACAAGGGCTCGCATTCGTGAAACGCCACGGCATCGTGCTGCAGGCCGCGCGAGGGCCAGTGCCGAGCCTCGCAGAGACCATCGCGGGCGGGCCTATTCGAGGAAGCTGGTGGGCGCATCCCAAGGGAACGGAGATCTACCAGGTCGCGGATGCGATCTCGGAGAGCCCCGACGTGCTGGTCTGCAAGCTAGTCAACGGAAAGGTAACGTTCATCCACCGGCGGTTGTGGCCTGCGCTCGTGAAGCTCGCGCCGCGATTCCCCCGCGACCGTCTAGCGAAGATTTGGGAGGAGCACACGGAGACGGGGGCGCATCGCTCGAGATCGCTGCCGTTCCCCGACTGGGTGCCGACGAGCATCGTGTCGGATGCAGAGAGGCTGACGGAAGCAGCAGCCGAAGCTCTGCTCGCCGCCAGCGGCGTTCACGCGGATTCGACTCGCGCTTCGTAGGCGTGGACCGTCTGCTTCCATGCCGGGCGTTCGGTGCAGCGCGCTCGGTACGCTTGCAGGTTCCGGTAGGGCTGCAGCATCTCGCGCCGGGTACCGGCGTCCAGCACATGAGTCATGAGGATATCGGCGACGGTGAAGTCCTCGGTGGCGATGAACCGGCGATTCTCGAGCCAGCCATCGAGTTGCTTCAATCGCATCTCGGCCCAACCCTGCAGCGCCTCGCTCGGCTTGCTACCCTTGCCACCGCTCAGGTTGACGAACCACAACGATAGCACCGGCAGCTCGATGGTGGTCAGCGCGGTGAAGCACCAGCGAAGCACCTGTGCCTCGCCCGCGAGATCACGAGGCATCAGCTTGCCGCTCTTGCGCGCCAGGTAGAGCAATATCGCGCCGGACTCGGACACCACCACGCCGTCGTCATCGATCACCGGAATCTGACCGAACGGGTTCAGCGCACGGTACGCAGGTGAGTCGAGATCGTGGTTGGGATGGTCCAGCCCGACGATCTCGTAGGGCAGACCGATCTCTTCGAGCGCCCACAGCACACGCAAATCGCGAGTGTTACCGCGCGCTCCCTCGTTCACTCGAGCAAAGCCGTAGAGCTTGAACATGAGCGCAGCCTACCGCGATCGGTCGCGGGTCGCCCACGTTCGAGGGCCGTGCGTGGTAGAAGGGCGTGGCAGTGATGCGCGCTGATCGGACCGACGGTCGGAGGGCGAACGCGGGTGGGGCGTTCATGCGTGCTCTTCCGCTGCTCGACCACGAGCGGCCCCTTCCACATAGTCGAGGTATTCCAAATGGACCTCACGCTCGCAGAGCGATCGATGATTCCTCGACCCACAGCTCGCGCAAACGATGCTGTCCGTCGCCGACCGAGCGCCGACCAGTCGAAGGAAGCGATCCACGAGTGTAGCGGGCACCAGCGCCAGTTCGCCCACGTGATTGCAGTCGCGGCACCACGAGTGCTGCATCCACCCCCGAGGCAGCGGCACCGCGAGGCTACGTTCCAGGAGCGAGTACTCGCGTCGAACAGTGTCCTCCAAAGCTGCCAGCGCTTCGGTCGAACTCCAGCGAGCCCGGTCCGAATCCAGCGTCAGACGCAGCCACATCCAGGGCGAGAGCAGCGCCTCACGCTGCTCGGACCTGCGGTACAGGTCCGCCATCATGCGTATGGCCTCGGCCGCGGTGACGTCGCCTCGGCAGAAGGCCTCGTGGACGAGTTTTGCCGTGGGCAGGGGGGAATCAGCGTTGACGGAGTCCGCCGGCACCCCGAGCTCGCGGCACGTGGCCAAGAAGTACTCTTCGACGTCGTCCCGCTCGATCCGCAGGTTGAGGCCCGCCAGGATCCGGAGGTTCGGTCCGTCGATGTCCGCACAAAGCAGCGCCAACGCCCACTCGACATACTCCTCTGGCCGGGCATAACCCAGCGCGCGCCGCAATATCAGGGTCTCAGTGTTCACCAATCGGTCGTAATGCTGCTGACCAACCTGGCAAGGCCCCCCAGTAATGGGCACCGATCTCGAAGCGCACCGTCAATGTAGCGTCGAGTTGGTACGATCCGCCTCGATGAATCCTTCGCCCTGCACGCGCTCGAACGCGGACCCACTGGGTGCGTCCAGCCAGGGCACGATCTCAGGGTCGTAGTTGGCGATGGTGTTCACGTCGTAGATGGCGTGGTTGTCGGGGTCGTTCATGTACTCTTCGGACTCCGTTCCCGCCAAGAAGCGCCAGCCACTATCGATGTCGTTGTCGGGATCCTCGCGATACATGAACCCCACGGGTGCACCCTCGACGGTAATTTTGTCGGTGGCAAAGCACGCGCCGTACCCCGTGGCGATGCTGCGAATCTGAGCTGACGTCAACTTGTACTTCTTGTCCACGGCGCTTCCTTACGACGATGCAGTAGTCAACCACAGTGCGGGCCGTTCCGCTAACGCTTCGGTTCACGAGATAGACCGCGGACGCTTTGGCCCCTATCGACCGTGCCGATCAGGGCGGGCTCCAAGCGCAGCGCTGAACTCCACGGGAGTCAGTCGATCGTTGTTGACCTGCAACTGAAAGATATCTGGTCGCGAATAGTGACCGACGGTGTCCAAGCTGCGTCGGGCAGCGCCGATACGCTCGAGGTCGAGCTCCGCATACAGCACACCCAGCTCGTCGTGGAGCGCACCGGCAACGATGTTACCCCCCGGCTCGACGATCATCGAATCGCCAGAGTTCACCCACGCGTCAGCGTCCGGATACAGTTCGGCCTTGCCGGGGATGGTATCTGGCAGGTGTTGCCCTTGAAATGCGCAGCCGCTCCCGATGACCCAGCATCCGCCTTCGCGCGCAATGTGCTGCATCGTGGCGAGCCAGCGTGGCCCGGTGTCATAGGTCGGCGCGATGTACACGTCGATGCCTTGCGCATACAGAGCGCAGCGCGCGAGTGGCATGTAGTTCTCCCAGCAAATGAGGGCACCAACGCGGCCGCAGGGAGTGTCGACGACACGCAGCCCGGTCGCGTCGCCGAAGCCCCAGACCATGCGCTCGGGGTTGGTGGGCATGAGCTTGCGATGGACGTTGAGGATCGCGCCGTTCGAGCCGATGACGACAACGCTGTTGTACAGGGTGGTTCGACTGAACTCGGTGTCCCGCTCGTTGACGCCGCACACGATGGTGGCGTCGTGCTCCCGCGCCGCGTCACACAACGCTCCCAGGTCCCCTGCACCGATGCGAACGGCTTCAGCGAGTAGGCGCGAGTGCAGGCGCTCCGACAGGGACATGTCGGCACCTGGGCGCAACCGCCAGATCCAGGCGGGGTAGCCGGGAATGAAGGCCTCGGGGAAGACAATCAATCGTGCCCCCGCGACGGCCGCCTCGCGCACGCTGCTCACAGCCACGCCAAGCGTCTCGGCCTTGTTCAAGAATACGGGCGGGCGTTGAATGACTGCGATTCGGGACATGTTCACCTCCAGGAACAGGCTGGGCGCTCGAAGGCGCCCGCGAGGGCTACCTCTGGCGAGCGGTGACCCAGCAGGACTCGTGTTGCTGCATGCCAACGTGCGGGTAATAGGTCTCGGCATTCGGGGCCGACAACAACACCAAAGACGTTTCCAGGCCTGCTGCCTCGTGCGTCCGCCGGATCAATTCTCGCCCGATGCCCTGCCTCTGATAAGCGGCGTCGACGGCTAGATCGGACAGGTACGTGCAGTAGCTGTAGTCCGTGATGGCACGCGACACACCGACCAATAGGCCCTCGGCGGCTCGCGCGGTGAGCACCAAACTGGCGTTGCGCAGCATGCGCACGATCCGGTCGCGATCAGCGACGGGTCGTCGCTCGGAAAGCGTCGAACGGACGAGCACGTCCACGAACTCCGCGGCTTCCAGATCCGATTCTACCGCGTACACGATCGAACTCGTCATTCTCATCTGCGTCGCCTTCCCGTGTCCAGCTGCGGGGCAAAGCGTAAGCTAGGCGCACGCCGGCTGCAACGCGCGTCGGTGGGCGAACGGGCTCGACCCTCGACTTCAGGGCAAGAGCTGGAGCGACGCCGACGGCAGCTCGGTGAAGTCGCGAATGGTGAAATGCGCGCCCGCGGCCAGCAACACGTCGGACCGTTCGCTCGTCGTCACACCGCACACGGTCATGCCGGCGGCTCTGCCCGCTTGCACTCCGAGTACAGCATCCTCGAAAACCACCGTGGCGCTTGGTTCACATGCTAGCTGCCGAGCGGCTGTCAGAAACAAATCCGGCGCGGGTTTGCCACGCTCGACCTGCTCGGCGCCAACGACGACCGAGATACGACCCGACAGCCCCGTGCGTTCGAGCACGAATTCGCGGTTGTCTGCGGGGGCAGCGGTTGCGATGCCCACTGCGATGCCGCGCGCGCCCAGCAGATCGAGAAAGGCTTCGAGCCCGTCGAGGAGCCGCACGTGCGGCTCATAAAGCTCACGGTAACGGGCTTCCTTTTCCTCGGACAAGCGGCGAATTTCCGAAGCGTCGAGGGGTCGTCCCAGCAGCAGCGGGAGTAGCTCTTCGTTCTTGCGCCCCGAGAACTCGCGCTGGAAGTACTCGCCAGTCAGCTCGTGACCGAGCTTTTTTGCCATTTCGATCCAGGCATCGACATGGAACCGCATGTTGTCCACCATGGTTCCGTCGAGATCGAAGAGAACGGCGCGGATCAGGTCAGCCACGCGCCGAAGCATGGCATGAAATCGAATCACGAGGCAGGCTAGTTGCGTCGAAACGGAAGCTTCATGAAACCAACCACCCCGTTAGAGCAGGTCACGACCCCCGACGGGAGCAGCATGACCCTCGTCGAGCGTGACGGCGAGTATGTTATCCGCGTGAATGGTCGCGAGCTGATGTCCACGCGCCATTCGCTTTCGGAAGAGCAGCTTGGCGTCGTGGCATGCCGAGAACGGGCTCACCGCCAAGGTGCTTGCGTGCTGATCGGCGGGTTGGGTCTTGGATTTACCTTGCGCGCCGCGCTCGCCACCTTGGCACGCGACGCTCGGGTGGTAGTTGCGGAGCTGGTTCCAGAGGTGGTCGACTGGAATCGCAATCGCGCCTACCCGCTGGCCGCAGCCGAGCTAGCGGACCCTCGCACGAACGTGATGATCGGCGATGTGGCAGATGTCATGGTGCAGAGCGAACACAGTTTCGATGCCATCATGTTGGACGCAGACAACCAAACAACCAGCATGAATACTGCCGGCAATACCAGCTTGTATCATCCGGGCGGTATCGCGAAGGTCTGGCGCAAGCTCAAACCTGGGGGCACGGTGGTCTACTGGTCGGCAGGCGCCGATCCGTTGCTGGCAAAGCGGCTGAGCGCCGGAGGCTTCGACGTCGAGGTGCATCGCGTCCGCAAGCATCCGACCGGAGGCGGCGGCCATCATGCACTGATCGTGGGCCACCGGCGCACGTAGGGCAGCTCGAATGGAAGCAGCCCTGACGGCCGGCGCCGCCTCGACACGCAGTGGTGTACCGCCGGGGGCGCTCTGAACTGAAGCGTGCCGACCACCGGTGGATCGCCACCCTCGTCCCGCAGAACGCAGCGCGGAGTGCAGGCCCCCCCTGGACCGGCCCCCCCCGTGTCCCTGGATCGCCTGGCTCGAGCCCTTCGCCGAGATCAACGCGCAGTGTGAATCGTTCGTGTTCCTGTTCGAAGGCGTTCGATTGGACGTCCTGGGTGAGACGACTATGTTCCAATGATGACGAGCACTGAAGTTACGCTCCGCCGCGCAACGGCCGCCGACACCCGTCCGGCATTCGACCTCTCCATGGCCTCCATGAAAGATCTATTCGTCCGTCAGGGCAACGAATGGACGCTGGAGCCGGAATCATTCTGGGCGGTGCTGGAGCCGTTCCTGACTCATCTGGCCGCTCACGCGGCAGAGTGGTGGATCGCCGAGGACCCCGCCGACGGATCCATGGTGGGCTACGCGCGCTCGATCGAACGGGGCGGCCTGTTCGAGTTGTCCGAATTCTTCATCCATCCAGAGCGACAATCGGCCGGTCTTGGTCGGCAACTGATGGAACGGGCGTACCCGCCGGGCCGCGGCGAGGTCCGCGCGATCATCGCAACCACGGATGTGCGCGGCTTGCGCCGCTACTACGCGGCAGGCACGGTGGCCCGCTTCGCGATGGCATCCCTTGCTGCGCCCCCCAAGCCCACCCGCAGCGCCGAAAACCTCGAAATCGTCCCAGCGACGTTGGAAGACCTACCTGAGATCGCCGCCATCGAGGAAGCGGTGTTTGGTTATCCACGACACGCCGACTATCCATGGCTCTTCGCGCAGCGCGAGTCGTACCTGTATCGCCGGGCTGGCCGCGCAGTAGGCTTTTCGTTCTTCAGCGAAATGGGCCAGGGGCCCATCGCCGCGCTAGAGCCAGCAGACCTGCGGGCGATACTGCTGCACCTCGAAGCTCAGGCGCATGCACGCGGCATGGAAAGCATCTCCTTCGAGGTTCCCACGATCAACGAAGTTGCGATGCAACATCTACTGGGGCGTGGCTTCAAGATTGACGCTCCGCTCAACTTGCTGATGTCCAACGTACCGTTCGGGCAGTTCGATCGATTGGTCGCGTTTGCGCCGGCCATCGTGCTATGAGCAGGTCGCGCTTCGCTCGAGTCGCCCAGGCGCTTGATAGCGGTGGCGATGGCCGGGGTGAGCGGAAATTCGAAATCGGCAGCGTCGCGTTACTGGCAGAAGCGGCGAAGGTGGGCGTTGAACGCTTCGGGTTGCTCCATGTTGCTCACGTGGCCAGCGTTCGGAATGATTGCGAGCTCGGCATGCGGGATCGCGTCGCGGAACTGCTCGCCGATATGCAGAGGACTGCGACGATCGTCGTCTCCCCACAGTAGGAGCGTCGGCACGGCGATGTTTGGCAGTAAGTCTCTGGTGTCCGTCTCGGCGGACGACAGCGACATCGCGCGGAACCCGATAGGGTGGAACTCCGAGATGATGGCGGACAGCTCGTCTCGAACGTCTTGGCCCGCGTCAGAGAACATTCCCGGCATCAACTTGGCGATCAGCGTGCTCGACGGACCGGTTGAGTCCCGCAGACAGCTGGCCAATCGTTCTTGGCAAACCTGGGCGGAGAGCGAACCCTTCCAGCCCGCATAAGTGCCGGCCAGAACCAGAGTGCGCAGGCGTTCGGGATAGCTCCGATAGAACTCGTCCCGGTAGGGACGGCCCTTTCGGGCCGCCCCCCGGACAGAACCCGGCGTACGGTTTTCCCGTACCGGGCTCCCACCTTGGGTCAACGGAGAGCGAAGCGGTCTGTCGGCCACGGATGGTGAATCCGAGGACGCGGA
>JAICQQ010000319.1 GCA_025937785.1 Polyangiaceae bacterium
AGCGCTTGCCCGACGAGAAGGCGCACGAGATCCAGGAACGCTCATCGGCTATCGTGGCCAGACTCCGGGGGGCAGCGAACGCCGGTTGACTACCCGCCGGCACCGCCGAGGCGACGGCCCAAGGGGGGGGGTGGAACGTTCAGCCATGGGGGGGGCTGCCCGGGGAGGGTCACAAGGCCAATAGCAAGGCGTCGATCACCTCTTCGGTCGGCCCGGCGTCCAGCCAAAGCTCGACTGCCGATCTCGCGAGGTTGAGCCTGTGCCTGAGGTCATCGTTCTCGCGCTGGAGCTCGTCGAGCTTCCGGGTGTCGTCCATCGGGGAGCGTTGCGGTGGCCGGGTGCTTTTTTCTTGAGCCGCAGGGAAGTCCTGGAGCCAACGGCTTCGAGCAGACGGGATCCGCTCCCGAGCAGCGAAACGCGCGGCCAGATCGGCGACCTCTCGCTCGTCGAAGAGGTGCACGCCGGCGTAGCTTCGGGCTGGATTGAGTTCTCCGCCTTCTTCGAGGCGCCGCACCGTCGCGAGGCTTTTTCCGATCCGTTGAGCGACCTGGGACCGGGTCAGCGCCATCCTCAAAGTCTGCGGGAACACTTGTCGCTGCGCAATTGCGGCGCGTCGAGCTCGCTACCTCATGCGCGCACCAACGTTCGCGGCGGAGCTGGTCGTATTCCTTCAGCATCCCAGCGAGCGGGGAAAGAAGACGGAACACCTCGTCCTTGTGCTTGTGATCAAGGTTGTCTAAGCTTCGCTCCGGGTATGCCGACTAGAAAAGACGATGAGATGCTGACGATAAAGGCGGCTGCCGATGTCCTCCGCGTTAGCGAAGTGACGCTTCGTCGTTGGGACAAGGCCGGGAAACTGTGCGCAAAACGCCACCCGATGAACGGCTACCGTCTGTATCCTCGCCGCCAAGTGCTGGAGCTGCGGAGGCAGATTCTTTCAGGAGTGCGGAAAGCGTCATGAAGGCCGACATCCTCAAGTTGCTGCTGCAGTCCCACGCGGAGGGCGACGAGGCTTCGTTCCGGAAGGCCGCGCTGCAGCTCGCGGCGGCCGAGAGCAGCGCGGGGCACGTACGTGTTGCAGAGGAGATCCGCGCCATTATCGCCAAGATGCCCGCAACGGCATTCCGCAGGCAGGGGCCCGTCGTCGATATCGCAGCACCACGCGGCGAACTCGCGGACATTCTCGAGGGAGGGCACCGCGAGGAGCGGCTGCATGACATCGTCTTGCGCCCCGAGAGCGAGGAGACGCTCAAGCGCGTGCTCTCCGAGAACCGCTCGCGCTCGCGCCTCGAGCGCTTCGGTGTGCAGCCGCGACGGCGGCTCCTATTCCACGGCACTCCAGGGTGTGGCAAGACATTCGCTGCCGCCGTGCTCGCAGGCGAGATGGGCCTGCCGCTGATGACGGTGCGCTTCGACGCACTCTTCTCCCGCTTCCTCGGGGCCACCGCTGTGCAGCTCCGGGCGATCTTTGCTGAGATGCCCCGGCGCCCTGGCGTCTACCTCTTCGACGAGTTCGACTCGGTAGCGAAGGCGCGGGGCGACTCGCAGGACGTCGGCGAGATGAACCGCGTGGTCACGGCGTTTCTCCAGCTCGTCGATGCCGATATGAGCGGCAGCATTCTCGTCGCGGCGACTAATCACGTGGAGCTGCTCGACCGCGCCGTGTTCCGTCGCTTTGACGTCATCGTGCCATTCGACAAACCGACGCGCGAACAGATCGCGGAGCTGATGAAGTTGCGGCTCTCGACGGTCGGCCTCACCGAGGAAGCGACTACACGGCTTGCGGCGCAAGCCGAGGGCTGGAGCTTTGCGGACGTCGCGCGCGCTTGCGACGATGCGGTCCGCACAATGGCCCTAGATCACCGAGAAAAGGTTTCGGAACCAGATGTTCTCGAAGCACTCGAGGAGCTGAAGCGACGCAACGTACCGGCCGGGAGCTAACCCATGGCCGAAAAGCGGCTCCCCCTGTTGCGAGGGAAGATCACCTCGCTCGACACATACGAAGCGCCTCAGCCCGGGCGAGGCGTTCCACCCATGATGCCTTCGCTCGACCCGAAGGCACATCGCTCGTCCTTGATCCAGCAGCTGGACGCAATTGCCCTGCAGGTGCGGGCGCGTGCAGAGACCGCGCGAGACGAGCTGGCTAAGCGCGAAATCATCGCCGTGCGACCAGCTCCAAACGTGGAGCTTGTGGCGGACCAGCTCGACGACTCGAAGGCGGATGCACGTCTAGTTGGTGTAATGCCCGAGACCGGCACGGTCTTGCTCGATGTCGCTAGCGCCGACCTCGGCTACCTGCGCGAAAAGATCGAAGCATTCGCTGACGACGCGAAGGTCATCCCGAAGACAAACAAGGATGGCACTCCCAAGCTCGACGACAGAGGCGTGCAGATGACGGCGCGCGCCTCCGAAAGGGCGATCGCACCGATCGGGAGCATTGGCCTTGCTCAACTTGAGGATGTCCGCGACGGCAAGCCCCATGTCGACGAAATACCGGAGGATCGCCCGGCGTGGTTCGAGATCGGCTGTCGCGGAGGCTATCACCGCCCGGAACAGGACACCACTAGCAGCCGCGCGCAGATTGCCCGTCAGCTCAAGCAACTCGGCGCGAACCAAAGGCTCGATCAGTTCCTCGGACCCGAGCAGGTTTACTTCTTTGTTCGCGTCACACGCGGCGAGCTTGCAGCACTGCAGGCAGCGACTGACTGCATCTATGACGTGGGGCTCGCACCTCAGCCCCTGCGCGACCTTAAGTTACTCGACGCCATTGAGACGAAGGACATCGCGAACTTCGTGCTCACGCAGCCACGCCAGGATGCCCCCTCTGTTGTCGTTCTCGATACGGGCGTCGCCACTCGACATCCGCTGCTCAGTGCGGCGATTCTGACGGCGACGACGGCGGGCCCTGATTTTCCTTCCCCGGAGGATACGCATGGCCACGGCACCCACATGGCGGGTCTCGCGCTCCACCGCGACGTTGGTGCCGTCGTCGAACGAGGGGCCGCGGTGGCTCCGCACTGGCTCCAGAGCAGTCGTCTGCTGGTCTCGCCCGGCCACGGCTTGTCCTCCGACGAGAACTACGAGAAGTGGCCGGTCCTCACCGAACAGGCGGTTCGGTCCGCTGAGGAGGCAGATCAACGCGGTCGCGATCGCGCCTTCGTTCTCGCAGTCACGCGCACGATGCAGGACCCACCCCTCGACGGCCTAGCGCCGACCCTATGGAGCCAGGCAGTCGACCAGATTGCCTTCGGAAAGGGCGCGGGACGGTTAATGATCGTGTCGGCGGGCAACGCGCGATACGAACAGTGGCTCGTGCTCGCTGAACAGCATCCCCAGCTTCAGCTATCCGAGAAAATTCACCAACCCGCTCAGGCTGTGAACGCACTGACCGTCGGAGCGTTCACCGCACGCGTCGAACTACCGAACGATGATGCTTACCGGGAGGCGCGCGTAGTTGCGCTGAAGTCCGGCGGCATCTCCCCCTACACAAGCACGGGCCTTGTTGGAAACGAGTGGCCCATCAAGCCCGATGTCGTGCTTGAAGGCGGAAATCTCGCGATCAGCGGTCCACTCCCCGATGCGAAGGTGCCGACTTTGGCGGCGTTGACAACTAGCCTTCAGTACACGCGCGGCAGACCCCTCGCGCTGATGTCAATGACCAGCGAGGCGGCGGCGCGTGCAGGACACCTGGCGGCGTATATCTGGGCTCTCGAACCGAAAATTCGGCCGGAGACCGTGCGTGCTCTCGTCGTGCACTCTGCAAGCTGGTCGAAGGCGATGCTCGAGGACTTCCCCGGCCTGACCGATCGTCTTCTCGCGTGCGGCTACGGATCGCCTGACGAACGTCTCGCCTCGGAGTGCACGCAGGGTGTCGCCACGGTCCTGATCGAAGACTCGATGCCGAACGCGGTCATCGAGCAGGAACCGAAGAAAAAGGTTCCCAAGCGCGCCACGACTAAGACGACGGAGCCGAGGGTCCGGCGCAAGGTGAAGATCTATCGGCTGCCGATCCCCGAAAGCCTGCTTACCGACGATGACCCCGAGGCCGAGCTGCGCGTAACGCTCTCGTACTTCACCGAGCCCAACAAGTTCGGACGGCGCACGTATCACGGGCTCGACCTCAAGTGGGACATGCAGGGCCCGCAGGAGTCGGAGGAAGCCTTCGTTCGGCGCATCAACGTGCTGAAGCGCGAGGCCGACGGTGATGGCAAGCGCGTGAAACCAACGAAGACCGACTCATTCCCGTGGGTCATCGGCATCCGGGCGCGAAGCCGCGGCACTGTACAGAGCGATCGATGGCATGGGAAGATGTCGGAGCTTGTCGGCGACAAGCTGATAGCTATTGTACCGGTGCTCGGCTGGTGGGATCAGCGCAAGGCGCTTAAGTATCAGACGATGAACTTCTCGCTCGTCGTCTCCGTGTTCGGTTCCGGCGTCTACGCAGCCATCAAGCCAAGAGTCGAGGCCAGCGTTCTCGTTGAAGTTTGAGAGAATCCCCGATGACCAAGCTCAGCGCCCTCAAGATTCGCCGCTTCAAGCAGGTCCAAGATGCCACGGTTGAACTCGGCGACGTGACGCTACTCATCGGAGCCAATAACTCAGGCAAGAGCTCTGTCTTGCAGGCGCTTCACTTCGCGGTTTCCGTGGCCCAGACCTCGAGGCTCGTCGGTGAAGGTGTATCGTGGCGCAACGATAAGTTCGAGCTTTCCTTCAATCCTTCCCAGCTCATCTATTCGCCCGTTGCGGACGTCATGTCACTCGCCACGGGTGGTCAGCTACAAGAGGCCAGCGGATCGCGAATAGAGATCGAGCTTATTTCGCAAGCAGCAGAGACTTGCACGGTGGGGGTCCGTCGCGGGAGAAATCGCAACATCCAGATCGCGGTCGAAGGGCGTGCGCTTGGAGAGCAGTTGATGGATATTGAGCACCCCTTCACGGTCTTCGCACCGGGGCTTGCAGGAATACCGAAAGAGGAGCGATATCTCTCTCGTGGGGTGGTTCGTCGAATTGTTGCGAGAGGTGACGCAAACTTGGTGCTTCGCAACATTTTTCGGATGCTGCACGAGGATAGTGCGAGATGGGCTGCCTTCTTGGATGACATGCGGACGATCTTCCCCAGGATCAACGTGTCGCTCGAGTTCGACGAGAACACCGACGAGCACATTGGAGCGTTCGTGCAGGTCGGCAGTGCACCGCGTCTTCCTTTGGACGCGGCTGGCACATCGGTGCTCCAGGCGTCGCAGATACTGGGGTACGTATCGGTATTTGGTCCGAAGGTCTTGATTCTGGATGAGCCCGATTCCCATCTTCACCCAGACAACCAACGCGCGTTGATCGACGACAACTACTTCTGCCGGTCGGCGACAACTAGATTTGCCGGTCCGAGCCACACCTGACGGGGCCATGAGAGCCTCCGGACGCAAGGGCCCCGGCCTGGCGCCGGAGCCCTCGGAGCCCGGATGGTGCGCGACAGGCAAGTCAGATTGCTGAGGCAGAAAATGGCAGAAGGAATGACGCAAGAGGCCGCCGCGGCTGCGGCGGGCATGAGCGTTCGGACGGCACGGGCGTGGCAAGAGGGCCCGCTTCCGAGCGAGACGAAGCAGGAGCGGCAGTGGCGGACGCGCAAGGATCCGTTCGAGGCGGTGTGGGACAGCCAGGTCGTCCCCCTGCTGCGAGCCGATGAGCACGGCGTTCTCGATGCGACGACGGTTCTCGACGAGCTTCGCCGACGGTGCGGCGACACGTACGGGCCGGCGCAGCTCCGGACGCTGCAGCGCCGCATGCACGACTGGCGGCGGCTCCACGGGCCCGCCAAGGAGGTGTTCTTCGAGCAGGTGCCGGTGGCGGGCCGAGAGGGGGCGTTCGACTTCACCGACGCCACCGAGCTCGGCATCACCATCGCCGGACAGGTGTTCGCGCACCTGCTGTTCGAGTTTGTGCTCGCGTTCAGCAAGTGGCGCTGGGTGTGCGTCGCATTCTCGGAAACGTTCGAGGCGCTCGTTGCCGGCCTCCAGGGCGCCTTGTGGGCCCTCGGCGGCGTTCCCCGGGTCTGGCGCAGCGACAACCTGTCGGCCGCGACCCATCAGCTGCCCGGCGGCGGACGCGAGCTCAACTCTCGGTTCGCGGCCGTTCTCACGCACTACGGCGCCGAGTCGACGCGCATCGAGCCCGGTGAGTCGCATCAGAATGGTGTCGCCGAGAAGGCCCACGACCTCTTGAAGTCCGCGCTCCGGAAGGCTCTCGTGCTGCGCGGCAGCTCGGACTTCGAAAGCGTGGAGGCGTACGAAGCGTTCGTGCGCACCGTGGCCGCCACCATTCAGGCCGACAAGGTCGCTGCACGCTTGCCCGAGGAGCGGCAGAAGCTCCTTGCTCTGCCCGCCGCACGGCTCCCCGACTACACGACGTACACTGCCCGCGTTCGGGCATGGAGCACCGTCAACTTCGCCGGCCGCGTCTACTCCGTGCCGTCGCGGCTCATCGGCGCGGAAGTCGAGGTGCGTCAGTACGCCGACTTCATCGACGTCCGCTACCGCCGCAAGACGGTCGAGCGCATCCCGCGCCTGCGCGGCAACCAAAACCACCGCATCGACTACCGCCACGTCATCTGGTCCCTCGTGCGAAAACCCGGCGCTTTTGCCCGTTATCGCTACCGTGAGGAGCTCTTCCCCTCGCTTGTCTTCAGGCGGACCTACGACGCTCTCGTCGATGCGAGGGGCGAGCGCGCGGACATCGATTACGTGCGCGTGCTGCACCTCGCCGCCAGCACCATGCAGGCCGATGTCGAGCTCGCCCTCGCGACTCTGCTCGAGCAAGGTGTTCGTCCGGACTACGCCGCCGTCAAAGCCCTCGCCGCGCCGGAGAAAACCTCCGTCCCCGTCGTGCACATCCCGGAGCCGGACTTCGCCGAGTACGATCGGCTGCTCGTTGGAGGTGCCTCGTGACCACCGGTCCCTTCACGCCTGAGATGAGCACCCGCCTCGGTGAGCTGCTGACTCGGTTCAAACTTCCCACCGTTGCAGCCGAGGTCGTTCAGCGCTTCACGCGTGCTGGTCACGAAGCGGTGCTGCCGACCCTGCTCGAAGTCCTCGAAGCCGAGCGCGATGAGCGCGGTCAGCGGCGCTGTGAGCGACTGTTGAAGGCGTCCCATCTGCCGGCCGGGAAGACCTTCGACACCCTCGACGAATCCCGCTTGCCTCGTCCCGTCGTTGCGAGACTGCACGAGCTCGGAAACGGCGACTTCCTCGACCGCGCCGACAACGTCCTCTGCTTCGGCCTCCCCGGTCGCGGCAAGTCCCACGCAGCCGCCGCCCTCGGCCATGCCCTCGTGCAACGAGGACGCTCGGTTCTCTTCACGCCGACTTTTCGCCTCGTCCAGGAGCTCCTCGCCTCCAAGCGCGACCTCGCTCTCCCCCGCGCTTTGGCCAAGCTCGACGCCTTCGACCTGCTCATCCTCGACGACATCGGCTACGTCCAGCAGAGCGCCGAAGAAGTCGAGGTCCTCTTCACGCTCATGGCCGAGCGCTACGAACGCCGTTCGCTCGTCATCACCAGCAACCTCGTCTTCGGCGAATGGGACCGCATCTTCAAAAACCCCATGACCACCGCCGCCGCTATCGACCGCCTCGTCCACCACTCAGTCATCCTCGAATTCAACGGTAAGAGCCGGCGCGCTGACGAAGCCCACCAGCGTGCACGCGGAGCCGACCCTTCCCCCGAATCGCCCGCATCCTGATCCAACGACAACTACCGACGACAACTACCCGAACGACAACTACCCGAACGACAACTACCGACGACAACTACGAAACCCGAGATGCGACCTCTCTTCCCCCTCCACGTGAACCAGGTCCCGGCGCGGTCGCCGCTGTGGGCCACCCACTCGGCGACGACCGGCAAAAATAGTTGTCGTGCACCGGCAAGAATAGTTGACGTTGATCAGCGCGTTGTGCGCGCTGGTTAGCAAGCTGTCGGTCTCACGCGGTTTTCAGGTGTTGCTAAGTACCCATTCGCGCCACGTTCTGGACGCAATGAGCC
>JAICQQ010000399.1 GCA_025937785.1 Polyangiaceae bacterium
CACGCTGACCAACGACCTCTTGAAGAAGCTGACCTTGGTCGGCAAAGATCTGGACGACTACTCGCTGGAAACGGTGAAGATGTTCTTCGACGACGGTCGCGCCGCCGGCTTTTCCCTGTGAGGCGCCGTGCGAACGAGTCTGACTTGCTGCGTGACGTAGACGGTCTGCTCGACAGCCGACACTGGCGCGTGCCGCTTCACGAGACGCAAGGTCGCGCGCTCAGAGTACTGAGGCACGGGCCAAGTCGGTCGATATCCCACCGCGGCTCTCCATGCATCAGGCGCCCACTGTAGGGCGATGTTCTGCCGTTCGAGCTCGACGAGCAAAGCGATGCAAAGGTTGAGATCGTAGCCGACATCGACCCGCACGGGCTCGTCGCCAATCGCCGCGACCAGACCCTGCATTTCTCGCTGCAGGAACTGGCGCTCGGCGGGCGCGTCGACGCCGTACCGAATCGCGGTCTTGATGAACCGGGGACAGTGCAAAAGGATGGCAATTCCCATCGCACTCAGGGCCAACCACTTCGGTGGCGAGCCCCTGAGGCCTACGGGGAATACGCGGTCGTTCCAGACCAGTGTCGCGGCGCCGCACAGAGCCAACGGATAGAAAACGCCGATCATCTGAAAGGCCATCGCTCGTTGGTCCGCCAGGCGCAAGGCGATGAGGAGCGCCGCCGGCCCGAGGAGCACCGCCGTCGCCACCCGATCACGACACACCATGGCCAAGATCGCGAGCATCAGCCACGAGCAGGCCGTGATCAGCAGCGCCAGCTTCACCTGCCAGGCATTCAGGGCGTTCGCCCCCAGGGTTTGAGGCTCCAGGTCGGCGATCCGCGGAAAGATCACCTGCCACCCATGGCCCCAATCCGGGAACGTCGGACTCAAGGGTCTAGCTAGGGTGCCGGACGAGAGCACCGCCGTACCGATCAAGAGTCCGAGTATGATGCCGCCGTCGCGGATGTGGCTCAGCTGATGGCTCAAGCTCAGGCCGGGGGAGATGGAGATGCGCGCCCGACGCTCGACGACGGCGTATGCGCACCCCGCCAACAGATAGGTCCCACCAATCACGGTCAAGAACAGTGCTGCGGAGGCACCTGATTGCATGAGCGCTGCCGCGGAGGCCAACAGCGCCAGCATGCTGATCGTAGCAGGCGTCAGACGCTTGGTGCCCACCACGGTAAACAGACCCGCCACCAAGAAGGCCGACGGGAATGCGATCGCTTTGGCGAAGAAACCGGTGCGGTTGTAGTCGAACCAATGGCAACTCAAGAGCCCTAGAACCAACATTGCCACGCTCGCTCGGTTCTGCGCGAAGACACCCGCCAGACCCAAGACGGTGATCGCCAACACCAAAGCACAGGCCAGGTCGTAGCTGAACATCCCCGAACGACCGATCACCTGCGAGACTAGCGCTAGCGTCGTGAAGCTTCCGAAACGCGGGTCGACCGAAACCAAGAGGTTCGGATAGCTGGTGTAGGGCCGCGTCGAGTCCAACACCGGCAACTGGCTCACGAGGTGTCCGTTGAGCCAATCGGCCATGTGTGCGTACCCGAGGTGGTCCGTCCAGTCGAAGTAGACAAAGGCGGGCTCGTCGTGGTGAACCGACGTAGCGGTAGTAACCCCCGTTGCCACCGCTGCCGTGACCACCGCGGTGCCGATCATTGCGAAGGAGTCGCCTCGAGCCCGGACCCTCCAGCGCGCTCGATCCAGTCCCGCCACTGTCGCCACGCAGCATGCGACCCACGCAATCGCCCCAGCCTGCGCCAAGGGCAGTCGCAAGAGAACGTACAGAGCGAGCGTGCCCAGGACGACCACCAAAAGCCCGGCCAAGGGTTGGACCAGCGGGGCGAACCGAAGGAAGCTCGCAAACGGCCGAACAGCCACGCCGCCAGCAAGAGCCAGCCCCAGCACCATGCCGGCAATCCACGCAGAATTTCCCACCAATGTCAGCATCTACGCAGACCTCTGGCCACACACGCGGCGGCACCGGTTCAGCCCATCGGGCCGCGGTTCTCAGGCCCCCGGTTCGTGGCACGCCACGCCCCACCGTGACGCGCTATAGCCAATTCCTCACTATAGACTAATATATGTAGGCGCTGTGTTCCGCGGGTGTTGGACGAATGACTGGCATGCCCAGGATCCTCATCATCCACTGACTCCGGACCAAGACCCAAGCGCCGCGAGTTACGGTGACGGGAACGGCGGCACCGTGAAGTCGGTGAGCTCGAAGTATTGGACGCACAGCGAGCTGTAAAGGGAGGACCAGGCCCCGATTTCGCTGGGGCTCCAGCAGCCAAGCCCGTCAGGACACGTGTCCCCCTCGCTGCATGGCAGGTGGCACGTGGCACCCAGGCACTGGGCCGCCACGTCGCCCGTCGCGGGCTGGGGACAATCAGTGTCGGTCTCACACTCGTGCATGCACCACCTCCAGAACTCGGCATGCTCACACTCATAGGCGTCGCCGCTATTGTCGGGAGCAAGGCAATCGAGGCTGCTGATACCATCGCAGCTTCCTCCTTGGGAACACCCGCCAGGGAACGGGTAGGATGAAGGATGGCTCTCGTCGACCACACAAGAACCGAAGGGATCGCTCAAATCGGCAGGCGTTTGCCCATCCGTTTCTAGCTGGGACTTCGACTCGTCCAGGGCACTAGCGTGTTTGGCGACGCAGCCTGGTAGGCACAAGGCCAATGCGGCCCCAGCAATACACACTGCAGAAAAGATGCGCATCGTAACCTCCTTCATGATGCTTCGGACTGTCACTCGAACCCGTAGTGACGATCGAGCAAGCATGCATGCTCGCCCGCAACCCACTTCATGGAAGTCCGGTGAGCGCCCGACCACGGCTCATCAATCGAATCGTCCCTCCAGTGTGATCGACCCAGCCCACCAAAACGGACCCCAGGCGGCGGCCCCACGCTCGCCGTAGTCGATGACGAAGTAGGCGAACTGGACGCCCGCGTTGGCTTGGGGGGTGAGGTACAAATGCGAGCTCAACCGGAAGCCGATGCCAGCGTTCAGTGAGCCGCCGACGCCAGTCGCCTCGTCGCTGCCACTTTCCAGCGACCCCCAGTCTGCCTGTCCGCGCGTCTGCAGGTGGCCCAGCATCAAGCTCAGGCCGACGGACGGGTGGAGCACTCCGCGTCTCGTCTGCCAACGAGTGTCCACGCCGATCAGCGTCACCCGGCTCTCGCTACTTCCCTCCGCTGCCTCATGACTCATCCCCGCGAGGGGTACGAAGGACGATACGCCGAAACGCAGCTCGGGCAGCGCAAACCAAGCGACACGGGCTGCCAGTGAGAGAAAGGGCTCGAAGTCGCCCTGTGCCCCGACCACGGCGGGTCCAACTTCTACCGACAAAAACGCGACGTCATGTTGAGCGCGCTCCGCGCTGGGGTGCGGCTCATGGGGATCAGGCGCCACGACGCGGGCGTCCGCAGTGCCGGAGGCTGGCTCCTGGACATGCAAGCTGACCGTTAGTGCTGATGGCTCTGGAACGCGCGCAGCAGCAAGCAGGGACTGCGACGCACTCCGATCGCCCTTTGGGGCGTCGGGCAGCTCCAGTTCGAGAAGGCTGGCGCGCAACAGCTCGACGGTATGTACAGCGAGTCGGGCTTCCTGTGTCGTGGTAGTAGGTTCCAACTCCCGCGTCAGAGTCTTGCCCGTGGTTCTGTCGAGCAACCAGAGGCGAATCGTGTCGCTCGACAAGACGATCCTGGCTCCAGCTACACCCTGCTCGCGGCGCGTGAGGTCCGGCAAGCTCTCCGGCGCCTCGCCCTCCACCAAGACGACGACTGGTTCGAAACCCATCGTGCCGAGCTCCGTAGCAATGCGTGTTGCCAGGCTTTGCGCCGCCCGGTCCATGACCAGGACGATGCGTGTGGAATCACCGGTATCTGCGCGTGCTTCTTTGGTGAACGTGACCACACCCAAGGCGAGCAACGCCGTCCAAAGCTGCAACAGCAAATGAGCTGACACCGGCCTCCGCGGACGCGAAGCGCACCGATACGGTGCCGTGACGTCAACGCGCGAAGGCCCTGCCATTCACTGAGTCTTACCCGATTCCGTCGTGTCGACGCGAGGCGCATCGGCGGCAGAGTCTTTCGAATGCGGCGCGCGCTGACGCAGCTGGTGCTCGGCGATGCCCCGGTACGATCCTTTCGGATACCGCGCCAGATACTTCTCTGCCGTCTGCCTCGCCTGCAGCTGGTTGCCTGCACGGATCTGGCAGTCCAAGAGCCGCCCCAAGGCCTCAGGCGCGAACGAACCCTCAGGGCTCTCTGCCAGATAGGTCGAGAACCAGTGCGTTCCACGCTGCGGTTGCCCCTGCTGATCTGCGGCGACGCGTCCAAGCAAGAAGGCGGCCTCCCTCGCTTCCGGGCTGGAAAAAAAACGCTCACGCAGCGCCAAGAGCGCCTGAACTGCACGGCCAGGCTGCCCGGCGAAGCGCGCAACGTCGGCCAGCCTCATCAGGTCCGGCGCGTTGGCCCGCTCGCTGACCCCGTCGAACCCTTGGGCTTGGATCGCGACCCATGCCCGCGCGTAGTTCCCCTGAGCCGCCAACTCTTGCCAACTCGACAACGCCACCTG
>JAICQQ010000330.1 GCA_025937785.1 Polyangiaceae bacterium
AGTACTCACCGGAGGAGCTCTCGATCGTGTCGACGCTCGCCTTGGCGCTCAAGGCAGGAGGGTATGTGAGGGAGGCGGTGGGGCACAGCGAGATTGCGCCGGGTCGGAAGTTCGATCCGGGGCCCGCATTTCCCATGAGCTGGCTTCGTCAGCTCGTTTTCCCACACCAAGACACGGAGCCAGCTCCGCCACCTGAGGCCGCATGAACGACCCAGAAACAAACCGACCCCCACGCATCGACCCCCTCGAAGAGTTCGCGCAAGCCACCGACGAGCGACTGCTCAAGATCGAAGAGGTCGTCAGTTCGCTCTCTCACTCCAGCACGGAGAGCCTGCACGAAGCCAGGCGGAACGGACTGGTGCTCGACGAGATTCGCAAGCTGCTCAGCGGCGAGCGTGAGGCGCGCATCGCACTGGAGAAGCGGCTCGATCGCTTGGAGGCTTTCCAGGAACTGAGGCCGGTCAATGGGCGGTAACGAAACGCGCGCGCTGTTCGAGCGGTCCCGCGAACTGTGGCGCCGGCGCGTGGCGAAGATTCGTCGAAAGCGGCGCAGCGTCGCGGACGACGACGACCGGCCCAGCGTCGTGACGAACAAGTTCTACATCTCGAAGGACGACATCCGCGAGGCGCTTGGCGAGACCGGGCCGGAGCAGCGGAGCCCGTACTCGATGCCGGTCAAGATCCCACCGAAGCTCGCACGGGTGCTCGTGCTGTTCCCGCCGAAGTGGCGCCCTTGGCTGCTACTGGGCACCTTTGCTGCGCTGGCCATCGGCGCGTGGCAAGCCGGCATGCTCGGGGCGCTGTTCGGGCTGGCGCTCAAGATGTTCGGGGTTCCGTAGGGACGCCCCCCAGCAACCCCCCGAGCGCCTCGTTGAGGTTCCGGAACCCCCGCTCCAGCTGGTACGCCCGGAGCCGTTCGAGCAGGTGGCCGAGGAAGCGGTGGAGGGCGCGGAGGAGACGGATCATTCCGACGCCCGGTAGGTCGCCACGTCCTGGTCCGTCTCGAGGTCAATCCCGTGCAGCTCGAGCGCTCGCGGGATGGCTTCGGCCTTCACGCGGCCCCTCTCGATCGCGTATCGGCGGGTCGTGTTGGCGAGGGTCTTCTGCTCGCGGGCGTTGATGTCCGAGATGGCCTTGCCGAGGTCGGTCACGGCGTTGATTTCGTCTGGGGTAAGCATCGTTCCTCCAAATCCCGGATTGACGGCTCCGGGGCGGCCGGTGGGGGGTTAATAGGTCAGGCCGCAGCCTTGTGCATGGTCATGTTGATGGGCTTCCGGCGCGGAAGCTTCACTTCCACCGCCATGTCTCCCTGCAGCTCCGGGCTTCCCCAGATGCGGGTGGCCTCCTCGCCGTTCCACTTGTCGGCGAACAGGATCACTTTCCTGCCAACCCACTCCTGGACCTTGCGCCCGAACATCGCGCGGAGGCAGATGCCGTTCGTCTTGTTGAGCGGGAGCTGGCGCGGGGTCTCCTCGAAAGCGATCACACCCTTCACTTTGCTCTTGCCCTCGTCGTCCACGAGCTCGTCCAGGTCGATGGACTTGATCGTGAGCGTCACCTTCTTGCCGTTGAATTCGCCAGCCTTGATGAACCGACCGGGGTACAGCTCGTCCCAGTCGACCGGTTTCTTGTGTGCCATTTTCAGATCTCCAGTCCTAGTGATTCCAGTTCGTTTTCATCTTCGACCTCCCACGGGGGAAGTTGGAAGTCCTGTTCGAAGCCGCGGCTGATGCCGGGCCAGCGGTTTGTGCGCTCGGCTTCGGCGACAGCCACGAGCCACTCACGGTAGCGCTGACGGCCGGCGTCCAGGTGCTCGTCCAGCACGCGGTAGACGACGACGTCGTGTGGCCCGGTCGGTTCGACGGCGAGCAACCGGCACGATGGCGCGCGACCGGTCACGGCCTCATAACCGTCGTGGTAGAACGCTGCCTGAGCGTGGTACATCAGGCGCCCGCCTGTGCGACCGAACCAGCGTGGGCGAATGTCGCCGGAGCCTTTCAGGTCGACCAGGTAATCGCCCTTCGCGAGCCAGTCCGCGCGGCAGCGACAGAGCAGCCCAGTCTCCTTGTCGAGCCAGACGATGGTCACCTCGGGGAATCCGTCGCGCAGGTAAGCACCGGCCAGCTCGTCGGCGCGCACGGCATCCCGCACAGCCATCGCCAGCAGGTACTCGTCCCGCTTCAGGATCTGTTTCCCGGGGTTCTCGGCCACGAAGGCGTCCCAGGCCTTGCCGCGGCGCGTCTTGCCGGTGAACATCGCGTAGTCCGACAGGAAGCGGTCCGGCTCCAGCGCGGCCGTGTGGGCAGCGGTTCCGCGGTGCATCCAGAGTTTCGTCTCTGGCGGGTTCGTCAGCCGGTACCGGTAGTGTTTCAGCGACCGGTCGACCCACTTGAGCGACGAGAAGTTGTGACCCGCGATGCGGTGATACTGCAGCTCGCCGCGCTGGTAGAGACCCGGCTCGACGACGAGTTTCGGATCCGGACGCGCGAGCTCGTTCGCCAGCTGACGCGAGAGCTCGATGGCCTTGGGCGTCATTCCGCCGCCTCGCTTTCCGCCACCAGAATCTCTTCCCCCGGCCAGTCCCTCGCGAGCGCCCGCTTTGCCCGCTCGATGCTGATCCACTGCCGCTCGTGCGAGCTGGTCGTCGCCAGAATCACCCCGTTGCGGCGCGCGCGGTAGCCCATGGCGTCGTAGTGGCGGGTCTCGCGTGAGCGCTTGCGCTGGTGACAGCGCCGGATGGGGCATTGCTCCAAGATGATCACGTGTCCTCCGGCGGGTCGACGTAGGCCCAATGTACCAGGCGCGTGTTCTGCATGGCGGCGCGCAGGTTGCTGGCGAAGGCGCCCCAGTCGCTCACGATGCCCGTTGGTTCGTCCGGCGACACGCCGTCGACCCACTCGTCACCCTTGAGGATCCACGGCTCATAGATGTGCTTCCCGTCGTTGCGTTCGTACCGCACCAACACGTCTTTCGCCTCCGTCGGCACCTCGTCCGCGAACTTCTTCCAGTCGATCGTCACGCCGCCTCCATCCCCTCCGCCTCGACAATCTCGATCCGCCGAAGCCGGAGCTCGAACGTCCCGTCCGTGCGGGTCCGAAACGTCGTGTGGTAACCCGCGAGACGGGCGGTGAGGATGAGGCGGAGGAGCGCGAGGGTCATCATGGGTCCTCCGGGAGACGCAGCAGAATCACCCCTGAGCGCTGCCCGAAGGTGACGTTCTGACGGTCCTTCATGTTGGGGAACGGCAGCTTCTCGTCGCTGCCGAAGAGCTCTTCAGCTTCGTCTGTTCCTTGCGCCTGGAGCCACTTCGAACCGGTGATCCACCCGTGTCCGAAGCAGGTGACGTAGACGCGCGCATCGTCGTAGGCGTACGAGTAGTCCGTGGTGCCGGAGTCCTCCCAGGGCCACGGCCAGCCTTGCTCGGGTCGCGTGAAGTGGTCGTTTTCCGAGGCGACGGTCTGCACAGCGTCGCGGAACTCCTTCTCAGAGGCGCACCCCAGCAGCGGCTCCGGCACACCGTCGGGATACCCGTCAAAAGCGATCGACCCGAGCCATTCCGCGGATTCGCCGCGGCCGATGTAGAAATCTGCGCGTGTTCCCATTGGTTCCTCCTGTTCCTTCCGGGGCCTTAAGCCGCCCCCGCTGCCGGCCGCGCCACATGCACGACCTGGCCGTTTTGGCGAATCTCGACCGCGCAGTTCTCCTCGGACGCCCACCTGTGCGCGCCGGTCATGGCATCGTCGATGTGGTCGAAAACATCGGCGCTCTCGAAAACGCCCTTCACGGTCGCGCCCACGTGGAACGCCTCGGTTGCGAGCCACGCCCTCGCGGCCTCTTCAGCGCGCTGCTCGGCCAGCGCTTCGATTCGCGCGACGGCGTCGTCGGTCAGCGCGGGAACGAGGTCCAAGTCCGCGGCGGCCTCGGCGTAGAAGTCCGTGCGCTCGGCTACGATGTCGATGGCAACGTCCAGGGCGCTCATGACTCGACGACCTCCATCTCGATGCCGTGGCGGGCGAAGATTTGCCGTAGCTGGGCGATCCTTGTCTTGTCGGGCAACCCGCTCAGGTCGTTTATGCCGTACACCTCAATAGAGGCGCGGCTGTCGTCCGCAAAGTCTGGTTCTGCGTCGTCGACCAACCAGGACAACGCTTCCGGCAGCTCGCCCTGGTTGTGCAGAGCGAGCGCGGTTTGCCGGCCCGTCAGAGACTCCAGTTGGGCCCCGCATTGCTGCGCCAGCTGCCCGACGCAGCACATCTTGCCGTCGGAGTGGCGGTGCAACTGGCTGATACTGGCATCCCCTCGCAGCCACTTCGCTTTGTTCAGCACGAATTTCACAGCTCACCCCGCTCATACAGATGGTCCGCCAGCCCCGCCCGTCGCTCGATGTCCGCCCGTGCCCGCAGCGTGTCGTACACGTCGGAGAGCGCGTCGAGGTGCGTCTCGCCCGCCCCGAGCCACGTCGTCTCGCAGTCGCTCTCGTCGCTCGACCAAGGGCGGCCGTGGACTTCGACCGGGTGCTCGTCGGAGACGCGTGAGGCGCCGCGGCGGAACTCGACTGGGCCAGTTCGGCGTTCGAGGGCGCGTTTGGCGCGGAGGAGGGCGCTCATGATCGGTCTCCGTTCGCGCAGTGGTCGCCGCCGCAGGCTTTGGCGTCGCCTTCGAGCGGGTCTCCGCAACCGGGACAGCGACTGGTCGCTGCCAGTGCGAGCCCAGCGATGAGTTCGCGGGCCACCGTGGCCATACAATCGCGCGGCGTGGCACCCCGCGCACCGGCGCGCGGTCCGGCGTAAAACCACCCATCCTCGTCGAGGCAAAAAGAGCCGGCAATGGAGTCGTACCAGACATCACTCGTCGAGTCCGTTGGCGCGCGGCGGGTGAGCACGAGAGCGCCGACCCGGATGGTTTCGTGGGGCGATGAGATGCTGTCGGCGAGCGAGGCGAGCTTGGTTGTGGTCTCCGCGATGTTCATGGCAATCCCTTCCCTGTTTTGAGCTTCGCAATCTGGCGCTGCAGGTGCAGCACGTGGCGTTTCCTGGCGCGCACGACGGACTCCCAATTGAGGCCGAATGTCGACGCCTGACGGACCATCTCGTCCGCGGTGATCGGATTCATCCCGACGCTGATGAGGCGCTGTTCGACCGAGCGCCCGTCGCGGAGCTTGGCCACCTCGAGGCAGCGGATCGCGAGGGCCAGGCGTTCGCGGGCGACGGCGAGGTGACCGGTGAGGGTGTCGAGGTCGGTCATACACCGCGTTCCCGGTTCAGCTCGGCGATCCTCTCGGTCCGGTACGCTCGCCACTTCTCCGAGTCGCCGCGGTCGGTGATGGTGCCGTCACTGTCTACGATGGTGTGACCCTCCTCGAAGACCGCGACGTGGCGGTAGCTGTTGCGCGTCTCGACGACCAGGGGCCAGCGATTGCACTCCATGTTGCTGAGCAAGATGCTGTCGGGCTCCTCGCGCCGCACGTCGTCGATCGTGCGCACGCGACCGTTGATGAAATGGGTGCCGGAGGCTTCCAGTTGTCGTGGGCGAACCTCCAACTCACCGCCGAAGCCATCCGGGACAGCTCCCGCCGTGACGACAGTGCTGAACACGAAACCGTAGGGCTTTGCTCCGTAGCGCTCCGTGATCGAAACCGCCATCTGCGTCGCGATCTTGGTGTCCCACGACTCGATGGGGCGCTCGGTCTCCTCCTGCACGAAGGTGCCCGGGGAGTAGAAGACGACACGGTGTTCCTTGCGAGCTTTCATCTCAGCAACCCCCGTCGACTCGTCGCCACCCGCGCCTCGATCTCCTCCAATACCGCCGTCCTGACACCCGGCGTCGCGAGCGTCTGGGCCGCGTTGCCGATCGCGTGCCATCCCGCGTCGTCGAGAGCGCGCGCAGCCCTGAGCGCCCGGTGCGCGTCCGGGCCGTGCTGCTCGATGACGACAGTGACCATCCGGGCCACGCGGTCGCGGTAGATGCGGACGGCTGCGGCGCTGCGCTCGGACAGGGCCGGCGGGCGAGCGGTCGGGGCGAGGCGGGTCACAGTCCACCTCGAAGCGCAGAGACCTTGCGGTCCAATCGAGCGAGCCAGCTCCAGCAGTCGTTGGCGTCGAGCCTCGCGACGGTGCGACCGTTCCGGCGGATGTCACGGCGACCGCTCACCAACCCGGGGCGGTCGCTCGCGTGGTCCGTGTAGCCGCGACGGTTGAGCTCCTCGCGGAGCGTGCCGTCACCGACCGAACCGAGGACGTAGGGGCGGCTCACGACGCCCTCCGAATCCGCTCCGCATCAGCCGCGAGCTCCCGGTGCGCCACTTCGCAAATCAGGTGGGCGTCGTAGTCCAGACCGAGCGAGGCGCGCGTGGCACCGATGGCCAAGCACTCGAAGTAGCCGCCCTCACCGCGCAGATTCGCGGCGCCGGTCAGGTCGAGAATCGCCTCTTTGGCCAACTGGACCAACACTGCCCTGCGCGTCGATTCCCGCGGCGGGCGAGCGCCATTGACCAGGGCGGCTCGAGCCCATTCCTCGCGAGCCATCCGGCAGGCGCGACCGAAGCGGGTGACGGCGGGGAGGCCCGCGGTGTCGTCCGTGATCGTCTGGACCAAGCGGGCGACGAGAAGGTCGTGGGCGGCGCTCATTGGGCACCTCGCATCACGAGAGCCGTTCCGCTGCCCCTGAGGGCACGCGCGTCACGCGCTACAGCGCGCAGAACACCCGCGAGCGCCAGTTCGGGCGTCGCGCTGGTTTCCGACACGCTGCCGAGCGAGCAGTACCAAGAGCCGTCCTGGTTCTTGCAAAACACGAACAGCGACTCGCGATTGCGAAACCAGACGTCGCCATCCTCGGCGTCGTCATCGTACGCCGTGAAACGCACCTCTCCGACCGTCAGGACAGCGAACGGCACGGGAGGCGGAGCGAACCCTGCAGCAGCGGCCTCGATTGTCGCGATGTCGTCGTGGATGCTCATCGCCCACCCCCGAAGCTCTGCGCCGCGAACCAAGCCGCCGCGTTGATCCCACGTCCGCTCGAGCGACGTCGGCGGACCGGGGCCACGCGGGACGCGTCGAAGTCCCGGCGCAGCTGCCGCACGACGTCCCCTTCGAGCTGGCGGAGCACCTCGAGGCGCGTGGCCGCACTGACCGGGCCGGAGCCGTCCGAAGCGGGCGGGACACCGGCGTCCGCGACGGCCTGAGCCCACGCGGCGTGGTCGACCGGGAGCTGCTCCACGGCCAGGAGGAGGTTCGACGGGGAGAGGCTGCCCGCCTTGGCGCGGAAGGCGTCGGCGAGGCGGGCGGCTTTGCGCGACCGGGCGGCGCGCTCTTGGGGCGATGGGGGGCGAGAGGGGGAGCCGAGGGGGGCTGAGCGAGTCATCCCTACCGGTATACCGGTTACCGGGGAGCCGTG
>JAICQQ010000457.1 GCA_025937785.1 Polyangiaceae bacterium
CCTAGTGGATGCCTAGGGGATGCCTAGGGGATGCCTAGCGGATCGCGTCCAACACTCGCTTCGAGTCCGTCACCCACCCGAAAATGCCCCCTTGAGCCGCGACCATCTTCAGACCGATCGCGTGGAACTCCGGAAAATACGAAGCGCAGCAATCCGAGAGAACTAGACAGCGGTAGCCGCGATCGTTGGCCTCGCGCACCGTGGTGTGCACGCACACTTCGGTGGTGACACCGCACACCAAGAGCGTGTCGATGCCTCGATTGCTGAGCACGGTCTCGAGATCGGTGGCGTAGAAGGCGCCCTTGCCGGGCTTGTCGATCACCGGCTCCCCGGGGCGCGGCGCCAGCTCTTCGATGATGTCGTGCCCTGGCTCACCCCGGATCAGGATGCGTCCCATGGGTCCCTCGGCGCCGATGCGCTTGGTGGGCTCGCCGCGCTCGATCTTGGCACGGTGCGCGTCGCTGAGGTCGGCGCGGTGCCCCTCCCGCGTGTGGACGATGAACACCCCCCGCGCGCGCAGGCCTTCGAGCAAGGCTTTGCACGGCGGAATCGCGCTCCGCAGCAGCGACACGTCGTTTCCCAACGTTTCGCCGAAGCCGCCCGGCTCGAGAAAGTCACGCTGCATGTCGATGATGACAGCCGCGGTGCGGTCCAGAGCAACCGGGACCGGCGTCGGTTCTGCGTGGATGGTGACTTCTTTCATGGGGGCGTTTCCTTTGAGAATGGCGCGCACAGCTACGCGACCAGACACCGCATTGCGTGTCTGCGTCATGCAGGTTTCTAGGGGTTTTCGCCCTAATTGGTGCGTTGCCCGGCTGGTTTCGCAGCGTCTTGGCTAGCTAAAGGCGAGCCCGATCGCTTGACTAGCTCAAAGTTGCGTTCGCTGTGCTGCTCAAAACAGAGCGCGCCCGCCAGCGTGCGAAGCTGCGTGAATTGCGCGGCGAGCGCGAGCAGTTCGCGAGGTTAGAGCGTCTCGAACAGCTCGGTCAGCTGCTGTGCGAACGCGGCTGCCGCGACCGGGAGCACGCGCCCGCGCCGGCACGCCAGGTGCAAACGGGCGTCCGCGAGCCCCGGATCTTGCAGCGGAATGGTCACCAAACCCGAAACATCCGGCTGCCCGCCGATCCTGAACGAGAAGCAGACCCCTCGACTCGTGCGCGCGAACACCTTGGTGGTCTCGATCGAGTTGGAGACGATCGCGGGTTCGAAGACCACCGAAGCCCGCTCGAGTGCGGACTCGAGCAGGGCGCGCGCGGCCAGCGTGTGATCTGGCATGGCGAGCGGGTACTGCACGCAGTCTCGAAGTCGCAGCTCTTGGTGCCCGGCCAGGGGGTGATCCGGTGCGACCAGAGCGCACAATGGCTGCACCGCGGCGGCCAGCACGGCAACCCGCGCATCCTCCGGCTCTTCGTGGGTGAGGATCAGGTCGATGTCGTCGCGAAACAGCGCAAGCTCGAGCGCCTTGGGCCCTTCTACGGTAATCGAGAAGCCGATGCCCGGGTGCTGCTCTTGATACTTTCGAATCGCGTCCGGAAGCAGGCGCCCGGTCACCGATTCGGCAACGGCGATGCGGACCTGGCCGCGCACGAGCGCGCGCAGCCCGTCGATCTCCGCTTCGACCAGGCGCAGCTCTTTCAAAGAGCGCCTGACGTACGCGAGAAACAGTTCTCCGGCGGCGGTCGCGCGCACACCGCGCGGCAGTCGTTCGAACAACTTCGAGCCGAGCTGCTCCTCCAAGTCCAGGATCCTGCGGTTCAGCGCCGAGGACGCGATGTGCAATGCTTCTGCCGCCTTACGAATGGATCCGTGGCGAGCGACGGCATCCACGTAGGCGAAGATGACGGGGGGTTGCAGCCTCCGTGTCGGGGTGCCGGTCGGCGCCCGCAACTCGGCCAACGGAGCAGGTTCGGCTTGGGGGGGACTCGTGGACTTGCTCAACGGAACTTCCAAAGAGCCCTGGAGATTGCCACAACTCCCAAGGAAAGTCGCCAGGCCTGGACGGAGACGCGGCGCCCGGCGGGCTTGAACCGGGCCAGCAGGATTTTCAGCCGGCACCGCCCACACCGCGGACCGCACCGAGCGCGTCGAGGAGTCGCGCGCGGACTTGCTCCGCACGCTCCCCAGGCTCGATCTTCGAACCGTTGGCTTCGGTCGCGTACAGGACATCGACCGCGCGCTTGCCCTCTGTGCTGATCTTGGCGACGCCGATGCTGACGCCGAGTTCGCGCAATGCGGCGGCCAAAGTGAACAGCAGGGCTGGGCGATCCTCGGCGAGCACCTCGATCACCGTGTATTCACTGGAGGCGTAATGGTCGAAGAGCACCTCGGTCACCACCGCCGGGGTCGGGCGCCGGCTGCGACTCGCGGCCAGGCGCCCCTGCACGAGCGTCTCGGGTGACACGTCGCCACGGACGACAGCGGCCAGATCTCGCTTCAACCGCGCCAGCCGCCGTTCTTTGGCTCCTTCATGGGCGGGGCTCCGCACCCAGAACACGTCGACGGCTTGATAGCCGCCCCCCGGCAGGGGCCGCGAGTTCACTTGCGCGGCCTGGATGTCGAAGTGGCTGGCAGAAATCGCCGCAGCGATCGAAGCCAGCAACCCGAGTCGGTCCTCGGCGACCACGCACAGATCGATGTCGTCGGGGGCGCCGACCGCGGCCTGCGCTTCGGCGACGATGCAGAGCCCCACGATGCCGTCATGAGCGGACGGTACCCACGAAACCGCCACGGACTCGACACCGCGCCGCAGGGCGACCCCGGCGTGCGCGACCACCTCCTCCGCCGTGTTCGCCAGGAAATACCGCGCCGGCATGGACTCGAGGAAGCGGTCGAATTCAGTGAGACTCGCAGGCTCGTGCCACAGCTCGTCCCGGTAGGGACGGCCCTTTCGGGCCGCCCCCCGGACAGAACCCGGCGTACGGTTTTCCCGTACCGGGCTCCCACCTTGGGTCAACGGAGAGCGAAGCGGTCTGTCGGCCACGGATGGTGAATCCGAGGACGCGGA